>JBGPJH010000263.1:0-4524 GCA_041485305.1 Vicinamibacteria bacterium | reverse complement strand
CGGTGGTCTTCGCGCACGCACACGAGCCGGCGCCGGCGGAGATCGACCGACGCGTCCGCGTAGAAGCAGTCGCCCGGCACCGTGAGCGGCTGTGGCGTGCCCCCCGGTTCCAGCCGGTAGAGGCGCTGATCGCCGAACTCGGAATAGTAGATGGTTCCACCCGACACGGTGTACGCCGCCCCGCCATATTCGTGCACGCGCGTGCGCACGTTCGTATCCGCGGGCGTCATCTCGGCGATGCGCCCGTCTTCGGTGCGCTTGACCACGACGTTCCGGCCGCCTTCTTCGGGCCGCCCCTCCACCCAGTAGATGTCTTCGTTTTCGACGACGATCTGACCCAGTCGCAGCGCCGCGGCCGCGATGGCCTGTGCCGTCAGGGACGAGGTCCACGTACCGTACGGGGCAGACGTTGCTGAGGACACGGTTAGAGGCCGGGGCGTCGCTCGGTAGGCGACGATTTCTCAGCCCGATCCCGACGGACGAGCCTCCGTTCTGGATCGAACACGATCGTCGTCAGCCCAAATGCCAGCAGCGTGGTTGCGCTGAGCACGAGAATCGACCGGCTGGCGGCGAACTCCGCCGGTTGACCGAGCGCCCGACGCATCAGGTCGACTGCGTACGTGACCGGGTTCAGCCGAGCGATGGCTTGCAAAGCCGCGGGCAGGCGACTGGTTGGATACAAAGCGCCACTCAGAAACAAGAGCGGGAACAGCACGACGTTGATGACGCCGGCGAAGTTCTCGACAGACCGCAGCGGCGCGGCCACGAGCAGGCCGAGTACGCTGCTGGCGGCGGCGCCCAGTACCAGGGCGGCAACGACCGCTACCAGCTGCACCGGCGTGACCGACATCACCGCCGGGATGAACAGCAGCACCACGCCGCCCTGGACGATGCCGATGGCGGCGGCTGCGATTGCCCGACCCGCCAGGATCGCTGGCACCCCGGCGGGACTGGCCAGCATCAGGCGCAGCATCCCGAACTCGCGATCGTAGACGGTCGAGATTGCCGTCAGCATGGCGCCGAAGAGCACGGCCATCACCACCACGCCAGGGTAGACGAACGCGTGATAGGACTCGACCCCCTCGACGTGCGCGATGGTGTTGTAGCCGGTGCCGACAAACAGCAGCCACATGAAGGGGCGCGCCAGCCCTCCGAGCAGGCGGCTCTTCTGCCGGAACGCTCTCGCAAGATCCCGGGCGATGATTCCGTGGATGGCCGCCGCGCTGCTCATGCCAGTGCTTGCCGCGGCACGCCGGCGGGTCGCACGAGGGTCTGGTCCTGAGTGCGCGCGAAATATACGTCGTCCAAGGTTGGCGGACGCACGGTGAAGCGGACTAGTGCCGGAGCAGCGGCGGCCAGCTTCGTGAGCTGGTCGCGTGGGCCGCTGATCCCGATTCGGTACCCGCGGGCCGTCTTAATCGCCAGGCGCACGGTGACGACCTCGTCCAGCGCCGATAACAGCCGCGGCGCATCCGGGCCTTCAATCTCCAGCACTTCCTCTCCGACTGTCGCCATCAGCGCCGCCGGAGTACCGGTGCCGACGACGCGGCCGTCTGCCAGCAGCAGGACGTCGTCGCATCGCTCCGCTTCCGTCAGGTAGTGCGTCGAAAACAGGACCGTCGTCCCACGCTCGCGACATTCGGTCTCGAGGAGTCTCCATGCCCGATCCCGATGCTCGGGATCGAGGCCGACGGTGGGCTCGTCGAGGATGAGCAGATCGGGTCGATGGAGCGTTGCTCGTGCGAGGTCGGTCAGACGGCGCCAGCCGGTGGAGAGTTCCCGGGCCGGCTGAGAGGCGCGGTTTGCGAGCCCGGTGGATTCGAGGATGTTGGCCACCGCCTGCCGAGCGGCTCCGCCGCCCAGGCCTGCCAGGCGGGCCGCAAAAGTCAGGTTCTCGCGGACCGTCAACAGGCCGTCGATGCTGGCCTCCTGAAACACGAGCCCGAGGCGCCGCCGAATCGCCACCCGTTCGCGCGCGATATCGTGCCCGAACACGCGCGCGGTGCCGCGCGAGGGACCGAGCAGCGTCGCGAGGAGCAACATCGTGGTCGTCTTGCCGGCGCCGTTGGGGCCCAGCAGCCCGACGATCGTCCCGGTGCGAACGACGAGGTCGAGCGCGTCCAGCGCCCGCGTCGAACCGTAGTCGCGGCCGAGCCCATCCGATGCGATGGCGGGCTCCGGCGCGCTCATGGTCGCCTGGTTTCGACGGTCAGATACCGAAAGCGATAATCCGTCGGGGCGGCAGCCTGGATGGCCTGGTCGATGATGGATCGAAGCGGCGTCAGCGTGCACACCGGGTCGGCGTTGGTGGCATCGGCCGTGAGGGCGAACGCCTGGCAGCGACACCCTCCGAAATCCACGGCCTTGCGCGGGCAGCTCCGACAGGGTTCCTTCATCCAGTCGTCACCGCGGTAGGCGTTGAATGCGGAGGACTCCTCCCAGATCCACGCCAGCGAGCGATCCCGAACGTTGTCAAAGGCGAGCGTCGTGATCTCGGTGGCCCCGTGGCAAGGAAGCGTCCGGCCGTCTGGCGTCACCACTATGTACACGTTGCCCCACCCGCCGTAGCAGGGCTTGGGGTAGGTTTCGTGGTAATCGGGCAGCACGTAGATGATCTGCATGCGGCCGCGATAGCGGCGTTTGGCTTCGTCCGCGACGTCCTGCGCCGCGGCGACTTGCGCGGCCGTCGGCATCAGCGCGGCTCGGTTCTGCAGCGCCCAGCCGTAGTACTGCGTGTTGGCCAGCTCCAGCCGATCCGCTCCCCAGCTCGCGGCCAGCTCGATGATGTCGCTCACCCGGTCCAGGTTGGCCCGATGAAGAACGGCATTGATCGAGAACGCGAAACCCAGCTCGCGAACGATCGCGACGGCCGCGACCTTCTGCTGGGCCGCCCGCATGCCTGCGATCCGGTCGGCCATTTCCAGATCCGAGTCCTGGATCGAGATCTGGATGTGCTCGAGGCCGGCCTCGCGCAAGGCTTCGGCACGCGCCCGGGTCAGACCGATGCCCGAAGTGACCAGCGTTGTATACAGCCCCTGCTCGTGGGCGCTGGCCGCGAGCGCCTCGAGATCTTTGCGCGCCAGCGGTTCGCCACCCGACAGGCCGAGCTGCAGCACGCCGAGGTCGCGCGCCTCCGCAAACACACGCTTCCAGTCTGCAGTCGTCAGCTCTTGTTCCGCTCCAACCATCGCGAGCGGATTGGAGCAGTAGGGACAGTGCAGCGGGCACCGGTGGGTGATCTCGGCGAGCAGGGTCGTCGGGGCATTAGCCACGGACGAGCTCCTTTTCCTCGAGCTGCGACAAATACTCCACGACGTCGGCCGTTACGTCGCAGTGGTAGCGGTCTTCCAGGATCTTCGCGATGTCGCCGACGGAACGAAGACCATCGCAGAGCTCCAAGACGGCCGCGCCGGTGTCGTTGAGCAGCACGGCGCCTTCCGGGTAGAGCAGGACGCGCTGCTGGCGCACCCGGTCGAAGTCGAGCCGCGCCAGCCGCCAGAGCGTCGGGACCGACGACGGGGTGAAAGTCATGTCAGGGCTCCGAGTAGGCGTGATGGATGGTGTCGATCATCGCCCACAGCAGCTCGAGCTTGAAGGCCAGCGCCTCGAAGGCCCGGCGCTGGGTCTCGGTCGTGGTACAGCGAGCCATCACCAGCCCGAGTCCTTGTTGGCTGTCGCGCGGCGCTTGGACGAGGCGGCTCTTGAAGTACGCCAGCGCTTCGACATCGACCCACGGGTAGTGCTCCGGAAACGCCGCGATGCGCCGTCGCATCAGATCCGGCGCGAACAGCTCGGTCAGCGACGACGCGACTGCGTCGATCCACGGCTTGGTCCTGCAGAAGGTGACGTACGCCTCGGTGGCAAACCGGACGCCCGGCAACACGTGCCGCTCGTCCTCCATTTCCTCCCGCGGGACGCCGAGCGCTTCGCCGAGCTTGATCCACATCTCGATCCCGCCGCTGCCCGCCTCCGTGCCGTCGTGGTCCACTATGCGCTGCATCCACAATCGCCGGACGTCGGGTTCGGGGCAGTTGGAGATGATGGCTGCGTCCTTGCGCGGGATCGCTCGCTGATAGGCCAGTCGATTGGCGACCCATCCCTGAAGCTGTCGCTTCGTCAACCGACCCTCGTGCATCAACTGATGAAACGGATGCTGGGCATAGTAGGAGCCGCTGAAGGTCCGTAAGGCGGCGGCGAGGGCTTCAGCTGTGAGTGGCTCGCTCAGCGCAGGAATGGGAGGCGGTGGCGGGGCGGCTAGTGCGGAGGCGTGCAAGGTTGTCGTCATAAACGTGACTGGTAGCGAAGCTTCGCCTCAAACCGCCGAGTAACGGGCCCGGGGACCAGGACGGCGAACCTTCGCTACTAGAGGCGGCCGCTTCGCGACCGCCCTAAGACAGCTTCTAAAGCCTAAAACTTGCCTCATTCGCACGGACATCGGCTTTAGAAGATGTCTAGATGACGGCAGCAGTATAGGGCGGTGCCCGACGACTCGCAAGTGACAAGGAAACATTAGCTGCCGCACCT
>JBGPJH010000262.1:0-4528 GCA_041485305.1 Vicinamibacteria bacterium | reverse complement strand
CGCCAGGCGCGCCCGCTGCTCTCCTACGAGGCGGCGCTCAGAAACCGCTTGAAGATCGATTGGATGAAGGAAGCCTTGCCCCAGCCGGAATTTGTCGGGCGTCGAGCCGTCAGCGACGTGCGGCTCGCCGACTTGGTGCCCTACATCGATTGGACGTTTTTCTTCTCGGCCTGGGAGCTGAAAGGGCGCTTTCCGGCCATCCTCGAGCATCCGCAGTACGGGGCGGCGGCGCGCGAGCTGTACGACCACGGCCGCCGGCTGCTGGACGAGATCGTGGCGGACGACCTGCTGAGTGCGCGCGGCGTCTACGGCTTCTGGCCGGCAGCGAGCGAGGGCGACGATATCGTGGTGTATCCCTCGCGCGAGAAGGCCGGCGAGCTGACGCGGTTCAACATGCTTCGCCAGCAGGAAATGCTGTCCGACGGCCGCCCCAATCTGTCCCTTGCGGATTTCGTGGCCGATCGCTCTGCGCCCGCGACGGATCATATCGGCGCGTTTGCCGTGACCGCGGGCATTGGTGCCGATGAGCTGGCCCAGCGGTTCGAGCGTGCTCACGACGACTACAGCGCCATCCTGGCCAAGTCGCTCGCTGATCGCCTTGCCGAGGCGTTTGCCGCATTTCTCCACGCGCGGGCGCGCAAGGAATGGGGCATCGCCGACCGGGCGACCGCCGAGGACATCCTCGCCGAGCGCCATCGAGGGATCCGCCCCGGATTCGGCTACCCGGCGTGCCCGGATCACAGTCAGAAGTTCAATCTGTTTGAGCTTCTGGATGCGGGCCGGGTCGGCATCAGTCTCACCGAGCACGCCGCCATGTTGCCGGCCGCGAGCGTCAGCGGGCTGTACTTTGCGCATCCGCTGGCGAGATATTTCAGTGTCGGCCGAATCGGCGAAGACCAGGCCGCGTCCTACGCCCGCCGGAAAGGCTGTTCAATAGAGGAGGCCGAGCGCTGGCTCATGCCAGGCCTTGCGTACGAACCCGCTTAGCGGGGGCCGGTCGGGCGGGTTAGGGCAGGTTGGGCTGGTTAGGCTGGAAGGGCCGGTCGGGCGGGTAGGGCTAGTGGGGCTGGCGGGGCGAGTAAGAGGTGGTAGTGCGGACCTTCAGGTCCTCCCTCGATGGTAATCTGAGGTCTGAGTTTTAAAGCCCTCCGGCCCCACCCGCCCTTCACGGCCGACCTGCCCCACCGGCCCCACCCGTTCCACCTGGCCCAGTTTCAACCGGGCGCGCCGGGTCGGCCGCCCACTCGCTCCACGAGCCCGCGTACAACCTTCCACCGGACAGGCCCGCGTGTTCGAGCGCCAGCAGGTTGTGGCACGCGGTCACCCCCGACCCGCAGTAGCACACGATTTGTTGCGGCGGCACGCTGCCGATCCTTTCGCGCAGCCGCTTGCGAAGATCGTCGGCCGGCCTGAACGCGCCCGCTTCGTCGAGGTTCCATTTGAAGAAGTGATTCACGGCATCCGGAATGTGTCCGGGGACTCTATCGAGCGGCTCGGTCTCGCCGCGGAAGCGCTCCGGCGCACGCGCGTCCAGGAGTCGCCAGTCCGACCGGCCCAGGAGCGCACGAACATCACCTTCGTCGGCCACCATGTCCGGGCGAGGCTGGGGCGCGAATTCGCGAACCGGTTTCGACTCCGCGCCTGCCCGGGTCGGGCGATTCTCTGCGGACCACTTCGCAAACCCGCCGTCGAGCACCGCCACCTCGTCGTGACCGAGCCACCGGAGCATCCACCACACTCGGCTGGCGAACATGCCGGAGTCCTGGTCGTAGACGACGACCTGAGTGTCTGCGCCGATGCCCAGCCTGCCAAACATACGCGCCAGGAGGATGGGATCGGGGAGCGGGTGTCTGCCGTTTTGTCCTGTCTTCTGTCCGGACAGATCGCGGTCGAGGTGCGCGTACACCGCCCCCTGAATGTGCCGTTCCACGTAGGCGCGTTCGCCGGCGTCGGTGTCTGCGAGGTCGAAGCGGCTGTCAACGACGATCAGCGAAGGGTCCGGGAGGATGTTCGCCAGCGTATCGGTGGTGACGAGCGTCGTGTAGCGCATGCCGCTAAATTCTAGCCCGGTCAATGCGGCGAGCTATCAGCACTCAGCAGACAGCGGTCAGCTGCCGGCCTCTCGATGGCCGAGCGGTGGTTGCTTATACAATTGGGGCCAGCGATGCCTAATTCTGACGAGCCCAAAGCAGTCTCTCCGCAGGTCCCGGTCGATTTCATTCGCGCGATCATCGACGAGGACCTCGCCGCCGGCAAGAATCACGGCCGGCTCAAGACGCGTTTCCCCCCGGAGCCCAACGGGTATCTGCACATCGGCCACGCCAAGGCGATCTGTCTCGACTTCGGCGTCGCCGCCGAGCGCGGCGGAACCTGCAATCTGCGATTCGACGACACCAACCCGACCAAAGAAGACGTCGAGTACGTCGACGCGATCGAAGAAGACGTTCGGTGGCTGGGCTTCAAATGGGACGGGCTGTTTTTCGCGTCGGACTATTTCGAGCGGCTGTTCGAGTTCGCGGTCGATTTGATCAAGCGCGGCAAGGCGTACGTCGACAGCCTGACGGCCGACGAGATTCGGCATCATCGCGGCACGCTGACCGAGCCTGGGCGCGACAGTCCCTACCGGAACCGATCGGCGGAGGAGAACCTCGATCTGTTCACGCGCATGCGGGCCGGCGACTTCGAGGACGGCGCGCACGTGCTCCGCGCGAAGATCGACATGGCGTCGCCGAACCTGAACATGCGCGATCCGACGCTGTACCGGATCCGACGCGCCACGCATCACCGGACGGGCGACGCCTGGTGTATCTATCCGATGTACGACTACGCACATCCGCTCTCCGACGCGATCGAAGGGATCACGCATTCGCTGTGCACTCTGGAGTTCGAGGACCACCGCCCCTTGTACGACTGGTGTGTCGAGAATCTCATCGAGGGCGATCGCCCGCGGCAGATCGAGTTCGCGCGGTTGAACCTCACCTACACGGTGGTGAGCAAGCGCAAGCTGCTGCAGCTCGTGCAGCAGCGCCTCGTGTCGGGGTGGGACGACCCGCGCATGCCGACGATCTGCGGGCTGCGCCGGCGAGGGTATACGCCGGAATCGATCCGCGATTTCTGCGCGCGCATCGGCCTTGCGAAGAAGGAAAACGTGATCGACATGGCGCAGCTCGAGCACTGCGTTCGCGAAGACCTCAATCGCCGTGCGCCTCGGGTGATGACCGTCCTTCGGCCGCTGAAAGTCGTCATCACGAACTATCCCGAAGGACAGGTCGAAGAGGTCGACGTCATCAACAACCCGGAGGACCCTTCGGCGGGGACGCGCAAGGTGCCGTTCTCTGGCGTGCTGTACATCGAACAGGACGATTTCCGGGAAGATCCGCCGAAGAAGTTCTTTCGGCTTTCGCCGGGTCGGGAGGTGCGGCTTCGTTGCGCTTACTTCGTCACGTGTACCGAGATGATCAAGGACGCGTACGGCGCCGTGGTCGAGCTTCGCTGCGTGTACGACCCGGAGACACGTGGCGGCGATTCGCCCGACGGCCGGCGCGTCAAGGCCACGCTGCACTGGGTGTCTGCCGCGCACGCCATTCCCGTCGAGGTGCGGCTGTACGATCGGCTCTTTTCAGTCGAAGACCCCGAGCGCGCGGACCAGGGACAGACGTTCCTCGACCGTCTGAATCCGGATTCCTTCGAAGTGCTTCGCGACTGCAGGGCCGAGCCCAGCCTGGCTGGCGCGACGGTCCCGGCGCGGTTCCAATTCGAGCGACTCGGCTATTTCTGCGTCGATTCGGACTCGAAGCCTGGTGCGTTGGTGTTCAACAGAACGGTGTCTCTGCGCGACACATGGGCACGGATCGAGCAGCGGCAGCCCTAATAGCTGACAGCTGAGAGCTGAAAGCTGAAGGCCGCGACCCGTGCATTGCGGACTGCGGTACAATGCCCGTTATCGAGCGGTGGAATACCACATTACACAGTACGACCTCGAGCAGGGCGCGCTGGAGATCCAGTACATCGAGGAGTATTTCGGCGAGTTTCCCCGAAAGAAGACGGCCGTAGAGATCGTGCGTCGGCTGAGCGGGCGCTCGCACTTGATCCTGCTCGCCAACGCGCCCCTGGCCGACGAGCCGCTGTCGGTCGTGCCCGTATCTTTCAAGGTCGCGCACGAAATCGTCCAGTCCGAGACTGAACCCAAGCTCGCCGATCTGGTGAGCCGACTGGAGGACCACGTGCGGTTCGACGGCCGGCGAATCCTGTACACGTGGATTGGCGGGACCCGACGCGACTGGCGCGGGCAGGGGCATTTCCGCGCGCTCACGGAACAACAGGAGCTCTGGGCAGCCGAGCAGGGCTTCGACGAGATCGTCGTCAAGACCAAGAACAGGTTTTACGAGATGCGGGGGACGCTCGATCACCTCCGGTTCGAGGTCGTCAAATACGAACGGAATCGGGCGGACAATGCCGAATCCAAGGTCTACCTCGGCAAGAAACTCCTGCCGGACGTTCTCGATCGCCACCGGAGCGCCAAGACCGT
>JBGPJH010000261.1:0-4529 GCA_041485305.1 Vicinamibacteria bacterium | reverse complement strand
GCCTGCGCCTGGTGGGGTCCGGACTGTGGCAGGCCGCAAAGCTGCCGTTTCTGCGCCGCCAACTGCGACAACTCTCTCGTCGCGAGAACCCGGCCTCCCCGCCGGCACTCGTTCCACTGCTCACCCGACAGGCGGCCGCTCGGCCGACCGAGCAGCCGAGGTAGGCGCGATGTTGCTCACCCGGCTCGAGTCGTGGACAGGGTCATGAGGGCCGGGGCAGGCCGGCCGTCAGCGCTCCGAACGAGCGCCCTGGTCCGTCTGGGCGAGCTGACGAACCGCACCTTCGTGCTCCCCCTCGTGGTCTTTTTCCCAACCAGCCGCTGCAACAGCCGGTGCGTATCGTGCGACTGGTGGAAGAGCAGCGGCGCCGGCGACCTCACGCTCGAGGAAATCCAGTCCGTTGCCGACGCGCTGTCCGATTTGGGAACCCGGCTCGTGCTGTTTTCCGGGGGCGAACCGCTCCTGCGGCCCGAAGTGTTCGAGGCCGCGGCCATCTTCCAGGCGCTCGGACTGACCTTGCACCTTCACACGAGCGGTGTGCTGCTGGAACGCCTGGCGCCGGAGGTCGCGCGCTCGTTCTCCCGGGTGATCGTTTCTCTCGACGCGTCGACCGAACCGCTCTATCGCGCCGTCCGCGGGGTGAACGCGCTCGGCGTGGTCGAGAAAGGCGTAGCGCGCCTGCGGCGGATCGCCCCCGACATTCCCGTGACCGCGCGGTCGACGCTGCATCGGCTCAATTTCCGAGAGGTCTCTCGGCTCATTGAGCACGCAAGGGCGATGTCGCTGGACGGCATTTCGTTTCTGTCGGCGGACGTGTCGTCGCTGGCCTTTGGCCGAAACGCTCCGCCGAACTCCACCCCGCTCGTGCTCACGCTCGAAGAGGTCGAGGAATTCGAGAATGTGATCGAGGAGGCCATCGCCCGATTCGGCCAGGCGTTCGAGTCGGGCTTCGTGGCCGAGTCCCCCGACAAGCTCCGTCGGCTGCCGCAGTATTACGCGGCGCTCCATGGCAGAACGAAATTCCCTGAGGCGTCGTGTAACGCCCCTTATGTGTCGGTCGTGATCGAAGCCGACGGTGCCGTGCGGCCGTGTTTCTTCCACGACGTGGTCGGCAGCGTCCGTCTCGAGCCGCTGGCGTCGATTGTCAGGCGAAATCTTCCCTCGTTCCGGGCGTTGCTGAACGTCGCCAACAATCCGGTGTGTGCGCGGTGCGTGTGCTCGACGAAAACGAGCTGGAGGAGTGCGCCGTGGCAGTGATCCCCGAACGCGCACTGCTCGAGACGCAACAGGCGTTCGACGGGGTAGCCGCGGAGTACGACCGGTCGAATGCTGAAAACACGACGCTCTGTGCCATGCGTCACCGCGTGCTGGCGGCGGTCGGCCGCTACGTCCCCCGCCCCGCTCACATCCTCGACCTCGGGTGTGGACCCGGGTGCGACGCCGAAACGCTGGCGCAGGCGGGCTACAGGGTGACCGCGATCGACTGGTCGGCTGCGATGGTCGAAGAAGCGCGGCGGCGGATCTTGCGCGCGGCGCTGTCCGATCGCGTCGAGGTGCGACACCTCGGCATCCAGGACATCGATAGCCTGCCGGCGTTCTCGTTTGACGCCGCGTACTCGAACTTCGGTCCGCTCAACTGCGTCCCGGATCTCATGGAGGCCGCGTGCCAGATCGGCCGCAGGCTACGCCACGGAGGCGTGCTCATCACCTCGGTGATCGGGCGCGTGTGCCCCTGGGAAATCGCCCTGTACGCCTGGCGCGGCAACTTCGCGCGCGCCCGCGCACGGTTCGCCGAGGGGCTCGTGCCGGTACCGCTCAACGGCCGGACGGTCTGGACGCGCTACTATTCGCCCGGCGAGTTCGAGCGCACCTTCGACGCCGCGGGATTCAGACGCCTGTCGTTGCGCTCGCTGGGTCTGCTGGCGCCGCCGCCCTACATGCACGCGTTCGCCGGACGTCACCCCGCGTTGGTCGCGAGGCTCCTCGGGGCTGACGACGTCGTCGGGAAGTGGCCCGGCTTCCGTGCCTGCGGCGATCACTTCCTGATGACGCTGGAGAAGGTCTAGAAGCTTGTGGCGAAAGCGCGCGCCGATGAAACGGGTCGTGCGGCCTCTTCCGCTCTGACGCCACGCGCTGCGAGGTCTGTCTGGCGCCCCGGCTTCGCTTGTCCGGGGTGCCGTCTGGCTGTCGACGATGGGGAAGGTACATTGGCGTGCCGATCGTGCGGCGTGCGATACGACCGACGCGGAGGCATCTATCGCTTCCTAACCGCGGCGCGCGCAGCGGCCACCGAGCCCTTTCGGCGGCAGTACCGGATCGTCCGAGAGCGGGATGGCTACCGGGCGGGCGCACCCGAGTACTACAGGATGCTGCCAATGGTCACCCGAGACGACCCACGCGCCGCCCAGTGGCGGATCCGGAGGGAGAGCTATGCCCACCTGCAGGAGCGGGCGCTACCCGCGCTCTGGCAGGGACCGATTCGCATCCTGGATGTGGGCGCGGGCAACGGCTGGCTGTCGCATCGGCTGGCAGCGTACGGACACCACACCGTCGCGGTCGATCTGCTGGACGACCAAGTGGACGGGCTCGGTGCCTGCCGGCACTACCCGGTGGCGTTTGCAGCCGTGCAGGCCGACTTCGATGCGCTGCCGTTTCAGCCGTCGCAGTTCGACGTCGTCGTGCTGAACGGATCCCTGCACTATGCGCCCGATCCTGGTCGGACCTTGAACGAAGCGAAGCGGATGCTGGCGACAGAAGGCAGTCTGGTCGTGATGGATTCACCGATGTTCAAGAACGAACGCGACGGTCGAGCCATGGTCGAAACGCAGGTGCGCGGGTTGGCAGCCGAACACGGCTTCGAGCACGTGGTACAGCCGGGAGTGGGGTTCCTCACCTACGAGGGCCTAGGTCGCGCGGCAAGTGCCTTGGGGTTGTCCGCCTGCTTCGTTCCGTCGAAGGGACCATTCGGTTGGCGATGGCGGCGGCAGGTGGCCCGGCTGCGGCTGCGCCGGGCGCCTGCGGCCTTTGGCGTGTGGGTGGCCCGGTGATCCTCTTATACAACCCACTGTCGACGACCCCTGGCAAGCAGCCACTGCCGCTCTCGTTGATGGCCCTTGCCGCGGTGTTGGAGGGAAGAGAACCCTGGGCGCTGGCCGACGCGAACGCCCTGTGTGCCGCCGCTCCGCGAGCCTTCCCTACGGACGGCGATATCGCCGCCGAACTAATCGCTCAGCTCGCGCGCGCGCCGAAGGGCGAGCTTAGGCTGCTTGCCGTGACGGTCATGCCCGGCCCGCAGCTGAGCCAGGCCGTACCCGTCTGCCGGACCGTGCGCGAGGCGCTGCCAGACGTGCCAATCGTCTGGGGCGGATATTTTCCAACCGCGCACGCAGATACTGTGCTGCGCGCAAGCTACGTCGATTTCGTCGTGCGATCGCAGGGAGAGCAGCCACTGTTGCAGCTCGTTGACACGCTCAAGAGGGGCGGCTCGTTGGAGAAGGTCAGCAGCCTCTCGTGGAAGGACGCGGACGGGCGCGTGATCCACAACCCGGTTCAGGCGCCGACGCCGCTCGATGATCTACCGGATCTGCCCTACGGGCGAGTGCCGATGACTCGTTACGTCCACCCAACCTATCTCGGTCGGCGCACGGTGGCACACAACTCGTCGTTCGGTTGTCCGTTTTCGTGCAGCTTCTGCGCCGTGGTCGCCATGTCGAACAGACGCTGGCTCGCGCAGTCTCCGGCCCGGATCGAACGGGCACTGCGACACCTCGTTGTCGAATACGGCGCCGATGCCGTGATGATGCACGATATGGACTTCTTCATCTCGGAAGCCCGGGTGGCAGAGTTCGCGGAGCGGATCGCGCCGCTCGGCATCAAATGGTGGGGGCTCGGCCGCATCGACACGCTGATGCACTACTCGGATGCGACGTGGCGGAGCATGGTGCGATCGGGCCTGAAGATGGTGTTTTCAGGCGCCGAGGCCGCCTCCGACGCGGCGCTTCGGGCGATGAACAAGGGAGGCACCTCGTCCGCCCGACTCGCCCTCGAGCTGGCGAAGCGGATGCGCACCTACGGCGTGGTGCCGGAATACTCGTTCGTGATCGGATTGCCTCCCAATCCCCTCGATGATCTCGCGCAGACGTTCGGGTTCATCCGGGAGATCAAGCAGGTGAATCCCGCGACGGAGATCGTGCTCTACACCTACACTCCTGTGCCGATGGACGGCGTGTTGTACGCAGGCGCGGAGATGCTCGGCTTCAGGTTTCCGGACACGCTCGAGGAATGGGCGTCGGAGGGGTGGCGCCAGCTGATGATGCGCCGCGGCGAGAACCTCCCGTGGGTGAACGGGAACGTGCGGCGCCGCGTGCGGAATTTCGAGCGCGTGTTGAACGCCTTCTATCCCACAGTGACCGACCCCCGTTTGACGCCGGCCCGGCGTGCGCTGCTCCGCGTCCTCAGCGCCTGGCGGTATCGGCTGAAGATGTACGTCGCGCCGTACGAGCTCCGAGTGCTGCACCGGCTCATTCACT
>JBGPJH010000260.1:0-4551 GCA_041485305.1 Vicinamibacteria bacterium | reverse complement strand
CTCGCGTTCGGCCTAGCAGCCCGTGGTGAAAGTCCGGTTGCATTCGGCCGGCGCTGCATCGCCGCCCTCGGTGCAACGCCGGACTTTCACCACGGGCTGCTATGACGCGCGTTCTGGTCGTCGAGGACGATCGCGATATCGCGGAGCTGGTTCGCCGCTACCTGGAAAGGGCCGGCTTTGCCGTCACCCTGCTCTCGTCCGGGCGGGACGCGCTGACGACCTTGACCGAAGAGCCGCCGGGAGTCCTGATCCTCGATCTGATGCTGCCTCACGTTGACGGCATCGACATCTGCCGCGCGGCCCGCGCAAACCAGAAGACGGCAGCCATTCCGATCATCATGCTGACCGCGCGCGCGGAGGAATCAGACCGGATCGCAGGCCTCGAGATTGGCGCCGACGACTACATCGCGAAGCCGTTCAGCCCGAACGAGCTCGTGGCGCGCGTTCGCGCGCTGCTGCGGCGCACCCATCGTCAACCGCCAGCGACCGCCTCCATCAGTTACGGACCTATCGTCGTCGACACCGACCAGCACACGGTGGCTTGGGCCGGCAAGAGCGTCAGGCTCACGGCCAAGGAATTCCTGCTGCTGGAGTACCTGTTGAAGCACCGCGGCCGCGTCTTGTCTCGGGACGTGCTCCTCACCGACGTGTGGGGTTACAAATACACAGGTGGCACCCGGACGGTCGACGTACACGTCCGTCGCCTGCGCGAGAAACTGCCGCTCTTCGAGCACGCGCTCGTGACGGTCAAGCAGTTCGGCTACAAGCTGCTCGATCAGCCGCCGTCATGACCGCGCGGGTGCCAACGCTCGCGGCCGCCGACCGCTGAGAGCCGACGACATGCCACGCGCCTCTTTCCAGACCAAGCTCTTCCTGGCGGCGCTCTCCGCTGCCGTGCTCGCCCTCGCGGTGGCCGGGGTGCTGTCCGCCGTCTTGACGCGCGCCCAGACCGATGCCCGAATCGAAAGCACACTGATGGCAGAGGCCAGGCTCGCGTCGGAGCTGCTGGGACGGCAGGTGAGCGCTTCCCCATCCGGCACGGCCGACCTGGTGCCCGAGCTCGATGCAGAGGCCGACCGTATCGGGGAGCTGCTCGGCGCGCGGGTGACATTCATAGCCGCGGACGGCCGCGTGCTCGGTGACTCGGCCGAAACAGTCGACGATGTCCGGCGCATGGAGAATCACGGCACCCGGCCGGAAATCGAAACGGCGCGCGACTCGGGCATCGGCCGCGCCGAAAGGTACAGCGATACGCTCAAGATCCGCATGCTGTACGTCGCCGTGCCCGTGCGGCATCCAGGTATTGCCTTCGTCCGGGTTGCGCTTCCGCTCACCGATATCCGACAACAGCTGCAGACGGTCTTTACCGCGACCCTCACCGCGCTGGGCCTCGCCCTGGTCGGTGCCGCCGCGATGGCTCTCATCGTCTCGCGGCGCATCGGGCGGCGGGTCCGCGCGATCGCCGATGTCGCCAGGCGGTACCGGAGCGGCGATCTGACGCCGCCGCGTCTCGACTACGGCGACGACGAGCTCGGCACGGTGGCGCGTGTTCTGGACGATTCGGTGCACGAGCTCGGCGGTCGTCTCGCCGACCTGGCCCGCGATCGCGGGCGGATGGCCTCGATCCTCGCCGGCATGATCGAAGGGGTCATCGTCGTCGATCCGCAGGGTCGCGTACAGCTGGTGAACGACGCGGCCCGGGAGATGCTGAGGCTGGACGAGCTCGCCATCGGCCGACACTACGTTGAAACCATCCGTCATCCGGCGATTGCGAGCCTCGTCGACGCGGCGCTCTCCGGCCAGGAACCAGCCTCGGTTCAGCTCTCACCGCCTCGAGACGCGTTGAGGACGCTCATCGCGCGCGCGGCCCCCGCTGCCACCGGCGCCGCTCACGGCGTTGTCCTGGTGCTGCACGACATCACGGAACTCCGGCGCGCCGATCAGATCCGGCGGGACTTCGTCGCGAACGTGTCGCACGAGCTAAGGACGCCGCTGACGGCGATTCGCGGCTACGTCGAGGCGCTGCACGAGGGCGAGTCGGATCCCGCCGAAACCCGGCAGTTTCTCGACATCATCATGCGCCACACGCTGCGGATGGAGCGCCTGGTCAAGGATTTGCTGCGACTGGCTCGCCTGGACGCGGGCCAGGAGTCGATCGCGATGGTCCCGTGCGAGGTCCGGCCGCTCGTCGAGTCGGTCGCGTCGGATCTGTCGGCTACGCTCGATGCCCGGGGTCAGCGCGTGGCGATCGACGTCGACGCGCAGGCGGCGACGCTTCGCGCAGATCCGGCGAAGCTGCACGATGTCCTGAGGAATCTCGTCGCCAACGCCAGCACGTATTCTCCCGAGCACACTTTCATACATGTCACGGCTCGGCGAGTGGGCGAGTACCTGGCCATTGATGTCGAAGACGAAGGACCTGGAATTCCAGAGGAGGATCTGTCGCGCGTGTTCGAGCGCTTCTACCGCGTGGACAAGTCGCGCGCGCGCGATCCTGGCGGTACTGGCCTGGGTCTCGCGATCGTGAAGCATCTGGTCGAGCTGCAGGGCGGGCGGGTGAGCGCGGTCAATCGCGCGAACGGAGGCGCGCGGTTCAGGATCGAGCTCAGGGCCTAATGTTCGATCGCCGCTCGATCGAGCCAAAGAGGATGACGGCCTTCAGGCCTCGCGTGGCGCGGCGGCAAAGAGGTTCAGCGGGCGCCGCCGACGCGCAACAACATGTACGCGCCCGCGCCGATGGCAAACGCCATCGGAATCGTGAGGACCCAGGCCCACACAATCTGACGGGCGACGCCCCACCGCACCGCCGACAGACGCCGCGTCGCACCAACGCCGACAATCGAGCCGGTAATCGCGTGGGTCGTGCTGACGGGCACGCCCGCCTGCGTGGCGATGAGCAGCGCGATGGCCGCGCCTGTTTCGGCGGCAAAGCCGCCAACCGGCTGCAGCTTGGTGATCTTCGATCCCATCGTGTGGATGATCCGCCACCCCCCGGCCAGCGTACCCAGTCCGATGGCGGTGTGCGCGGCCAACACCACCCAGAAGGGAATGTAGAACGTCCGGATGTACCCAGCGGCAAACAGGATCCCCGCAATGATCCCCATCGTTTTCTGGGCGTCGTTGGCGCCGTGATTGAGACTGAAGAACGCGGCCGACAGAAGCTGCAACTTCCGGAACCAGCGATCCACCCGCGAGGGCGGCGTCCAGCGGAAGATCCAAAAGATCGACGTCATCAGCAGCAGGCCCGCGGTGAGCCCGATGACGGGGGAAAGAAAGATGAACAGAATCGTCTTGGTCCAGCCGCTCGGAAGGATGGCGGCGAACCCAGCTTTGGCCACAGCGGCGCCCGCATAGCCGCCGATCAGCGCGTGCGACGAGCTCGTCGGCAGCCCGAAATACCAAGTGATGAGGTCCCAGACGATCGCGCCCATCAGGCCCGCGAGGATCACCGAAAAGGTGACGATGTTGATGTCGATCATGCCGGCGCCGACCGTCCTGGCCACGGCGGTCCCGAACGCAAAGGCCGCAACGAAGTTGAAGAACGCGGCCCAGATGACGGCCTTTCCGGGCGACAGCACACGGGTGGACACGACCGTCGCAATGGAATTGGCCGCGTCGTGAAACCCGTTGATGTAGTCGAAGAGAAGCGCTATCAGGACAAGTGCGCCGACGACCGTGAACATCCGTGGCTATCCGTGCTTGACGACGACGCCTTCGATCACGTTCGCGACGTCCTCGCATCGATCCGTCGCCGCCTCGAGGAAGTCGAGGGTCTCCTTCCACTTGATCACGACCATCGGATCCCGCTCGTCGTCGAAGAGAAGGATGACCGCTTCCTGGTGCATCCGGTCCGCTTCGTTCTCGAGCCGGTTGATCTCGACCGCGTGCGTGATCACCCCTTTGTTCCGCTCCATGGCGTAGAGCGCCAGACGCACCTGCTCGGTGCACGCGGTGATAATCCGCGCGAGCTCGCGAGCCCCGAAGCGAACCGTATCGAGACGATAGAGCCGGACCAGGGTCGCCGACGCGTCGATGGCGTCCATCACATCGTCCAGCGACCGCGCGAGCGCATGGATGTCTTCCCGGTCGAGCGGCGTAACGAATGTCCGATTGAGCCGCTGGATGATCTCGTGGGTCAGGACGTCGCACTTGTGCTCCACTTCATTGATCTCCTCGGCCTTGTCCCACGCGGGCCGGTCGGGAGCGAGCATCTGCTCGAGGAGCGAGGCCCCCCGCTGGAGCTCGTCGGCGAGCGCCTGAAAATCGTGGTAGAAGCGCTCTTCGCGCGGAATGAGACGGAACGCCACCCTTCCCCCAGTCTTGTGCCATATTGGCCGCCCTCTCGACACGGCCCGAAAAGCCCGAGGATTGTAGCAGATTCGTTACACCGCTGTTACATGGACGCGCCGGAAGACGGGCTCATCACTTGGCCGTGAGCTCCGGAAAGTCGCTTTCCCAGAATTCCCGCTCGCCGCGCTCGTTTCTCAAGCTGCGCTCGACCTCGCCACGTCGCAGCTCCACGCGCCGTATCTTTCCCGAGATCGTCTTCGG
>JBGPJH010000259.1:0-4554 GCA_041485305.1 Vicinamibacteria bacterium | reverse complement strand
TGGTGTACTGCATGCACTCAGTATAGGCAGTGCCTGCGTCACGTGCAACCAGAAGCGGCGACGACGGGCCGCGCGGGAGATAGAGACTTCGGTGGCGGAGCGGTAGACTGAAGCCGTGACCATTCCGCAGGTTCACTTCTGATGGACGCTGCCGCCATCCGCGACCGCTTCCGCGACCGCGCGTTCATCGTGGACGACGCGTTCGCGACCGCGCTGCAGATCGCGCTCGCGCTGGAGAAGCCGCTGCTCGTCGAAGGTCCTGCCGGCGTCGGCAAGACCGAGAGCGCCAAAGTCCTCGCCGACATGCTCGGAACGCGCCTGATCCGGCTCCAGTGTTACGAGGGTCTCGACGCGATGTCGGCGATCTACGAGTGGAACTACCCCCGTCAGATGCTGCGCGCGCGGCTGAGCGAGACCGAGGGTTCGTCTCTCGAAGAGCGGGAGGCGCAGATTTTCAGCGAGCCGTTCCTGCTGAAGCGCCCCCTCCTCGAGGCGATTACCGAAGATCGCGCGCCGGTCCTGCTCATCGACGAGGTGGACCGCGCGGACGAGGCATTCGAGGCGTTTCTGCTCGAGGTCCTCGCCGAGTGGCAGGTCACGATTCCCGAACTGGGCACGATTCGCGCGAGACACAAGCCGCGAGTCGTCGTGACGAGCAACCGCACGCGCGAGCTGTCCGATGCCCTTCGTCGGCGGTGCTTGTTCATTTGGTTACCGTATCCGTCGGTCGTCCAGGAAATCGCCATCCTGCATGCCAGGGTTCCCGGTTTGTCCGAGCGGCTCGCCGGTCAGATTGCGGCTATGATGCAGGCGCTCCGTGCCATGCCACTGCAGAAGGCACCGGGCGTGGCCGAGAGCCTCGACTGGGCGATGGCGCTCATGAGCCTGCACCGGGATCACCTCGACTCGCGGACGCTCGAGCAGACGCTCGGATGCGTCCTCAAGGTGCACGAGGATCACGGCGTCGCGAGTGCGCGCGCCGCGGAGCTGGCGAGGATTCTCGGAGAAGCGCCCCCATCGCTCGACTCCGGCGGATACGGCCTGGAAACGGATTTCGGCTTCGGGTCGGTGTCCTCGCCCGGCCGCTGATGCACCCTTTTGGCAGCCTGCCGGAGAACCTCGGTAGTTTTTGCGTGATCCTGCGCCGCGACCACGGCTTTCGCATCGGCGCAGGCGAGCTGCTGGACGCGGCGCGTGCGATCGATGTCGTGACCGTGTCTGACGAGCACGCCGTTCGTCACGCCCTTCGAACCGTCCTCACTGCGACGCGAGACGATGTGGCGGTCTTCGACCAGGCCTTCGATCGCTTTTTCCTTTCGGGGCAGTTCGGAGCCAGTCAGGACCGTCTGCTCGCCCTGCGCCCCGAGAGGGCAGCGGCGTCCGGCGGAGCGGAAGTGGCGACAGATCGGAGGCGTGCCGCCAATTCATCGACCGATGATGCCGACGAGTTGTCTGGTGCCGGAGCCAGGCCAACGGCTCCACTCGAGGCGGGCGAGGAGCAGGGAGAAGAGGCCGCGGAACTCCTGCGCGCGAGCTACAGCCCGATCGAGGCCGAAGGTGCGGACGCGCCGGAGTTGTCGGACGTGGAAGCTCTGTGGGTCGAGGCCGCGCGCGCTCTCGTGCGTCGCGTGCATGTGGGCTTGTCGCGCCGATGGCGGCCGGTCGCCAAGGGCCGGCGCTTCGATTTGCGACGCACGCTTCGAGCCAGCCTGCAGACTGGTGGTGAGACGCTCGCGCCGCGCTGGTTGGGCCGCCGACGACGTACTCCAAGGTTTGTCCTGTTGATCGACGGCAGCCGCTCCATGAGCGAGTACGCCAGGACAGCGCTCCGCCTGGCGACGGCGATTACCCGCGCCACCGCGCGTGTTGAGGTGTTCACGTTCTCGACGGCCCTCCAACGGGTGACGACCGAGGTGCGTCATTCCGCCGAGGGAAGGACGCCTCGTTTTCCTCACCTGGAAGGCGCTTGGGGTGGCGGGACCCGTATCGGTGGGTGCTTCGCCGAGTTCCTCCGACGATTCGGCGAGCGCCTGATTGGCCGGGATACCGTCGTGATCGTCGCGAGCGACGGCCTGGACGTGGGCGAGCCCGAGGCGCTCCTTGCGTCCATGCGCGAGCTGCATCGCAGGTCGGCCAGTCTCGTCTGGTTGAATCCGCTCCTCGACACGCCGGGCTACGAGCCGACGGCGCTCGGCATGAGCACCGCCAGACCCTTCGTCACGACATTCTCGATCGTCAAGGACCTGGCTGGATTTGTCCGGCTGTCGCGAGCAGTACGCGTCCGGGCCTGACTGACAGAGTGTTGATGTGAGAGACGTTTCAGCCTTGCGGTTGCGTGGAATCCCGTCTTACCCAGCGGTACGCCGCCAAGGAATTCCTCCAGAAGACCTTCTCCATGGCCGCCGGTCTCTTGCCGGCTACGTACGAGCGCGCCACGCCCATGACATTTGGATATGAATTGAGCTCGATGTTCTCGCTGTTCGGCCAGTCGCTTCCGAAGATCACGCGGTCTTCGCCGAAGATCGTCCAGAGCTCATCGAGCCATTCCCGATAGAAGTTCAAGTCAGTCGAGACCTTGTCGTTCACACGCCGGACAACCTCGGACAGCTTGATGTAGACCTGCGGACGCCTGCCGAGCTCTCTGAGGCCGGCCACGTAGGCGTCGCGAACCGCGCGATCTTCTGGAAATCGAACGTCGGGAAGGTGGTCCATGATGAGCCGCAACGATGGGACTCGATCGAGCACTCGAGCCAGAACGACCGTCGCGTCCATGCCCTGCCGCGGGGTATCGACGTCAAGGCTCAGGGCGGCATCGGCCAGGAGCTTGAGATTCGCCACAAATCCCGGCTTCTCCAGTCCTGCCCCGAGTTGTCCTTGTCGAATGCCCAAGAAGAGCTTGTTCTTCCGAAAGCGCTCCAGGTTCCTGCCGAACTCCGGATCCGCGGGATCCAGCCTTCCCACGGTGCCCACGATGATCGAGTCCGTCGCCGCTTGATCCAGCACCCACTGGTTGTCCTCCAGCCGGGGGCTCGCTTCCACGACAATCGCACCCACGACGCCGAATGGCTTGACGAGCGCGCGGTAGCGCGAGGGCAGGGCGCTCATCCCAGGAGCGGGAACGCTTCCGGGCGCGGCATCGCGGGGCCACGGGGCGCCCTCGGGCCGCGTCTTGTCGAACAGATGAATGTGGCTGTCGATGGACGGGATCGATGCGGTCGTCGCGGTTTGTGCACCCAGTGCCGCCTTTGCCGCGAACGGCAACGCCGCCAACGCGGCAACGAATTCCCTTCGATTCAGGTCGGCCTGCATGCGCGCCCCCTAGAAGTCCTTGCGTAGATCCATTCCCGTGTACAGCTTGGCCACCTCGTCGCCGTAGCCGTTGAACATCAGCGTCCTGCGTTTGAAGAACTCGCCAATCCGGCGCTCGGTGGCCTGACTCCATCTCGGGTGATCGACGCCTGGATTCACGTTCGAATAGAAGGCGTATGAGCGTGGATCGACGTGTTGATAGGTCCCAACCGGGCGCGCCTCGGTGAACGCGATCCGCACAATCGACTTGAGGCTCTTGAAACCGTACTTCCACGGAACGACGAGTCGAATCGGTGCGCCGTCCTGGGGCGGCAGGACCTCGTCGTAGAGGCCGACCGCCAAAATAACCAGCGGGTGCATCGCTTCGTCCATCCGCAGCCCCTCGGTGTACGGCCAATCGAACGGGAGACGAAGGCTCAACGGCATCCGTCGTGCGTCGTAGTGGCTCTCGAATGCCACGAAGTTCGCGCTCGGAGAGGGCTCGCATTTCTTGATGAAGCTCGCCAGTGGAAAGCCGACCCATGGCATGACCATCGACCACCCTTCGACGCACCGATGGCGGTAGATGCGTTCCTCGAGCGGTTGGTTCTTGATGACCTCTTCGAGCGGGTACTCCCCGGGTTTGGCGCACGCTCCTTCGACAGTAATGGCCCACGGCCTGGTGACAAGATTCCCTGGAGCGAGCTGTGACGGAAGATCCTTGTTGTCGCTGCCGGCGAACTCGTAGAAGTTGTTGTACGAGGTGATCTGATCCCACGGCGTCGGTCGTTCCGTGGCGCTGAAACGACTCTTGCGAAGACCATCGAGCTTTGCGCCGTGGGCGGCCGGTCGGCCAGCAGCCAAGGCCGTGCGAGTGCCGAGCAATCCTGTGCCCGCTGCGACCGTCGCCGCGCGAAGAAACTCGCGGCGATTTACGTACACGCCCCGGTCGGTGATCTCTCGGCGGTCAATCTCTGGCGACCGCGTGATCAGCATCCCGCAAATAATACATCGTTCATCGCGGAGGCGGCGCAGGGCCGCCGCGACTTCGAGCGTCGACAAGACCTGGCGCTAAGGACCCTAAGCCCGATGCAGCCAGCAGGTCTTCGAAATCCGCCGGCACAGGCGCTTCAAAGAGCAACTGATGGCTCGTGACCGGATGCATAAACGTGACGCGCCACGCATGGAGCGCCTGGCGCGGGAACGCCCTCAACGTGGCCGAGAGTGTCGGGTCGGCAATGCTTGACCACCGCGGCACGCCGTACG
>JBGPJH010000258.1:0-4564 GCA_041485305.1 Vicinamibacteria bacterium | reverse complement strand
GGTCGAACGGCCGCGCCCCGCCGCCGGGCCCGGTGAAGTGCTCGTCAAAGTGGCGGCCGCTGGCGTCAACCGTCCTGACGTCATGCAGCGGCAGGGAAGGTACCCGCCACCGCCCGGAGCATCCGGCATTCCGGGTTTGGAAGTAGCCGGAACGATCGAGGAGGTTGGCCCCGACGTGGGCGAATGGCGCGAGGGGGACCAGGTCTGTGCGCTGGTCGCCGGAGGCGGGTACGCCGAGTACTGCGTGGCGCCCTCGCTCCAGTGTCTGCCGATTCCGCGGGGCATGGACCTGATCCACGCGGCCGCACTGCCCGAGACGACCTTCACAGTGTGGACGAACGTCTTCGAACGAGGGAAGCTCCGCGCGGGCGAGTCGATCTTGATTCACGGCGGGTCGAGTGGCATCGGGACAACGGCCATCCAGCTCGCGCGTGCTTTTGGCGCCCGCGTGTTCGCTACGGCTGGTAGTGCGGACAAGTGCGCGGCGTGCGAGCGACTGGGCGCGGAGCGCGCGATCAACTATCGCGAGCAGGATTTCGCCAAGGTCGTGCGCGAGACCACCGGCGGTCGCGGCGTCGACGTCATTCTCGACATGGTGGGCGGCGACTACCTTCAACGCAACATCGATGTGCTGGCCACCGACGGGCGGCTCGTTCAAATCGCCGTGCTTGGCGGAGCGACGTCCCAAATCAGCCTGCTGCCCATCCTGCAGCGGCGCCTCACCATTACCGGTTCGACCCTTCGGCCGCGGTCGGTGGCCGAAAAGGGAGCCATCGCCAGGTCGCTCAAGACGCATGTCTGGCCGCTCTTCGAGTCGGGCGCCGTGCGCGTGGTCGTGCACGCGACGTTCCCGCTCAGCCAGGCGGCCGAGGCCCATCGGGTGATGGAAGCCAGCACGCACACCGGAAAGCTGGTGCTTCTCACCGCATCTCTCGGATCTGCTTCGGCGCCATGCTGAAGCTGCCTGCAGAGGACATGGCGTTCGTCGAAGCGCCGTACCAGCCGCACCGCGTGCTCGGGCACTGAACATCGGCACCAGGGTGTTCAACCGCCAATCCGTTGCAGCGCTGCAGCACCGAAATTTCCGGCTCATTTGGATCGGCCTGCTCTTCTCGTTCACCGGCTCGCTCATGCAGAACACGGCCCTCCTGTGGCACGTGTCGCTGCTTGTGGCGCCCGATAGGAAGGGTCTGGCGTTGGGCCTCGTCGGCCTGGCGCGCGTGGTGCCCGTCGTCGCCTTCTCGATGGTGAGCGGAGTCGTGGCAGACGCGTTGGACCGCCGGCGGGTGCTCCTGGTCACTCAGGCGGTTGCCACGGGCGTGGCGCTGGCCTTGGGCGTGCTCGCGTTCCGAGGATTGACCGTCGCCTGGCCAATCTACCTATTGGCCGCAGCGAGCGCGGCCGTCGGTGCGTTCGATCTGCCCGCGCGGCAGGCGCTCGTCCCGACACTCGTCCCCCGCGAGCACCTGCCGAACGCGATCGGTTTGAACACGATCATGTTTCAAACCGCCTCGGTCGTCGGACCGGCCCTTGGCGGAATCGTGATCGCGGCGTCCGGCGTGGCCTGGGCATACGTCTGCAATGCCGTGTCGTTCGCGTTCGTCATCGTCGCTCTGCTGCTGATGCGCGGGACACCCGAGCGCGCGTCCTCCGAGCGCGGATCGACGGGCGATGTGTCGTTGCGGGCCGCGCGGGAAGGCCTTCGGTTTGTGTTCCGCTCACCCTTGATCCGTTCGACGATGTTGTTGGACTTTTTTGCGACGTTCTTCTCGTCGGCCACGGCGCTGTTGCCGATGTTCGCGCAAGACATCTTGCACGTGGGCGCGCAGGGCTACGGCTGGCTCTTTGCCGCCCCCGCGGTCGGCGCGTTCATTACGGGCGTCGCGCTGGTGCCGCTCGTGGAGCATCTGAATCGGCGGGGGGCCACGCTCCTCTGGTCGGTCGCCGTCTACGGCCTCGCGACCGTGGTCTTCGGTCTCTCGCGATCGTTCTGGCTGACGTTCGGCTGCCTCGCCCTGACCGGCGCCGCCGACACGGTCAGCACCGTCATCCGCAACATCATTCGCCAGCTCGAGACACCGGATCGGCTCCGGGGGCGGATGATGGGCATCAACATGGTGTTTTTCCAGGGTGGACCCCAGCTTGGCGAGCTCGAGGCCGGAGCGGTGGCGAACTGGCTCGGCGCCCCGTTTTCGGTGGTGAGCGGCGGCATCGGGTGTCTCGTAGCGGCCGCCTGGGTAGCCGTGTCGGCGCCCACGATTCGGCGCTACCGCCATTGACAACGTTGTCGAAGTGGTGTCATGGCGGCTGGCATCTCCTCACGCCCAGGCACTTGGGCGAAGTCGCGGCACCACCGCTCGATGTAGGGCCAGTCGAGCGCCTCGCCCTGTCGGCGCACGACGCTCACCGCGTCGTCGAGATCGCGAGCCCGGCCGGCGAACAGCTTGTGGATGATCAGGTCTTCCGCGGTGGCAAAGGGAACCGATTCGCCGGATGGGGCACGAAAAAGGGGCCGGTCCGCATATGATCCGGCGATGCACCCATTCGCTCCCGCAGAAGCCCCTGCGGCTCCCGTGTTCCGCGACCGCAACCAGATTCCCGATCGCTTCAAATGGAACCTGCAGAGCATTTTTCCGGATTGGGAGTCCTGGGAGGCGGGGTACCGGGACCTCGACCAGAAAATTGCGGAATTTTCCGCCCTGCAGGGCACGCTGGCGCAAGGGGCAGGCACGCTGCGGGGCGCGCTGACATTGCGCGACGCCATCGGGCAGCTCGAATACAAGGTGTGGTACTTCGCCTCGCTCTGGTACGACCAGGATCAACGCGACAACCAGATCAACGCCAGGCGCCAGCAGGTGCAGATTCTGTTCGCCAAGGCGGCCCAGGCGTCCGCGTGGTTCGACCCCGAGTTGCTCAAGATTCCGCTGTCGACAGTGCAAGGCTGGATGGCCTCGGATTCGGACCTTGCCATCTACCGCTTCGCCCTGGAAGACCTGTATCGTCAGCAGGAACATGTGCTCGACGACAAAGGCGAGCACCTGCTGTCTCTCTCGAGCCGGTTTTCGTCCTCGCCAGACGACGCCTACGGGGCGCTGTCGACCGCGGACGTGAAATATCCGGTGCTGACGCTCTCGAACGGCGCGACGGTGACGCTGACCTACGGCCAGTATCGGGCGCTCCTCTCGACCAACCGGAACCAGGCCGACCGCGCGGCCGCGTTCGACGAGTTCCACAAGATGTTCCAGGCGAACGTCAACACGTACGCATCGCTCTACAACGGCGTGCTGCAGCGCGATTGGTTCTATGCGCAGGCGCGCGGCTACGCGTCCTCGCTCGAGGCGGCGCTCCACGGCAACGACATTCCGACGGCCGTGGTCGAAAACCTCATCTCCGAAACGAAGGCGGGCACCGAACCCCTTCGTCGGTATCATCGGCTACGCAAGCGCGTGCTCGGCCTGGAGTCGTACCACTCGTACGACACGGCGATTCCGCTCGTCGAGTTCGACCGGACATACCCGTACGAGGACGTGCTCGAGTGGTTGCCTGCCTCGGTGTCGTCGCTCGGTCCGGCCTATCAGCGTCAGGTCCGCGAGATTCTGGCTGGACAGTGCATCGACGTGTACGAGAATCCCGGCAAGCGGAGCGGCGCCTACTCGGCTCCGGTGTACGGCTGTCAGCCGTACATGCTCCTGAACTACAACGACACCCTGGACGCCGTGTTCACGCTCGCGCACGAGATGGGTCACTCGGTGCACACGGTCCTTTCGCATGCCCACCAGCCGTTCGTGTATGCGGGGTATACGATTTTCGTTGCCGAGGTGCCATCAACGCTCAGCGAGGCGCTGTTTCTGGACTACATGCTCGAGCACTGCCGCGACGGGCGCGAGCGGATCGTCCTCTTGCAACACGCGATCGACGGCATCGTCGGGACCTTCTACGCGCAGGTGTTATTTGCCGACTACGAGCTGCAGGCGCATCGGCTCGTCGAAGAGGGGCGTCCTGTAACCTCCGACGCGCTTGGCGAGATCTACTTCAGCCTGCTGAAGACCTACCACGGTGACACGATCGACTACGACGAGCAGTCGCGCGTGACGTGGGCCCGCATCCCTCACTTTTACAGCACGCCATACTACGTGTATCAGTACGCGACCTGCTTCGCCTCGAGCGCGGAAGTGATGAATCAGATCGCTGGCGGTTTGGAATCGGGGCGTGCGGCGGCGATCGACCGCTATCTCACCCTCCTCAAGGCCGGCGGCAGCGATCACCCGATGACGCTTCTGCGGCGGGCCGGCGTCGATCTCAGCAGGCCGGAGACGGTGCGGGCAGTCGTCGAGCAACTGGACGCGCTGGTGACGAGGCTTGAACAGACGATCGCGCTCTCAGAGTGAGCTTGCCTCGCCCGGCGCCTTGGCAGCCCGTGGTGAAAGTCCGGCGTGGCACCGAGGGCGGCGATGCGCCCGTTTGGCAAGGCGCGACGAGCAAGAATATCGGGAATATTTGAGCGAGGAGCAACGCAGCCAGCCGGGATGCAGCGCCGGCCGAATGCAGCCGGACTTTCACCACG
>JBGPJH010000257.1:0-4598 GCA_041485305.1 Vicinamibacteria bacterium | reverse complement strand
GATCGGGATGTCGCCGTGGCCCAGGCGCGCAAACCGATCATGGTGACGCGGATCTACACCGGCTCAGATGGCCTGTCGCACGCTGAAGAGATCGAAATGAAACTGACCACTAGCGGGGCCGCCGGAACGTCCGAGATGATCAAGGCCACGGGCGTGCAGTTTCGTCGGACGCCGGCCGGCACGTTCAGCGATTGGCACGTCGGTCCCCGGCGCCAGTACATCATCACGCTTAGCGGCCGAGGAGAGATCGAGGTTGCCGGCGGCAAGAAGATTTCGCTGGAACCGGGTCGCATCGAACTCATCGAGGATACGACCGGCAAGGGTCATACCACGAGAGCTGTGGGCACCGAGGACCGCGTGTCGATCGCGATTCCTCTCGCAGACCAGTCGGTCGGTGGTTCTGGTCGTTGAAAATGGCCTGACAGGAACCGTCTGGATGTGACGTACAGCCGGATACGAAATCTGGACGACGGGTGTATAACAGTCATGCCCTTGAGGATGAGAGGTGGTGACCATGTCCTGGCTGTTCAAGGTGACGGTCGGAGTGGGGGTCGCGGTGGCGCTAGGCGGCCTTTCACCGCACGTGAGCCACGCCCAGGCGGTGTCGGGCGTAGCATCGCAGCGTGCGTTTCTGGATCAGTACTGTGTCATGTGTCACAGCGACGGCCAATATCAGCGCGGGCTGGTGCCGATGTCGCTGCAAGGGCTCGACGTGGGGGAGGTCGGCTCCCGCGCGGAGCTTTGGGAAAAGGTGGTGCGGAAAGTTCGGGGCGGGATGATGCCGCCATCCGGGGCGCGGCGACCCGACAGCACCACACGCGTCGGCTGGGTCACCTGGCTGGAGACGGAGCTAGACCGCGCGGCGGCCGCTCATCCGCCTCTGGGCCGCCCGATGACAGCGCATCGCCTCAACCGGGTCGAGTATAAGCACGCCGTGCGCGATCTGATCGGGCTCGAAGTGGACATCGAGGCCCTCCTGCCGCCGGATGACGCGGATGCTGAGGGCTTCGACAATAACTCGGACGTGTTGTCGGTTTCGCCGACGCTGATGGAGCGCTACCTGACGGCGGCACGGCGGATCAGTCAACTTGCGATCGGCGACCCGGCCGTGGTGTCTCGGGCCCAGTCCTACCCGGTGCCGAACCTGGAGGTGCAAGACGATCGCACGAGCGACGATCTTCCGTTCGGGTCGCGGGGCGGCCTGTCCGTGCATCATTACTTTCCGGTCGACGGGGAGTATGTGTTCAAAGTCGACTTGCGCCGCAATTTCTACAACTACATCCGTGGCCTAGGGAACACGCCGCACCAGCTCGATGTGCGGGTGGATAGAGCCCTGGTCAAGACGTTCATGGTCGGCGGAGAGTTCAAGGGCAAGAGGTGCGCCACGAGCTTCTGTGGCTCCGGAAACGGCGACCCGGACACCATCGAATGGGGTACGTACTCAGTCCATGCGGATGATGGGCTGGAAGTCCGGTTGCCGGTGAAGGCGGGGAGGCGGTTGGTGGGCGTCGCGTTCGTCCGGAGGCCAGCGCTGGACGAAGGGGTGCTGCAGCCGCCGCCGAGCCCGGCGACGTTTGGATCGAGCACCGATGATCAGCAGGACGGGAATCCTGCGGTGTCCAAGGTGGTTATCACGGGACCCTTCGACGGCCACGCGTCGATCGAGACGCCGAGCCGGCAGAAGATTTTTGTCTGTCGGCCGAAGAACCGCGGGGAGCAGGCGGGGTGCGCGGAGCGGATTCTCGGCACGTTGGCGCGGCGCGCGTATCGGCGCCCCGTGACGCCCAGAGACGTGACGACGCTGTTGAGCTTTTACGAAGCTGGGCGGCGTGAGGGCGGGTTCGATGCGGGGATCCAGGCGGCGTTGGAGTTCGTGCTGACCGATCCGGAGTTCGTGTTCCGCGTCGAACGCGGGCCCGCGGCGCAGGTTGAGCCCGGGGTCGCCTATCGCGTGAGCGACGTCGAACTGGCATCGCGGCTGTCGTTCTTTCTCTGGGGGAGCATCCCCGACGACGAACTGTTCGACCTGGCGGCGAAGGGGAAGCTGAAAGAGCCGGCCGTTCTGGAACGGCAGGTGCGCCGGATGCTAGTCGATCCTCGCGCGAGGAATACGCTGACTGAAAGTTTTGCCGGCCAGTGGCTCGGGCTGCGCAAGCTCCGCAACGCGTCGCCGGACCCGACGGTGTTTCCCGAGTTCGACGAGAATCTGCGCGTCGCGATGCAGCGGGAGACGCAGTTGTTTGTGGAGACGCAGCTGCGCGAGGATCGTCCGGTGGTCGAGTTGGTGACGGCAAACTACACCTTCGTCAACGAACGCCTGGCCAAGCACTACGGGATTCCGCACATTTATGGGAACCACTTTCGGCGGGTGACGTGGCCGGACGACCGGCGGGCGGGTATCTTGGGGCAAGCGAGCATCCTGACGCTGACCTCATATGCGAATCGCACGTCGCCCGTGACGCGCGGCAAATGGGTGCTGGAGAACCTGCTGGGGACGCCGCCCCCGCCGCCGCCGCCCGATGTGCCGCCTTTGAAGGCTCGCGAGGAGGGGGCGCCGCCGACGTCGCTGCGCGCGCGCATGGAGCTCCATAGGACGAATCCGGTCTGCGCCACGTGCCACCGGATGATGGATCCGCTGGGGTTTGCGCTGGAGAATTTTGACGGAACCGGGCGCTGGCGCACGACCGAGGACACAGGGATTCCGGGCGAGCCCGGCCCGGTCATCGATCCGTCAGGCTTGGCGCCGGACGGCAGCAAATTTGAGGGAGCGACCGGTTTGCGGCAGATCTTGGTGAGCCGGCAGGATGAGTTTGTCGGGACGGTGATTGAAAGACTGCTAACGTATGCGTTGGGGCGTCGGCTGGAAGCTTCCGACATGCCGGCGGTCCGGGGGATCCAGCGGGAAGCCGCGGCGCACGAGTCTCGCTGGTCGGCCGTGATTCTGGGGATCGTGAACAGCGGACCATTTCCGACAAGGAGGATAGGCTCATGATCGTGATGAAGAACGCGATCCCGCGTCGGACGATGCTGCGTGGCGTGGGCGCCACGTTGGCGCTGCCCTTCCTGGACGGAATGGTGCCTGCATTGACGGCGCTGGCCAAGGCGGGGACGCCGACAAAACGTTTGGGTGTCGTCACTGTGCCGAACGGCGCCCCCCTAGAGTTCTGGACGCCGACGACGGCGGGCGCCGGGTTCGAGTTGACGCCGAGCTTGAAGCCGCTGGCGCCGGTTCGGGAGCACCTGCTCGTGATGACGGGCCTCGACAGCGTCGGCGCGGAACGGCCCGGCGGCGGTACGACTCATTCCCAGGCGGCGGGGGCGTTTCTGACTGGAGCGCGTCCCAAGCGCACGACCGGATCGGCGCTCGAGCTGGGCGTTTCCATGGACCAGCTTGCGGCCAGTTCGGCGGGCCTGGGCCGTGAGACGCCGATGCCCTCGTTGGAACTCTCGATCGAGGGCGGCGACACGGTCTACGGCGTGGCCACCTGCGACGGGGGCTTCAGCTGTGCGTATCTCAATAACTCGTGGGCCAATCGGACGACGCCGATGCCGCGCGAAACGAATCCGCGCATCGTCTTCGAGCGGTTGTTCGGAGATGTGGGAAGTACGAGTGCCGGCGCGCGTCTCGCGCGCGCCGAGCGGCAGCGGAGCATTCTCGACGCTGTGATGGGTAAGGTCGCCCACCTGGAGGCGGGTCTGGCGCCGTCCGACCGGCGCAAGCTCGACGAATATCTGCAATCCGTCCGCGAGATCGAGCGGCGCATTCAGATGGCGGAGCAACAAGCGGACCGGGAGCTTCCGGCGGTGGCGTCCCCGGCGGGGATTCCAATGTCGTACGAAGAGCATGTCAAAATCATGTACGACCTGATGGTGCTGGCCTATCAAACCGACACGACGCGCGTGATTTCGTTCATGTGCGGCCGCGAAGAAAGCGGTGCGACGTATCCGCAGATCGGCGTCACGGAGCCGCACCACCCGCTCAGTCACCACCAGAACGATCCGGTGCGGCTCGAGAAGTTGGCGAGGATCAACGCGTATCATATGCAACTGTTCAGTGAGTTCCTGGTCAAGCTGCGATCTACGTCAGATGGCGAGGGCTCGTTGCTGGACCATGTCATGCTCCTCTACGGCGGCGCGATACGGGATTCGAACAAACACACGACCGAGAATCTGCCAATCCTGGTGGTCGGGGGTGGCTGCGGGGAAATCAAGGGCGGGCGTCACGTGATCTGTCCCAAGGGCACCCCGCTGACCAATCTCCAGTACACGCTGCTGCTGAAGCTGGGTGTTCCCGTGGATCGTTTCAGCGGGAGCGACGGCGAGATCCGCGAGCTGTCTAACCTCGCGTAGTGTCGTCTTGCGCTTGCGACCGAGGGCACTGCCGTGCAGGCAGTGACCCTCGGCTGCCGGACCTGGGAGGCTTGCCGAAAGCCGGGGTCAGGCGTGCGCAAGACGGAGGGGGAAGCTGTATGCGGTGCAACAAGTCAGTGGCTACGGCGGCGGTTGCGTTGCTCTGGGTCGCCAACGTCTCGGCCGGAGGCGGAGACGTCCGACTGATCGAGGCCGTCAAAGACCGAGACCACGAGACCGTACGCGCT
>JBGPJH010000256.1:0-4699 GCA_041485305.1 Vicinamibacteria bacterium | reverse complement strand
GGCACGAGGACGAAGATGCCCCACAGCCCGTAGACGATCGACGGGATGGCGGCCAGCAGCTCGGTGAGCAGGACCAGCGGCTGACGAAGAACCGCGGGGCAAAGCTCGGAAGTGAATATGGCGATGCCCAGGGCGATGGGAGACGCAATCAGCAGCGCCAGCACGGACGAATAGAGCGTGCCCCAGATAAACGGCAGCGCGCCGAACTCGCCAGATACCGGGTCCCAGACGCTGGTCCGCCAGAAAGCCAACCCGAACTTCTGGATCGACAGCATCGACTGACGCGCCAGCTCGAACCCGATCGCGGCGACGATCAGAATCAGCACCGCGCCGAACACGCCCGTGCCGACTCTGAAGGTCCAGTCTTTTCGGTTCACCGGAATCTCGACCCTAAGAACTCTTCATCTTGGCCAGCACCGCCATCTCGAGCTGGGCGACCTCCGCCGGCAGGGAGGCGTAGCCGAGCTGAGGCGCAAACTTCTGGCCGTCGGTCAGCGCCCACTTGAGGAAGTCGATCATGATTTTCGACTGACCCTTGTCCTTGGGGTTTTCGTACAGGAGCAGCCAGGTGAAGGAGGAAATCGGATACACGCCCTTGCCCGGTGCGTTGGTAATCGACACGCGGAAGTCCGGTGGCATCTGAGCAACGGCGGCGGCCGCAGCCGCGGTGACCGATTCGACCGACGCCCTCACGAACTCTCCGCCCATGTTTTGCACCGCACCATAACTAATCTTGCTCTGGAGCGCGTAGATCAACTCGACGTACCCGATCGCTCCCGGCGACTGCGTCACCAGACCCGCCACGCCTTCGTTCCCCTTGCCGCCGACGCCGGCGGGCCAGTTGACCGCCGTGTTGACCCCGACTTTGCTCCGGAACGCCGGCGAGGTTTTCGAGAGGAAATCCACCCAGATGTAGGTCGTGCCGGAGCCGTCGGATCGATGCACCACCGTGATGTCCGTGGCGGGCAGGCCGACGCCAGGATTGAGCGCGGCGAGCGCCTGATCGTTCCACTTCGTGATCTTGCCGAGATAGATGTCCGCGAGCACCTGACCCGAGAACTTCAGCTCCACCTTGAGGTTTGGGATGTTGTACACCGGCACCACGGCGCCCAACGCCGTCGGAAAGTGCAGGATTTTCCCGGCGGCGGCCTGCAGCTGATCGTTGGTCATCGGTCCGTCGGTCGCGCCAAAGAAGACCGTCTGGTTCGTCACCTGGCGAATCCCGCCCCCCGATCCGATCGACTGGTAGTTGATCTGCACGTTGGGATGCGCCTTGTGATACTCGTCGAACCATTTCGAATACAGCGGATACGGGAATGTCGCGCCGGCGCCGTTGATCTGGACGTTCTGCGCGGCGACGCCTGCGACGAGCACCGCGAGGCAGCCGAGTGCGGCAAGCGTCCGATTCACTGACCTCATCTGACCTCCTAGAAACTCACCAGCCCATGGACCGCGACACGCTGCTGTTTGGGCTGATCGGGATTGACGTTACGGAGCGTCTGTCCGTCGTAGTCGAACAACAGCGCGCTCGAGACGTTGCCCTGATGCGGAAACCAATACGAGACGCCCACGATCGTCCGGGTCCGCGTCTGCGACTCGAACGCCGCGTTCGGCTGCAGATGGTCGTATCGTAGGAGCGCCTCCCAGCCATTGCGAGCCCGCGGTGTCGCCCAGATCGAGTAGCCATGGCTGTCCACAGGCTGCCTCGTGGCCGATGTCTGGTCGGTGGCGGCCAGATAGTCCACACCGGCGTGCAGATGCTGGTGCTCGAAGGTCACGCTGCCAATCAGCCGCGAGCGCTCGCCATTCCTGACGTAGTTGTCGCGGTCGTAGAACACATGAGCCCGCAGACCGCGAAGCGCGAGCAGCGAGCTCTGGGCGAGCGGGCGGAGGGTTGCGCGCATCTCCAGCGCCTTCTGGTCGTTCGCTTCAGCCTTGTTGTAGTTCTCGCCGTTGTACACGCCAACGTGGATCTCGCCGTAGTTCGACGGTAGGTTGGTGCGGAACGACGCGCCTGCGTCCGACGACGACAGAAAGCCCTCGCGCTCGGAGAAAACGGTGCCTTGAAACCGGTAGCGATAGATGCTCTCCTCGAAGTCGACCCACGGGGTCTGCTGCACGCCAAGCCTCGCCCACGAGCCCTTCGGCAACCAATCGTCCAGGTTGATTTGGGCGAAGGCATATTTCACACGAAACGTCAGGCTCCCATTCAGCGAACTGCCCGCGCCAGTCTCCCGAACGATGTCGGGTGTCAGGCGGAACGCCACGACGTGCGAAACGTTGCCGGTTATGTTGATGTAACTTCGGGTGAGGCCAAAAGCCGACGTGTTGATAGTGTTGCCGTCCGCGTCGGCGGTCTGCGGCTGTTTGTTGTACGAGTAGTCGGTGAACAACGTGAGGCCGACTTTGATGGAGGGCGTGTCATCTGGCGGCGTGTAACCCGCCGCTGGCGTCACCTGCGCCGACGCTGGCACGGCCGTCAGACCGATCACGATCGTTCCTAGCCACCTCAGGCGCCACCACCGGACACATCGCACCTCGTAACTCCTCTCGCGGGCCAGGCCGCGGCCCAGAGACGAGTCTGCAACGAAACTATTCGTCCGGTATGTCGGGTGTACTTCACGCGTGTTACATCGGTGTAAATTCCTAGTGTCCTGGCACACGCCTGTGGTGCTAAGGTTGACGCTTCAACTCGGCAGAGGACCTGCGGATGCGGATGAGACGACCACGATCGAGCGACATCATCCTCGGCCTGCTGTGCGTGATGTACTTCATCACGTACGTGGACCGGGTCAATCTGGCGACCGCGGCCTCTGAAATCCGACGGGAGCTGTCGCTCTCGAATACGCACCTGGGACTGGCGTTCTCCGCATTCGGGTATCCCTACATCCTTTTTCAGATCTTCGGGGGATGGGTCGGCGACCGGTTCGGACCCCGGCTCACGCTCTTTCTGTGCGGCGTGGTCTGGGCCACGGCAACCATCCTGACAGGCCTGGTTGGCAGCCTTGTCGCGCTTTTCTTCGTGCGCCTGCTCCTCGGTGTGGGCGAGGGCGCGACGTTCCCGGTCGCGACACGGGCGATGCACACCTGGGTGCAGGCCGATCGACGGGGGTTCGCGCAGGGCATCACCCACGCGTTTGCGCGCTTCGGCAATGCCATCACGCCTCCGCTGATCGCGATGCTTGTCGCGGTCGTGACGTGGCGCGGCTCGTTCGTCGTGCTCGGGTGCGTGAGTCTGGTATGGGTCGTGGTGTGGGTCGTCTACTTTCGGGATGTTCCGTCCGAGCACAAGGGCGTGACGCCCGAGGAGCTCGCGGAGCTGCCCGGTGGAGGCCGGCGGGCACCGTCAGCCCGCGTGGTCGTTCCATGGAGACGTCTGACCCGACGCATGCTGCCCGTCACCATCGTGTACTTCTGCTATGGGTGGACGTTGTGGCTGTTCCTCAACTGGCTGCCCTCGTTCTTCCTGCACGAGTACGGCCTGGACATGGCGCGATCGGCCATCTTCTCGTCGGCCGTGTTCTTCGCTGGCGTCGGAGGCGACATCCTCGGCGGCGTCGTCAGCGACTCGCTGCTGCGCCGGACGGGCAATCTGCGGCGCGCGCGGAGGGACGTGGTGGTCGCGGGCTTCCTCGGCGCCTTCGTCTTTATGTTGCCGATCTTCACCACACGTCAGCTGCCGGTCATCGTGATCTCGCTGGCGGCCGCGCTGTTTTGCGCGGAAATCGTCATCGGTCCGATGTGGGCCGTCCCGATGGACATCGCATCCAAGTACTCCGGCACCGCAAGCGGCATCATGAACACCGGATCGGCCGTGGCGGCCGTCCTGTCGCCGCTGGCGTTCGGCTACATCGCAGATGTGACGGGCAACTGGCACACCCCGTTCATCGGATCGCTCGGACTGCTGCTCCTGGGCGCGCTGCTGGCGTTCACGATGCACCCGGAGCAGGGCTTCGAGGATCAGCCGTCGGCGCCTCAGCTCGAGACCGTCGCCGTCCGGGGCTGAACGACGACCGGGCTCCCACCTTTCACCTCCCCGTCCACATGGGTGGGCGCTTCGACAGAAACGCGGCGACGCCCTCCCGGAAGTCGGCGCTGCCATAACACATCTCGATCAGATCGCGATCCCGGCCGTCGGCGAGGCGCCGCTGTTCCAAGATGCGACGAATCGCTTCTTTCGTCGCCCGGAGTGTGAGCGGCGCGTTGGACGCGATCTGTTCCGCGTACACCTTCACCACCTGCTCGATGGAATCTGCGGGCGCCAGGCGATTCACCAGCCCGAGTGCGTGCGCTTCTTCGGCAGGGATGAAACGTCCCGTAAAGAGGAGGTCTTTCGCACGGGCCGCACCCAACCCGTCCACCAGCCTGCTATAGCTCGCACCCGACAGACAGTTCCCCAGCGTCCTCGCGATGGGAATGCTGAAGGACGCGTCCGGCGTCGCGACGCGGAGGTCGCACGCCAGAGCGATGGCACATCCGCCGCCGGCGGCAATGCCCTGCACCTGGGCGATGGTCGGTTTTGTCACCCGCTCCAGCCTGTCCAGCACCGCGTCGATTCGGTCCTCGTAGGCCACCCCGTCTTCGGGTTTCTGAAAGCTCTGAAACTGCGCGATGTCGGTGCCGGCGACGAAGGCCTTCCCTCCTGCCCATCGCAGCACGAGCACGCGAGTGTCTGAATCCGCATCGACACGATCGCACG
>JBGPJH010000255.1:0-4729 GCA_041485305.1 Vicinamibacteria bacterium | reverse complement strand
CGCCTACGGTGGATGCGTCATTCAGGATCTTGGCTACTATCCGTTCGGCAGCCATTTCTTCAGTAATCTCCTGCACTATGTACGCACCGGCGATTTCGTCGACGCGTTGATCCGGGACGCGCAGGACATCGATGAGTACGCGTTCGCGCTCGGTGCGCTCGGTCACTATGCGGCGGACAACAGCGGCCATCCCATGGCTGTCAATCGCGCCGTGCCGCTGATGTATCCCAAGCTGAAGGCCAAGTTCGGGAACAACGTCACGTACGTGCAATCGCCGAAGAATCACGTGCTCGTGGAGTTTTCCTTCGATGTCGTGCAGGTGGCGGCCGGTGCGTATGCGCCGGAGGCGTATCACAGCTACATCGGGTTCAAGGTCGCGAAACCGGCGCTCGAACGCGCCTTCCGCGACACCTACGGCATCGAGATGAAGGACGTCTTCTTCAACGAGGATTTGGCGATTGCCACGTACCGTCACGCCGTCGGGACGACCATTCCGGAAATGACGAAGGTCGCCTGGGGTAAGAAGCGTGATCAGATCGCGAAAGTGACGCCCGGGATGCAAAGGGAGAAGTTCGTCTTCAACCTGCCGCGCAAGCAGTACGACAAGGAGTTCGGAAGCGACTACGCGAAGCCGCACGGGTTCGCCCGGTTCCTCGCCGTCGTCTACAACCTGGTGCCGAAGATCGGCCCGTTTCGGTCGCTCAGTTTCTTGGTGCCCTCTCCCGAAGCCGAACGTCTGTTCCTGGAGAGCTTCATCAGTACCAGGGAGCGCTTCCGCCAATCGCTGGACGCGTTACGGGCCGGCCGGTTGCGCCTGCCCAACACCGATTTCGACACAGGCCGGCCGACGGCGAGAGGCGAATACTCGCTCGCTGATGTGACATACGACGAACTCCTGGACAAGCTCGCCGATCGTGGGTTCGCCAACGTGCCCGCCGCATTGAGCGCGAACATCGTCGCCTATTACGGCGCCGCCGGCCCGTTGCCGGGTGCGATTCCCGACCAGCAGAAACGATCGACCAAGATCCGGTTGCAAGTCGCCTTGCTCAAGGCAACGTGTTCGTGTCCGTAAGCAACGAGATTCTGATCACGCGAAGCCTCACCAGGCAAGGTCAGGTGACGACCCCTGCGACTGGAGATTCGGATGCTTCTCGAGCGCGGCGTTCAAGTTGGTGGCCCATGGGCTCCCGGATCTGTTCAATAGAGCACTGCCCGCCCCTACCCTGCGCTTTTCAATGACGATGAAGGGCCTCGCGCCCCAATGCTTGTGCACCTGTGCTCAAACGCACAGACAGCCGTCAACGGTTGCCGCATGCTGGAGTGCATCGGATCGGGGATCACCTCCGCCCGTGTGGGCGAACGTGAGATGAACTCGCACCTGAAAGGAAGAGATCGCAATGTTGTACACCATCGCCGTCATTCTCCTGATCGCCTGGCTGCTGGGCATCGTCGGGACGTACACGATCGGCGCGTTCGTCCATGTGTTGTTGGTCGTCGCCCTCGTGTTATTCGTCGTCGGGCTGCTGGGCGGCCGCCGCTCGCTGGCATAGGAGCGTCGAATCGGAGCGCCGTGAAACAAGGTATGGAGGCTTCACATGTGGAACAAGAACGAGCGTAAAGGGACAGTCGATCAGGCGAAGGGCAAGGTCAAGCAAGCGGTCGGCGCGCTGACACGCAACGAGGATTTGAAGGCTGAGGGTCAAGTCGACGAGGCCGTGGGGAAGGTTGAGGCCGCTGTTGGTCAGACACGCCGGAAGGCCGGCGAGGCGATCGAGAGCGTGGGCAAGACAGTGAAGCAGTAACGTCAACCGCTTGTGCCCTGAGCTTTACGTGGTCCCATCCGACGCCCATCAGCGCCATCGTCTGCGACTCCGCTCTTGGCAATGGATCGCGATTTCATTCGCCTTGGTGGTCGTCTTGGCGCTGCTCGCCCTCGCATCTGTCGTGCCATTTTCCTCGGAAACTCTGCGACAAGAGGTCGTCGACAGCCTGTCCGACCGCTTCGACGGCGAGGTTGAGCTGGCTGCCCTCCACATTCGCATCTTCCCGCGTTTCCACGCCGACGGCTTCGGACTCACGATCCGGCACAAGCACCGCCACGACGTGCCGCCGCTCATCACGGTCAAGAGTTTCTCAGTCGACGCGGACCTGCTTGGCCTGCTGCGGAAGCACGTGGCGCGAGTGAGGCTCGACGGCCTCGACATCGAAATCCCGCCGGACCATAACCGCGACCCGAAGGACCTGGGCAAGCCGCACGATCGGCACGACAAGAATCGCGACGTGCGGACGATCGTCGTCGACAACATGGTCTCGACCGACGCTCGGTTCGTGACGATCTCCGACAAGAAAGACAAAGCGTCAAAGGTCTGGAAGATTCACGCTCTGCACATGCGGTCGGTTTCATTCGATCAGCCGATGCCGTTCGAGGCGACGCTCACCAACGGAGTTCCGCCAGGCGAGATCGACACCGCGGGCAGCTTCGGACCGTGGCAGAGCGACGACCCGGGCCAGACGCCGCTCGACGGCAAGTTCACCTTCGACCGCGCGGATCTCGGCGTCTTCAAGGGCATCTCCGGCATCCTCTCGGCGCACGGAACCTTCAGCGGCTCGCTCGGGCGCATCGACATCCTCGGCGAAACGGAGACGCCGGAATTCACCGTGGCCGTCAGCGGCCAACCGGTGCCGCTCCAGACGAAGTACCACGCCATCGTCGACGGCACGAGCGGCGACACGCGGCTCGAGCGCATCGACGCGTCATTCCTGCGATCCTCGCTCGTCGCGAGAGGCGGCGTGGTGGACACGCCGGGGAAAGACGGACGCACGGTGACGCTCGACGTGACGATGGACGACGCGCGGATCGAGGACGTGCTGCGTCTGGCCGTGAAGACGCCGACGCCGCCGATGACCGGCACGCTGAAGCTGACGACGAAGTTAGTGCTGCCGCCGGGCACGCGGGACGTCGTTGATAAGCTGCGCCTCGACGGGCGGTTCGCGATCGGTACGGCGAGGTTCACCAACCTCGACGTCCAGAAGAAGGTCAACGAACTGAGTCACCGGGGCCGTGGTAAAACGCCCGACGAGAAGCAGGATGGCGTCGTCTCGGACTTCAAAGGACGCTTCAAGCTGGCCGATGGAACGCTCGCGCTCCCTGGATTGACGTTCAACGTTCTTGGCGCAGGCGTGAGCCTGGCAGGGAGTTATGGTCTGCGGTCTGAGACGCTGGACTTCAGGGGGACGCTCTTCATGGACGCCAAGGTCTCCCAAACGACGACCGGATTCAAGCGAGTCCTGCTGATGGCGGTAGATCCGCTGTTCAAGAAAACCGGCGGCGGCAGCGCCATCCCGATCAAGATTACCGGTACGCGCAACGATCCGTCGTTCGGGCTGGACAAGGGGCGCGTATTCAAGCGTGGCAAATAGTCACATGCCTACGCGTCCTGACCCTGACCCTGACACTGGCGCTCGGCATCGGCGCCAGACCGCTCTTTTCCCCCTCGCACCGGGGCCGTCAGATGCCTGGGGACGGGCTCGCTTTTCGCGCGAAACCGCCATCCAGGTGTGCCGTTCAGGACAGCATGGTGCGGCTCAACTCGATAGAGTTAACACGCTGACGACGGCCAACACCTCGCGCCGCCAGACAGGGTCGTAAATGTCATCCTGAGCCTGGCTGGTACTACCGATTCGGTCGCCATCAACAGGAAGGCCGGTTCATATGCGAGCGATCCTTCGTGCATCTCTTGTGATCGTGCTGCTGCTCGTCGTCGGATTTGTCGGATTTGGATACTGGACCAGTGCACCCTGGCGCAACGCGATAACTACTCCCGCGGCCGCCGTCGGCACGACCGGCACCGCCGCCGCCACTGAAATGGCGAGGGAACGTGGCGCTGCGCTTGGCGAAAAGGCGGTGGTCGCCGCCCAAGAGGTCGGGAACACCTTGGGCGAGGCGGCCATCACCGCCAAGATCAAGGCGAAGATGGCGCTGGACGATTCCGTAAGGGCGCGCTCGGTTGATGTGTCGACCACCGGACCGACGGTGACGCTGACCGGCACCGTGCGATCGGCGACTGAGCATGATCGAACGATCGCGCTGGCGCGTGACACTGCCGGGGTCATGCGCGTCGTCGATCACCTTGTGCTGCTCCCGGGAGGCGGTGATTAACGGCAAGCGCGGCGACGAGCTTCGGCAGGTCCCTGTCCCCTTGAATCGGCGAAACCCTGTGACCGTTCGTGGCAGCCGATCGCGTTGCTGACGCAACCGGTCCCAGCCTCTCCTTGGAGGCTCTATGCGGCGGGCCGATCTCTAATGCTCGAGCCGGGAAGTGATTCGGCCCCCGACTCGTCCCGCCGCGAGAGCAGTGGCGACGGCCAACCTAGAAACGCCACGCGTGCGTTCGTACACCTGGCGCCCGCCCTTGGTCAGCCCGTCGACAGTCCTGGACATGGCCCTGCCAACACTCGTCGCCGAATGGACCATTTGTGCTCGGAGCTTCGAGCCGGCACTCGGTGCACACAGCAAACCCAGGCCGGTACCAACCACGGCTCCCGCAAACAACCCTGAGACAAACGCGGTGCCAAACCTCTGAGTATTTGTCGCGTCATATCGGTCGCTCATTTTGATGCCTCCCGACGGTTTGATCCCGTCCATTGCCAGCGCGCGACTGACGCGAGTGGGCGGCCGCTGCGGTTTCGTTGGACCGGACGCGGAGGACACGAGCGTCAGGAGAATGTT
>JBGPJH010000254.1:0-4784 GCA_041485305.1 Vicinamibacteria bacterium | reverse complement strand
GTGCGCCGGGACCTCGATACACTGGGCCGGTGGCGCTGATCTGGCGGCTTCCGTCCTTCAACTCCGCGCCCTGCGGGACACCTTCAGGTAGCCCGGTCGCGGAACCCGGAATATTCCAGACGAGCCAGTGCACCTGATCGTCGGTCGTGCGGTTGCGGGCGACTTCCGGGTCGTGCATGTGCAACACCAAGCTCACAGTGTTCGCGGGCGTGTTGGTCCATGTCAGCGCTGGCGAGATCTGCTCGCCGGCCTGCGTGTACTTGGCCGGAATCTGTCCCCCATCGGGAAACGCGGTCGTCGTCAATGTCATGGCCGCAGGGGGCGCTCCACCGCGTTGCCCGGCCCGGCCGGCTGCCAGATCCTGCGCGGCCGTCACGGCGATTCCCAGTGCGAGACCAAGCGTCACGGCCGAATTCGATCGTAGAAACCGCATGATGGTGTCCTCTCCAAACCCAACATTGTCGAGCACCGCTCGGTCGAGGGCGCTCACCGCGTAAACTCCGCGAGCACCTCGTCGTAGCCGTGCCGCAACACGGCGGCGGCCTCGCACCAGAACTGGGCTGCCTCGAGTCGCGCGCGCCACGTCAACAATCGCGCCCAACTCGGGTGGCAGGCCGGCCGTCATGCCGTGATGCTATCAGATCACCCGCGAGGGCAAGTCTCTCTCAAACCCCGCGAGGGGCCCGCGGCCGTCGGCGTCTGCCGCAGAGTATCGCCGCCGTGCACGTCGCGTCGCGGCATTCCTCTGATAAGCTGTCCCCGAGGGTGCTGATAACCTGTAGCGTGGGTGTCGGCGGTCTCGCTAGGCAGGCTCGCAAAAGCCTGCTGTGCACGCCGCCATGGGAGGTCGAAATGAGCCGCGGCGCTTTGAAGGCGATGGGAACGCAGGCCCTGGTGGTGATGGTCGTGTGGATCGTGCCCGTGTCAGGCCAGGCCCCAGCGGGCAGCACGGCGCCCAAGCCGCCCACGGCGAAGAAGTGGTCGGTGGCGCACACTCCGTGGGGGCATCCGGACCTGCAAGGGATCTGGAACAACGGCACCACGACGCCGCTCGAACGGCCCGCTGACCTGGCCGGCCGAGAGTTCCTGAGCGATGCAGAATGGGCGGCGCGCGCAAAAGAGGCGGCAACGCGCGCGGACACGCGACCTGACGATCCGGTCGCCGACGTCGGTCTGGCCTACAACAACGAATGGTGGGACCGTGGAACGCCGCTCAAGCGAACGTCGCTCATCGTCGACCCGCCCGACGGCAAGCTCCCGCCGCTGACGGTGGAGGGGAAGAAGCGCGTTGCGGCCCGCGACGCGGTACGACGCCGCCACGGCCCCGCCGACTCGTGGGAGGATCGACCGCTCCAGGAACGCTGTCTTCTGTACCACGGCGTGCCGCCGTTTCCGACGGGGTACAACAACAACTATCAGATCGCGCAGACACCAGACCACGTGGTGATTCGCTACGAGATGATGGCCGAAACGCGCATCATCCCGCTCGATGGGCGTCCGCACCTGGGTCCGAACATTCCCCAGTGGATCGGCAACGCGCGAGGTCGTTGGGAAGGCGACACCCTGGTCGTCGAAACCACCAACTACAGCAGCAAGGCAACGTTCAGATTCCCGGCATCCAACGACACCTTGCGCGTGGTCGAGCGCTTCACGCGCACCGGCGCGAACACAATCGACTACCAGTTCACCGTCGACGATCCCACGATGTACACGCGGCAGTGGACCGCGGTGTTGCCGATGGGGAAAGCCGACGGTCCGATTTACGAGTACGCGTGTCACGAAGGCAACTACGGCATGGAAGGCGTTCTGCGCGGACATCGCGCCGAGGAGAACGCCGCGGCCCAGAAGACGAAAACGGGATCGCGATAAGTCCTTAAGCGAGCCGCCGCGCAAGGGGCCACCTCTGGCGGCGGCTCTGCACGATTCACCGCGCCCCCGCGCCCTCCCTCTGTCCTTCCCTTACCAGGGCGAGATCGAACGCGTTCGCCATTGCCTGATACCCCGCATCCGATGGGTGGAGGTGGTCTCCCGAGTCGTAGCGGGACAGCATCTTGGTCGGCTGAGCCGGATCGCGCATCACCGCGTCGAAATCGACGATGCCGTCGTACTCCTTGCTGGTCCTGATCCATTGGTTGAACGCCTGCCGGACGGCCTCTCCTTCGGCGGACCAATAGTTGGGAATGACGGTCCCTTCGTACGGCAGGAGGGTCGAGGCGTAGATCCTCAGGCCACGGGCGTGCGCCCGCAGGATAAGCTGGCGATGGCCGGCGATGAGGTCCGCGACGGTCGGACGCGGGGTGCCGGGAAACAGTCCTGGGAATCCGAGATCGTTGACGCCCTCCAGCACGAACACGTGGGTCACTCCGGCCTGCACCAGCACGTCGCGATCGAACCGCGCGAGAGCGCTGACGCCCGCGCCGTCGGAGAGCACACGGTTGCCGTCGATGCCCAGGTTGAGGAGTCCCATCCCGCCGCCGGCGGTCGACGCCAGGCGCTTTGCCAGGTGATCCGGCCACCGGTTGTTCGTGTCCGGCGTCGAGTTGTACCCGTCGGTTATGGAATCGCCCAGGGTGACGATCGCCCCCGCCCGCTCCGGTGCGGCAACCTCCAGTCGCGCCAGGAAAAACCACGACGGGGTCGTCGTTGCCCCGTGCAGTTCCCGGGTACCCAGATGATTGCCGGTCGACGACACGTAGTTCGTCTGCCGTGCACCACCGTGAATGGTGAGAGGCGACTGCGTGGCGGCGGTGTCACCCGGCATGTACAAATCGACCGCGACGTCCGAGAGTGCGGGCACCGCGAGACTTGCCGCATCGCTGACGATGACCGCACCTGGCGGGATGGTCGCCGTGGACGCTCCGCCGAATGTCAGCGTCCGATCCGAGCTGGCAACGACGGCGGCCCCTTTGTCTCGCAGCCCGATGTGGGCTCCGCCGATGGTCAACGGCGCTGTTCCGAAAGCGTTTGTCAGGACGACGCGGACGCGCTCGCCCCCGATGCTCGTGTGGACGAATTGGCGCAGCGTCTGATTGCTGAAGCTCGGCGGCCGCGCATTTTGGGCAGCCTGGGCCTGCGCCGGCGGTTGAGATGGACTCGCGACGCCCGCCGTCGCCCACGTGCCAACCCAATGGTCGTTCCTCGCGCCTGGCTGCGCGGACAGCGGTCGGATGGCCACGAAGCACCAGACGAGAACCACCCCGGCAAAGACTCGCAACTTCATTGCTCCTCCTCTTTCTTCGTGCTTGACGCTCGTGAACCGGCGGATTTGGGCAAGCGGGAAATCTGGTCAGTCGATCGCGAGACCGTCACGCGACGAAAAATGACCAGATGTCCAAGTGTTCAAATGACCAAATTCACGGGTTATGGCGAGGGGACGGTTTTCTTGAACCCCGCGAGCAGTTTATCTCGATCGAGCCTGGCCCCGTTCAGGTACACACTATTGATCTGGCGGGTGTTGCGGATGTTCTCGAGTGGATTGGCGTTGAGCACCACAAAGTCGGCCCTCTTGCCCGCGGCGATCGTTCCCGTGTCGTTGATGCGGAGCACCTCGGTCGGCCTCGATGTCGACGCGACGATCGCCTGCGCCGGGCTCAGCCCCAACTTCACGTACATCTCGATCTCGTGGTGCTCCGCTGAGCCGAACGAGTACTTTGGGAGAACACCTGCATCGGTGCTGAGCACGAGGCGGGCGCCGGCTTCGATCATCTTCGGGAAGTTGTACTTGAGGTTCTCTTCGCGTCTCGCTTCATTCGGACTGGGGGGTGCGGCGCAACCGGGCATCTTGAGCGCATTCCTGCCTTCACGAATATCGGCGATCGTCTGTGCGGGCAGCACCTGTTCGACGAACTGATTGTTGCTCTCGCAAATCTCCGGGCGATCACCAAGCCCCATGACCGGGGCCCAGTACGGCTTTCTCGCCTTGAGGATGGCGAGGAACTCTTCGTCGAGCTTCTCGCTCGCCACTGTGTGCACGAGCACGTCGACACCGGCTTTCACGACCGCCTTTTGATCCGCCAGCGATGTCGCGTGCGCGTGGACCAGCATGCCGCGCTTGTGCGCCTCGTCGATGACCGCACTGTAGACTTCGGGCGGCATTTTCTGGAGACTCCCTCGCTTTGCATCTCGATCGTCCACCCAGATCTTGATTTGGGAGATTTTCTTGCTGACAACCGTCTGCACGGCGGCCCGCGCCTCCTGTGCAGTAGAGACTTCATAAACAGCGTGCAACGGTGTGGTCCCCTGGATCAGCAGCGAGTCCGGACCACCTCCAGGCGGCGCCAGGCCCGCGGCGAAGAAAAACCGGGCGGCGCCCGGAAACTTCCCGGCCGCCTGGTTCTGTTGGAACTGGATCGCCCAATCCGACGGCTGATCGCCCATCGTCATGACGGCGCCGACACCGTAGAATGCTTCGCGCTCGAGGTGGTCGCGCACGTTCTCGGCCGTGTGGTTCTGGACACTCCAGCTCGTGTACCCCTCGTATCCGATGTGGAGATGCACGTTGTTCAGTGCGGGGATGACCGTCTTGCCGATCAGATCGACGTGGGACGCGCCGGCAGGAACCGTCACCGCCCCTTTCCGGCCGACGGCGGTAATGCGGCCGTTCTGGACCACGAACGCTCCCGGCTCGATAGGCGCGCCGCCGTCCCCGACAACGACACGGGCGCCTTCATAGACGACGGAAGTCGCCGGACCGCGCGACTGCGAATGAACGGCAACCGACCACAGCGAACCGGCGACGATGCACCAGCCGAGCAGCTTGAATCGACCCATGCGCACCTCCCCCC
>JBGPJH010000253.1:0-4812 GCA_041485305.1 Vicinamibacteria bacterium | reverse complement strand
GGATGGTCACGTTGAACGCTGTCGCCACCGACGACGGGAAGCCCGCCGCGCGATCGATCCCGGCCGCCTTCATCGGCCAGAGCGCCTTCGTGCCCAACTCGGCCACCGGCCTCCGACTGTCATGGTTCCTCTATCGAGGTTCCGGCAAGGTTGAATTCGACCCACCGCAGACCAAGGTGTGGGAGGACCACCGGGACGGCGGGAATTCCCCGTGGTCTACAGGGTGGAAAACGCCGCCGGTCCCGCCCGGGAACAGGTGGACCGTCCGGGCGACCTTCAGCGAGCCGGGAACCTACGTGCTGCGGGCTCTCGCTCATGACGGCGGGCTGATCGATTATGGCGATGTCACTGTCACGGTGACTCGCTAGCCTGTCAGAGAAGACCCCTTACCCCGCTACCAACGCGATTTCGCTGCAGCTCTGGGGCGCGATCACAGCCCGGGTAACAGTCGGAGACAAGCTCGCTCAGTCGGGCAGTCGCCGGAAGGGTCACTCGCCGTGGGACGCATCACTCAGTCGGTTGAATTCTCCGCACCAAGATCCCGCGTCTGGCAGCTCTTCGCGGATCCCGACCGATGGGCTCGCTGGAACACCGAGTGGGACGTTCGCGACGTTCAGGGCCCCTTCGATCACCCAGGCGCAGGATACACTCAGGTGCTACGCTTCCTCGGTCGGGAACACCTCGGTCGCTGGGAGGTGACCGCCTGTGAACCCGGCGTCTGGCGCCGCGTCGCGGGAACCTTGCCTTTCGGAGTTCCGTTTCAGGGAGAGGACCGGTTCGAGGACATCGCCGACGGCACGCGGGTCACCCTCGATCTTTCCTGGAACACTCCGCTTGGCCAGCTTGGTCGCGCAGTCGAGGTACTCGCGTCTCCCCTGCTAAGGAGACAGCTTCGCTCAAACGCCCTGCGCGCCGCCGCTCTGTTGTGATCGCTCTTCGCTCGGAACGCCTGTCGGCTGGGCGTGCGAACGCCCTGCATTGGTCAATGACTGGAGGAGATAGAGATGCACCTCTCCACACGATCCGGGACACGCGCGCATTGGCTTGGTGCCGTTGCTCTCCTCTTGGTGACCGCGGCTCTTCTCGGCGGTCCCACCCGGGCCGATAATCGGCCGCCCGTCATGGGTCGCAACGGCGGCGTTTCGACTGGTCACCCGCTGACGACCGCGGCCTCGTTCGAGATCCTCACGCGCGGCGGCAATGCGTTCGACGCGGGCGTCGCCGCTCTCCTGGTCGGCGGTGTCGTCGAACAGGATCTGTACAGCCTGGGCGGTGAAGCCCTGGTCCTCGTCTATCCTCGCAGCACTGGCAAGGTTGTGTCGGTTGTAGGACAGGGGTGGGCGCCCAAGCAGGCCACCATCGACTGGTACTCCTCACGCCACAAGAATCTGGACGGCGCAGGCCTCGATCCGGCGGTCGTGCCCGGTGCCCTTCACGCTGCGCTCACGGTTCTGGAGCGGTGGGGCACCATGAGCTTCGAGCAGGTGTCCACCCGGGCGGTCGAATACGCCGAACTGGGCTTTCCCTTGCGGCCGCGCACGGCCCAGTCCATCGAAGGCAACCTCAAGTTCTTCCAGGCGTGGCCAGACAACCAGAAGTACTGGCTCAAGCCAGACGGCTCGATGTACCGACCGGGCGAGACCATCAAGCTTCCCTCGCTCGCCCGCACGTTGAAGCGGATGGTCGAGGCTGAACGCGCGAACACGAGCAAGGGACGCGGCGCCGGCATCAGCGCCGCGCGCGACCGGTTCTACAAAGGCGACATCGCCCGCGACATGGTCGCCTTTCTCCAGGAGCATCGAGCGCCATTCGATGTGAGCGACTTCGCCGAGTTCTTCGCGAAGGTCGAACAGCCGAGCACGACGACGTACCGCGGATATGAGGTTTACAAGCACGGCTTCGGCAGCCAGGGGCCGGTGCTGCTCGAGACGCTCAATATTTTGGAGCAGTTCGATCTGCGGTCGATGAAGCACAACAGCGCCGACTACATCCACACGATGATCGAGGCGCTGAAGCTCTCGTACGCCGATCGCGACAGCTACTACGGCGATCCCGAGTTCGTGCAGGTGCCAGGCGAGGGTTTGCTGTCGAAGGAGTATGCGAAACAGCGCGCGGCGCTGATCGATCCCAAACGTGCGTCTCGCGCATTCGTCGCAGGAAACCCGCTGCCGTTCGACTCGAAGGTGAAGACGTGGAAGTACTGGGTCGCGAACATCGCCGACGCAAGTCAGCCCGGTCAGCCATCGCCCGACGCCGAGCCAATCCGCGGAACCATCAAGGACACGACGCACATCGCCGTGATCGATATCGAGGGCAACATCTTCGACAGCACGCCGAGCGGGGGCTGGATTGGCGGCGCCGTCATCCTCGGTGACACGGGCATCGCGATGAGCGTGAGGGGCGAGCAGTTCTGGCTCGACAAGTCGCGCGCCGCCCAGCTCCGCCCGCGATCCCGGCCGCGGTACACGCTGACTCCGAGCCTCGTTCTCCGCAACGGCCAGCCGCTGATGGGGCTCGGCTCGCCAGGGGGCGACAACCAGGACCAGACGATCCTGCAGGCGTTCCTCAACATCGTCGAGTTCTGGCCCGATTGGTACCCGAATCTCCACACAGCGTTTGAGTGGCCGCGCGTCCAGACGCTGCACTTCTACGGCTCGTTCTGGCCGCACACGGGAGGTTTCAACAAGCTAAACGTGGAATCGACGGTTCCTGACGCCGTCTTCAAGGATCTGCAGGCCCGCGGCCACGATGTGCACAAGATCAGGCCGCTCAGCATTGCGAGTTGCGCCACCGCCGTGCTGATTGATCCGGCCAGCGGCAACCGAATCGCGGGCGCTGATCCGCGTCGCGACTGCTACGCGATGGCGTACTAGGGAAGCACGTAGCCGGCGAACCGCTCGCGGAGGGTTCGTTTCAGGATCTTGCCGGTCGCGCCGATCGGCATCGAGTCGATGAGCTCGACGGCATCCGGCACCCACCACGTCGGCAGCCTGGTCGCGAGGAACGCCAGAATCTCTTTCGTCGTCGCCTCCTGACCCTCGGCCTTCACAACCACCAGCAGGGGACGCTCCTGCCACTTCGGGTGCGACACGCCGATCACGGCGGCTTGTGCCACCGCGGGATGGCTCATCGCAGCGTTTTCAATCTCGATAGTGCTGATCCACTCTCCGCCGGACTTCACCACGTCCTTGCTGCGATCGGTGACCTGCATGTACCCGTCGGCGTCGATCGTCGCGATGTCGCCGGTGAAGAACCACCCGTCCTGAAAATTGTCGTCGCGATCACGCTTGAAGTAGGCCGACGCGACCCACGGGCCGCGGATCTGGAGGTGCCCCGACGTCTTGCCGTCGTGTGGCAGCACGTCGCCCGCATCGTCGACCAGACGGAGGTCGACACCGAACACCGGGCGCCCCTGCTTCACCTTGATCGCGAGCTTTTCCTCGTCCGAGAGCTGGTCGTGCTTCGGCAGCAGGAGGTTCGCCGTACCGAGCGGGCTGGTTTCGGTCATGCCCCACGCGTGGATCACCCGGACGCCGTGCTCCTTTTCGAAGGCCTGGATCATGCTCGGCGGGCACGCCGAACCGCCGATCGTGACCTTCTTCACGCTCGACAGTCGCTTGTGGTCCTTCTTCGCCTGCGCGAGAAGCGCGAGCCAGACCGTGGGAACGCCGAGAAGGCTCGTCACCTTCTCCGATTCGATCAGGTCGAGGAGACTCTTGCCGTCGAGGCCCGGCCCGGGAAGGACGAGCTTCGAGCCGACCATCACGGCCGCGTACGGCACCCCCCACGCGTTGACGTGGAACATCGGCACCACCGGCAGCGTTACGTCGGCGGCAGAGAGGCCGAGCACGTCCGCCATCGCCGCGGCGTACGAATGCAGCACCGTTGAGCGATGGGAGTACAGCACGCCCTTCGGGTTGCCGGTGGTGCCGGAGGTGTAACAGAGCGAGGACGCCGTGTATTCGTCGAACACGGGCCACGTGTACATCTCGCTCTCGCCGGCGATCAACGATTCGAAGGCGCGAAGGCCGGCGATCCCGTGGTCGGAGGGAAGGTGCTCGTCGTCGGTCAAGGCCACGAAGTGTCTGACGCCTGCGCTCTGCCTGGAGAGAAAGTCAGCGAGCTTCGTGAAGGTCGTGTCGAAGAAGACCGCAACGTCCTCGGCGTGGTCGACGACGTATTTCAGCTGGTCCGGCGAAAGGCGCGGGTTGATCGTGTGCAGCACCGCTCCCATGCCCGACACCGCGAAATACAGCTCGAGGTGGCGATCGGTGTTCCAGGCAATTGTGGCGACGCGATCGCCCGGACCAACACCGAGCCCATGAAGGGCGTTGGCCAGCTTCTTCGAGCGGCGCGCCACCTGGCCGTAGGATGAGCGGCGGACCCCGCCTTCGACGGCCCGGGTGACAACCTCGGTGTTCGGATGGAACTTCTCCGCAAACTCGAGCTGCCTCGAGATCAGGAGCGGCTCATTCATCATCTGGCCGAGCATGACCGTTTCTTCCTATGATTTACCCGCGCCGGGAGTCCTTCGACCGTCGCTCCTTGCTCATTGCACCGCAGCTCGACCCGCGCGCAGGAGCGCATCGACGGGTGCCGTGATCGCGCCGCCAGCGCCACCAAATCTCGGTCAGGGTGACAAGTGCATGCAAGGGTAAGCGAAGAGGCGCGTTCTTGGCCAGGAGGCGGCCGCGCGGCCTTGCCGGCGTCGTTTTCGGCGACGAGCGGCGAGACTGGGGATGTTCCAAGAGGGCGGCAACTCATTCCCGACCGGCCGCGGAATCGGGTCAGTCCCCCAGGGCATCCTCGCGT
>JBGPJH010000252.1:0-4814 GCA_041485305.1 Vicinamibacteria bacterium | reverse complement strand
TTTGGGATCTCGTCCCGCGAGTGGCAGAGCTTCTACCACTTCACAGTGGGTGGCCCGCTCGAGGACCCGCGCCTGACCAACCTACCCGCATACGGCTGGGAGTCCAGCGCGATCAGGCCTTAAGGGGGTGCGATGTGAGAGAGAAGATGTGGGCAGTCGGAGGGACGCTGGCCATGATCATCACCACCGGCGCTGCGGTGGCGTTGCTCGAGAGGACCACGGCGGCACAGCAGAGTCGGCCGCCGGTGCCGCTGTTCGAGCCGGATCCTCTCTGGTCCCAAGCTTTGCCGAACAAGTGGGTCACTGGACAGGTTGGCGGGGTCGCCGTCGATTCGCATGACAACGTGTGGGTGTTCCATCGCCCGGCGACGATCCCCGACGGCGAAAAGGCCGCTTCACTCTCGCCCCCTCAGGCGGAGTGCTGCATTCCGGCGCCAGCCGTTCTGGAATTCGACACCAGCGGGAAGCTCGTCCAGGCATGGGGCGGGCCGGGCCAGGGATATGAGTGGCCAAGCGTCCAGCACGCGATCTTCGTCGACGACAAAGACAGCGTCTGGCTCAGCGGCAATGCGAAGGACGACAACCAGATCCTGAAGTTCACCAGCAAGGGCAAGTTTCTCATGCAGATCGGCCATGCGGGGAAGAACAAGGGCAGCAACGACACCGAGAACCTGGGAGGGCCTGCCGGCTTGTTCGTGCACCGGAAGACCAACGAACTGTTTGTCGCTGACGGGTACTTCAACCACCGCGTCATCGTCTTCGACGCCGATACCGGTGCGTACAAGCGTCACTGGGGCGCGTATGGCAAGAAACCCGACGATAGTCTGACGTTCCCTCCGCGCGCGCAGCTCATTTCCGGCCCGCCTCCCGAAGGGTTCAACAATCCCGTGCACGCCGTGCTGGTGACAAACGACGATACGGTCTACGTCGCGGACCGCACGAACAACCGCCTTCAGGTGTTCAAGCTCGACGGGACGTTCGTCAAGGAGGTCTTCATCACGAGAAACACGCTTCAGAATGAAGGGACGGTGCATAGCTTTGCCACGTCGCCGGACAAGGAGCAGCGGTTCCTCTACGTCATGGACGGCTCGAACAAAGCGATTCGCGTTGTGAACCGGCAGACGATGGAGATTGTCTCGTCTATTGGGGGGCATGCAGGACACAACGCCCGGGAGTTCTTCCACGCGCACAGCTTTGCGGGCGACTCGAAAGGAAACCTCTTCATCGGCGAGGTCAACAACGGGCAGCGGTACTACAAGTACACTTTCAAGGGAATGCTCAGGCCCAAAGCCTGAAGCCTGAAGCCCGGAACAGGCTCCAGACTTCGGGCTATAGGCTATGGGCCATAGGAGTCAGCGATGAAACGAGTTCCGAATGCGACGCCGCGTCTTCAACCGTGGCTGCCGGTCCCCCTGGTGTGTGCTGGTGTCTTGGCTGTTGCGAGCGCTCTCATCGCGCAGCAGAACTCAGTCCAGCCGCAGCCGCAAGCAGAGAAGCTTCCGGCGCCTGGAACGGCAAGTCCAAAACCGGGCCGTCCGGTGCCGAGGGCCGAAGGCACCATCCCGGCGGTCCCGGCCGGCTTTACGGTCACCAGCTATGCCGAGCTTCAAGCGCCGCGCCTGATGGTGTACGCGCCCAACGGAGACCTCTTCGTGAGTTCCCCGGGCACGAACAGCATTACGGTCTTTCGAGACGCGAACAATGACGGCGTCTTCGAGGCCCGCAGCGTCTTTGCGAAGGGCGATCCTCCAGCCGCTTTTCCAGGTGCCCCTCCGGCTGGTCGCGGTGGAGCTCGAGGTGCTGGCGCACTGCCACCTGGTGGGGGAGCGGCCCCTTCGATTCTCGGCACCGCCGCACCGGCGTGCGCCCCGCCACCTGCGTTTGCTCAGCGTGGCCCGGGGACGCTGCAGGCGCCGTTTGGCCTCGCCTTCCACGACGGCTATCTCTATGTGGGCAACCCTGGATCGCTCATCCGCTACAAGTACACGAGCGGCGACCTGCAGGCGCAAGGCGAGCCCGAGAAACTACTCGACTTGCCGACCGGAGGGCACTCGACCCGCAACATTTTGTTCAATCGTGCCGGAACGAAGATGTACCTCGCCGTGGGTTCACGATCGAACAACGACGCGGGAGAAGACTGCAGACGCGCCGCCATCCTCGAGTTCAATCCCGATGGCACTGGCTATCGGGTGTACGCGTCCGGCATTCGCAATCCTGTCGGCTTGGCGCTGCAGCCAGCGTCGGACGCGATCTGGACCGCGATGAACGAACGTGACAACTATGGCGACGACCTTGTGCCCGACTACGTCACGTCTGTGAAGGACGGTGGATTTTACGGCTGGCCGTATTCCTACATTGGCAATAACTACGATCCCCGGTACATCGGATCGTTTCCCGATCTCGTCAATCGGGCGATCGTGCCCGACGTGCTGATCCCGTCACACTCCGCGGCGTTGGGCATTACCTTCTATACCGGTGCGCAGTTCCCGCAGCGGTATCGCAACGGCGCGTTCGTGGCCTTGCACGGGTCGTGGAACCGGTCGGCGGCGGCCGGGTACAAGGTGATCTTCTTCCCGATGAACAACGGCAAGCCGGGACCGATCGAAGACTTCCTGACCGGCTTTCTCGCGAGCAACGGGACCAACGGCACCCCGATTCAGCAGTGGGGCCGTCCGGTGGGTGTAACGGTCGCCCGCGACGGTGCGCTGCTCGTCTCCGACGATGCCGGAAACCGCATTTGGAAGATCAGCGCCAGCGGGGGCGCTCGCTAGCGAAGGGGATTGCCCGACGACAAGCGGCTCTTGGCCAGCTCGTAGTCTTCCGGCGTGTCGATGTCCATCAGCAGGCTGGCTGGAAAAGTCAGCACCATCGTCTTGTCGCGGTGCCTCAGGAGCACCGGGCGCGCGCCGTGCTCGAGCAGAGCCAGTTCGGGAAAAAACTCCCGCGCAAAGAGGTGAGGCGGCGCCATGACCTCGCCGTACCGCACGCTGACGACCGCGGAAGCGTGCTGGCGGTAGGCATCGAGGACCGACCGATACTCTGCGGACGTGACGAACGGCTGATCGGCGAGTGCGAACATGGCCGCGGCGCTGTCCGGCAGCTGCGCCACCGCCGTTCGGAAGGAGCTGCCCATGCCGGTGGCGTACTCCATGTTGAGGGTGTGGCGAACCGGCAGGCCGTCGAGCGCTCTCCAGACCTGCTCGTGCTCGCTTCCTAGCACGACCAACACGTCGTCGAAACCGGCGTCGCAAACCTGCCTGACCGCCCGCCGGACGAGCGGCTCGTCACCAAAAGGCAGAAGCAGCTTCTGCTTTCCCATGCGCGTCGAGGCGCCAGCTGCGAGAACGACCGCGCTCACCATGGCCGGCCAGTGTAGACGAAACGGGTTCCGAACATGCAGGTAGTATGATGAGCGCCGTTACCGCCCGATCGGTGATCGCGGCGACCTCGCGCTCACGACACAGCCGAGAGAAGGAGGTTCGCCGGTGATTCCCGCAGCCTTCGAGTTTCTTCGCGCGCACTCACCAGACGAAGCGTTTGCCCAGTTACAGAAGCATGGCGCGGATGCCCGCGTGCTGGCCGGCGGCCAGAGCCTGATCCCGGCGATGCGTTTTCGGCTGGCGCGTCCAGCCGTCCTCGTCGACATCAACGACGTCGGCGCCTTCAACTACGTTCGGGTGGACGGCAAGGCGTTGTCCATCGGGGCCATCGCTCGCGACAGCGCTATCGAGCGTGCGCCGTGGGTCGGCGAACGTCGCTGGAGCCTCCTCCACGACGTGTCGCGGGTCGTCGCGGACCCGGTGGTCCGTCAGACCGGCACTGTGGTGGGCAGCCTGTGCCACAACGATCCGGCCGGCGATTGGACGGCCACCGCCCTGGCCGCGCGCGCCGAAGTCGTTGTCCGTGGCAAGGGCGGCACCCGCACGGTGAAGATCGACGATTTTCTGCTCGACAGCTTCACGACGGCTGTTTCGGAAGGCGAGATCGCGCTGGAGGTTCGTTTCCCGGTGCCCGACGATCGCACGGCCGGGTCGTATCAGAAAGTCGAGCGGAAGGTTGGCGATTTCGCCACCGCGGCCGCCGCCGTCCAGGTGTCGGTACATGCCGACGGCACGATCCGCAGCGCCGGCGTGGCGTTGTCGGCGGCGGGCCCGTGCGCGGTGCGTGTCGACGAGGCAGAGCGTCTGCTGGTTGGGCAGAAGCCCACGGCAGATCTGATTCGTGCCGCCGCGGCCGTCGCGTCGCGGCAGAGCGCGCCACAGGCCGACCTGCGGGGTTCCGTCGAGTACAAGAAGCATCTCGCGGGGGTGCTCGTTGGCCGAGGCCTGCGTCAGGTCCTGGCGCGTCTGGGGGTAACGCCATGAAGGTCAACGTCAAGGTGAACGGTGTCGCCTACGAGCGGGATGTCGAGCCGCGGACGCTGCTCGCGTATTTTCTGCGCGAGGATTGCGGACTGACCGGCACTCACGTCGGCTGCGACACGTCGAGTTGCGGCTGCTGCGTCGTCGTGATGGACGACGAGCGGGCCGTGAAGTCCTGCGCGATGTTTGCGGTGCAAGCCGATGGCCACGAGATTCTCACCGTCGAGGGTCTCGCCGACGGCGGCACGCTGCACCCGCTGCAGCAAGGCTTTTGGGACCAGCACGGCCTTCAGTGCGGCTACTGCACGCCCGGCATGATGTTGACGGCCCGCGTTCTGCTGGCCCACAACCCCAGTCCGAGCGAGGCGGAGATTCGCGAGGGGCTGGCCGGCAACCTGTGCCGATGCACCGGCTACCAAAACATCGTCAAGGCCGTGCAGCAGGCGGCTGAGG
>JBGPJH010000251.1:0-4834 GCA_041485305.1 Vicinamibacteria bacterium | reverse complement strand
GGGCAAGGCGCGGACGGCGGAGACGGCGGAGCTGGCGGGCCGGCTGGCCGTGGAGGGGGCAGTCCCCTTGCGCTACAACGGCTACAAGATTCCGTTGATGCGGAACCTCGTCAAGCGCGCCATCCGCGGCGACCAGCCGGCAACGACGTAAGACAGGAATGAACGGGCGGACCCGCGTCGCCGCCGTCGCGATCGGTCTCGCGGCGATGGTGACTCTGGTTGTTGCCGGAGTCGCGTCGAGAGCTCGGCCCAAGGCCGCCGAAGAAATTGGTGTTGCTTGGCGGCCGCTCGGTTCGTGGTCTGGTCACGGTAGCACTCAGACCGAATCGTTCATCAGCGAGACAGGTTTCTTACGCGTCAAGTGGAACACCCGCGCCGAGTCAAGTCCAGGCGCGGGTACGTTTCGCGCCGCGATGCACAGTGCGGTTAGCGGGCGGCCAATTGCTCTGGCGGTCGAGACCCGGGGCGTTGGCGCTGACACCGCGTTTGTGCATGACGACCCGCGCACTTACTATGTTGTCGTAGATTCGGCCGATCTCGATTGGTCCTTCACCGTCGAGGAAGGAATCGCAGGCGTCGTGCAGCCGCCCAGATCCAGATAACGTTCGATAGACGCCCTGTCTCACGTCCAATCCCGCGTCCGGTATACGTCCCACCAACAGCTTTGCAGCTTTCAGCAGGAATTCTTCCTCCACGGGTGAGTTCGTCGTGTGCGAGCGCTGGGCTGAGCCGTTCGGTTGTCTCGGTCAGGTCCGGGCGAGACGCGAGGCTCGCTAAGCCTCCACTCAGATAGCCGGCGACGTTGTCGAAGCCGATGCGGCCGAGTTGAACCGCCGCTTCAATCTCCCGTCCGGGATCCGCCACGACAACGATCGGGCGCGCATGGTCGAGTATGGTCAACGGCGAGCTCCTTCCCTTGCCGCGATCATAGTGCGTTCTCCTATAATCGTTGTCGACGCACGAATTCCAATGAACATTCTCTCGGCGGGCGTTTCGTTTGTCGACCTACGGTTTCAGCAACTCCCCGGCATCATCGCGACCGGCGTGCTGCACGGACACTCTGGAGTGGCGCTCATCGATCCTGGACCATCGAGTACGCTCGGCACGCTCCGGCAGGAGCTGTCGAGCGCCGGCATCAGCGTTCGCGACATCACGGCGGTTCTCCTCACCCACATTCACCTCGATCATGCGGGCGCGACCGGAAGCCTTGTGCGGGAGAATCCACGGCTTCGGGTCTACGTACATGCGAACGGAGCCCCGCATATGATCGATCCGTCGCGGCTGATCGCCAGCGCGGCACGCCTCTACGGGGGAGACATGGATCGGCTGTGGGGCGACTTCCTGCCGGTGCCCGCGGACGCCATCGTCACGATCGCCGGAGGGGAGCGAATTGCGGCTTCGGCGCGCACGGTCGACGTGGCCTACACTCCGGGACACGCGTCGCATCACGTTACCTATTTTAGCGCCGACACCGGAGTGGCCTTCGTTGGCGACACCGCGGGCGTCCGGCTGATTCCCGGCGGATTCGTGCTGCCCCCGACGCCGCCGCCCGACATCAATCTCGAGCTGTGGGAGCAGAGCCTGTCAGCCATCGAAGCGTGGCACCCGGACACGCTGTTTTTGACCCACTTCGGACCGCACGGTCCGGTAGCCTCGCATCTTGCCGAGATGCGGGACCATCTGAAGATCGTCGAAGGGCTGGCGCGCGAGTCGCTCGCACGCGACGAGGACGATTCGGCTAGAGAGGCGTGGTTCTGTGAGCAGGCGGGGCAGAACTTACGGCGAAGCCTAGGCGAGCAGGACGCGCGTGCATACGAAACCGCTGGCCGACTTGACTTGAGCTGGCGCGGACTGGCGAGGTACCTGAGAAAGCGCTGAAAACGTCGCCCCTGGACTGTTGGCGGCTACGCTGTCGCTCTTGCATCGGCCAGCTCCGCGGCCGGACGACGCCGCGGGTCGACCATCAGCCGCAACGCCAGACCCTGCCGTCTGCCCGAGGGGGCAGGCGGAGTCACGCGGTAGACGGCCGAGAGAATACGCCCTTGGCGGAGCGAGAAGGGAAGCCCGTCAGATTCCCGTGACTCGCGTTCCAGTTGGAACTGCACCAGACGATAGAGCGGAATGGAGACTATCGACTGGCATTCCACATACACGCCCTGCTCAGACACGTCGTGGGTGACGACGCTCACAAAGCGCGGCGTACCGCGCTGGTCCTTCCAGGTTAACCGCGCCGCCAGCTTGACGCTGCGGCGTTCGGTCGACCGCTTGTGGCCGGATGTTGGTGTCGTCGGCGCGATGGCTCTGATGGACATCACTGTGCTCTCCAAAATTAGGGTGTGTGACATTCCATGTATCAAGTTGGGGACCCGGTCCACGGCCAAGGCGACCGCCGGCAGGACGATCAAGGTAAGTTATTGTAATAAAAGAAACTTATGACGAAAGACAAGCAAGAACGTGTGGCTCTGGTCTGTATACTACGTATCCACTCTGGCTGGAACTGACTATTCAGTATACAGAACTACCTTGTGTCGATTTCTGATTCTGGGACGGTTTCAAGGCCGAGCCTCCTTAGCTTCAGATAGAGGCCGCGCCTGGTGAGCCCCAGCGTTCGAGCCGTCTCGGAGATGTTGCCGCTCGAGCGATGGAGCGCCTGCTGGATGAGATCGCGCTCCATTTCTTCAACGGCTGCCGCGAGACTGCGCGGGATCAGATCGCCTCGCCGGGGGAACGCAGCGGCTCCGGGCAACCGGGGCGCGCTGATCTCGGGCGACAGGTGAGCGGGGAGAATCGCTCCGCCGGGAGCGCTCATGGCCACCGCTCGCTGGATCTCGTTCTTCAGCTGGCGAACGTTGCCCGGCCACCAATACTGGGAGAAGACATCCAGAACCTCCGAGCTCAGCTGGATGTCCGGCTTTCCGAGTCGCTCCGACGCCTCTCGAAGGAAGTACGTGCTCAGGTGGGGAATCTCCTCTCGTCTTTCACGCAGCGGTGGCACGTGGATTCTGATGACGCTCAGCCGATAGTACAGGTCCTCGCGGAACTTGCCCTCGGCGACACGTTGCTCGAGATCGGCGTTGGTGGCGGCCAGCACGCGCACGTCGACACGCAGGGGCCTGGTTTCGCCAACCGGCATGATCTCCGACTGCTCGAGGAATCGCAGAAGCTTGGGCTGCACGTCGAGGGGGAGATCGCCAATCTCGTCTAGGAACAACGTCCCGCCGGCTGCCGATCGGACCAGGCCCGGCTGATCGGACACGGCGCCGGTAAATGCACCCCGACGATGGCCAAAGAGCTGGCTGTCGGCAAGGTCGCGTCCGGTTGTCGTGCAGTTGTACGGGAGGAATAACCCCGCGTTTCGATGCGAGCCGACGTGGATGGCTTGCGCGACCAGCTCCTTTCCCGTTCCGCTCTCTCCCGTAATGAGCACGGTGAGGTCGTTGCCTTGCAGGCGCTGGATCTGTTCGACCACCCGCGACATGGCGGCGCTGGCCGAGAGGAATCCGGGGAGCAGGGGTTCCAGCGACCGATCGATCTGGACGGCCTCGGTGGAATCCGACCGGTCCTGCGCAGCGCACAATGCGAAGCCCTGTCGGGCCACTGTTACGATCATGCGTAAGCGGCGCATCACTGGATGGCCGATCGGCCTCGATGCGGCGACCACAGCGAAGCGGGGTCCGTCTGGATCTCGCCCAACGGAATCCACAAACATCGAGTCGCGATCCGCCAGGTGACCGAGCGACGCCGATCGTCCGAGCGCCCGCGCTCCTTCATCGTCAATTCCGGCGGCGGCCACCAGACGCACGTCGCCGCCAGGGAGCGCGACGAACACGACCGCTCGGTCGCCGCCCGCCGCTTCGAGCAATGCTGACGCGGTTTCCCGGCCCAGCAGATCGGGCAGGGCGGCCGCGTCGACGATGCGCCGGACGATCGCTTCGTCGGCGTCCGCAGGGAACATGATGAACTCGCCCGTACCGTGCGTCGCCAGCAGGGCCTGGGCCTCTTGCAGATCGGCGAGGTCGCGTTCGGCGCCCAGCTGAGAGAACACGGCGAATGCCTTGTCGAGGTGTCGTTCGGCGATCGATCGAGCGCCACTTCGCGCGACGAGCCTACCCAGGGCGAGGTGGCTGAGGGCCGCCTGATAGCGCTCACCAAGCAAATCCAGGAGTGTGACGCTCTGGGCGAAATCGTGATAGGCGTCGGCCGGAGATCCGCTTCGTTCGTGAAGGGCGCCGCGCAGCCGGAGATATTCGCCCCATGAGGCGGGCACGGCGCGGGGATCGAGTGCGTCGGCGGCAGATGTCAGCCGGCGCCCAGCGTCGACCAGTCGGCCGGCGGCGATGAGAGCCTCGGCCGCGATGAGCGTTGCCTGCAGGGCATCGAACGGCGGTGCGGTGGCACCTAGAATACCGTCTGCGAGCGCCACCGCTTCATCGAGCGCACCCTTTCTCAACGCCAACCGTGCGCCCAGCACCCGCACCGACCACTCGTACCACCGGCTCGTCTGCCGTCCGTAGGCGCCGTACGCTTCGCCGGCCCGAGCGAGGAAGTCGCTGGCCGTGTCGTACGTCCCGCGGACGAGGTGAATCTGAGCCAGCGTGTCGAACACCGCGCCGGTCGTTTCGTGGAACTGAATGGGGCTGCGGACGTCCAAGGCGCGATGCAGAACCTGCTCGGCTCGCCCCAGATCGCCGAGACGCACGCAGATTTGGCCAAGCGTGGCGAGGGCCACCGCCAAGCCGTGCCCCGAGCCGTGGTCCTCGTGGATCGTCACGCTGCGCTCGGCGAGGGCCAGCGCCTGCTCGTAGCGGTGCTCGAGCATCATGACGTTTGCCTG
>JBGPJH010000250.1:0-4836 GCA_041485305.1 Vicinamibacteria bacterium | reverse complement strand
CAGGGTCACCTGCACGTAGAACGACGTCGGCCGGAATGGCAGGCCGAACGGTGCGTCGTCGTCAAACGTGTAGCGACCCGCCTCTCCTGCGCGATGCCCGTACGGCGCGGTGATGCGAGCGGTGGCCGGCACCTTCAGCGTGGGCTCGCATCGCGCCGCCTGGTCCTTCTTGAGCGTCGAGACGGGTGCACCCGAAGGCGCGGGAGGAGGAGGAGCATTGCCGCGGCCGCGGCCCCGGCCGCCCGTCGCGCCGAAGCCGGGTCCCCCACCGGAGACGAGCGTCAGGGAGCAGCTCGTGTCGCCTTCCAAACCGTCGAACTTCACCTGCTTGACGGCCACGTCAGCCGCGCCACGGTTCGCGATGAGCACCGACACTTTTACGGGCTGGCCCGGAACAACCACGCCGTCGTCGGCGAGCGCCTCGACTCGCAGGCCGTTGGCCAAGACCACCGCCTGCTGAAACTCGCGTTCCTTCTGGCGCAGGCGGAACTCGATCTCGAAGCGGCTGGCGTCGTCGAGAGACATGCCGCGAAGGCGTCCGCGCAAGACGCGGACCGCGCGCAACCCGGAGAGAAGCGGCTGCACCGCGGCGTCGGTACCTTCCGTGTCGAACCGCTTCACCGCGGTCTGCACCGCCGACGCGATCGCGGCAAGGCCTTCAGTGAGGTCTTTCGGCGGACGAGTGCCTCCAAATTGCGCGAGGCCGGCAACCGACGTGTCGACTCCGTCGAACAAAGACGTCTCGTCCCGCTGCAGCTGACCGGCGATCGTCGATTCGACGAGCTGGTACCGCGCGGTTGACGGCCCGGGCAGCGACCAGAGCTGCCCCGTCCCCTGGCACTTGTGCATGCTGCGCGCCTCGGTGCCGAGCTCGTCGTAGGTCCGGCCGAGGAGGCGGTCGTAGGCGCCGACGTTCACCGTCAGCACCTTCGATGAAAGATCGGGAGCTGCTGGCCCAAAGCCGCCGAAGTAGAACTTCTTCGGGCGCCAGGGACGAAGACCCTCTTTCAGCTGCTCCGGGAACCGCGTAGAGTCCCCCGCGGCCTTGAAGGCCTCGCGCGCGAGAATCGCGGACGCCTGATGATGCTGACCGCCGCCCGCTCCGCCAGGCATCAGGCCGGTAATGACGTCGGGTCGGATCGTGCGAATCAGCCGGACGTAGTCGCCGACGATCTCGTCGCGTCCCCACTTCTCGAGGGTCTCCTCGAGGCTGAAGGAGTAGCCGAAATCCACGGCGCGCGTGAAATACTGCTCCGCCCCGTCGAAGCGGTGCGTTGCCGCCAGCTCTTCGGTTCGCAGCACACCGAGCGCTTCGAAAATCTCCGGACCGATCTCGTTCTGTCCGCCATTGCCTCGCGTAGCCGTCGCAAGAGCGGTCCGAAATCCCTGCCCGCGGTTCAACATCGCCAGCAGACCGTTATTCTCGTCGTCGGGATGAGCCGTGGCCATCATGAAGATGCCGACGCTCGATAGGTGGCGCAGCGCCAGGCCCAGCGCAACGTGACCCTGCACCTCGTCGAGCGGCGCAACCCGCAGCTGCGCGCTCGGCACGGTCGGGCCCACACCCAGGAGCGAAAGCAGCACGAACGTCGTTCGCTTCATTGACCTCCCACCTGGCAACTTTCGAGTATACACCCCGCCAAAATCGATGAATGAGAGACGAATTCTCACATCGATCGGGCTGGGGTCTCCAGTCGGGTCGGCTGCTCGAGGACCTCCCGGTAGCAGGTCTCGTACAGCGGCACGATTTTCGAGTCGCAATAGCGTTCGCGGGCGCCGCGTCTCGCCGCCTGAGCCATTCGGCGGTGCAGCACAGGGTCGGTCAACAAGGCAACGACCGACCGCGCCATCCCATCGAGGTCGGAGGGGGGATGGAGATATCCACTCACGCCGTCTTCCACGACTTCCGGCAAGCCACCAACCCGTGAGGCCACCACCGGCACCTCGCAGGCCATGGCTTCGAGAGCCGCCAGCCCGAAGCTTTCCTGGGCCGACGGCATGAGCAGCACGTCCGAGGCGGAGAGAAGAGGTACGACGAGCTCCTGCTCGCCCAGAAACTCCACGCTCGCGGCCAGACCCAGCGCCTTGGCGAGGCGCGACGCCTCGCCCATGTCGGGGCCGTCACCGACCATCAGCAGCCGCGCCGGCACTTGACGGCACACACGTGCCAGGACCTCGATCGTTGCGGTCACGCGCTTGACGGGACGGAAGTTCGAGACGTGAATCAAGAGTTTCTCGCCTGAGGGCGCCAGCTGCGCCCTGAGCGCCGTCACATCGCGCCGACGGTTCTTTTCGCAATCCACAAAGTTGGGAATCACCCGAATGTCGCACGTCACGCCGAGCTCGCGATAGGTATCGGCCTTCAGGCTTCCGGACACCGCCGTCACGCCATCGGACTGCTGAATGCTGAACGCGACAATTTCCTTGTACGACCGGTCGGCACCGAGCAGCGTGATGTCGGTACCGTGCAGCGTGGTGATCACCCGAGGCACCGGCATCCCGCCGCCGGCCGCGAGGATCTGCCGCGCGAGATACGCCGCCGTCGCATGCGGGATCGCATAGTGCGCGTGCACGATGTCGAGCCGCTCGTCTCTCGACACCTGCACGATCTTGTTCGCCAGCGACAACAGATACTGCGGCTCCCGGAAGAGCGGATAGCTGGGCGTCTCCACCCGGTGGAAAGACAAGCCCGGCTGGTAGTCGCCGAGCCGAACCGGCATCTCGCTGCTGATCATGTGCACGTGGTGACCGTGCAACGCGAGCATCTTTCCCAGCTCCGTGGCGATGATTCCGCTCCCGCCGACCGACGCATAACAGATGATGCCGATGTTCATGAAGGCCATTTCAGGAGAGTTGTCCGCAGAATCGGTTCGCGCACGACGACCCCTTCAGCCCATCGCACGCCCGCGAGCGCGCCGAACTGCGCGTCGCGGCTTTCGATCATCTGGCGGAACAGTGGCGTGTTGAGCCGGGTGCCGACCGCCCCGCCCGATTCCGGCTGCGCAAACTGGCTGGCATGGCAGTCGAGCGCCTGGCGCTTACGCTCGTAGTAGTCGGTCACGTCGACGACGAAGGAGGGCGGGGCGCTGTCGTTGATGAAGTAGTAGCAGATCCACTCGGGCTTGCATGGCTCGCCGTCTGCCGGATAACGACGAAGGCCCGCATTGAACACCGCCTCGGTCAGCACTTCGCTCGCCGCAACGTGGTCGGGATGACGATCGGACCAATGCGGCACGGCAACCACGCGAGGACGATGGCGTCGAATAAACGCAACCGCGTGCTCGAGATGGCCGGCGTCCTTCCCGATCCGGCGATCGGGCCATCCGAGATTCTCCCGCCACAGCGCTCCGAGCACGGTCCGGGCCCTTTCCGATTCGGCCAGCCGCTCATCGATCGTTCCGTTGCTGCCCATCTCCCCCGCGGTCAGATCGCAGAGGCCCACCCGCTGTCCCAGCGCGACGTGGCGCACAATGGTGCCTCCCAAACCGATTTCAAGGTCGTCGGGGTGCGGGCCGAACACAAGCAGATCGAGCTCAGTCACAGGTCAGTCGCAGGCCAGTGTCGCGTCAGCGGTGGAAGCCGAATGCTTCGTCAGCCGGATCGGCCTCGTCCTGGTAGTGCCGCAACAGGATCCGGCTGGCCAGATACGCACCCGCCACGCTGCGACTCGAATCTCCGAAGGCAAAGAGATGGTGCGGGTAGTTCCGATGTGGTCCGATGTAGGGCAGCCCGTCAGACGTCCGCGCGTACGACGCGTGCCATCCGTACGCCGGCATGGTCCCCGAAATCTCCGGATACATCGTCGACAATTCGTACATGAGCTGACCGGTCCGCTGCACGATGGTCTTCTCGCGCTGGCGTTCAGGCACCTCGTCGCCGTCCGCGCCCGACACGAGCAGGCGCTCGTCGCCGACCCAACGGAGGATATGCGACGGTGCCGCTGAATCGCGCACGACCGCCGATCGTGTGCCGAGCGCGTGCCGCAGCCTGGCTGGTACCGGTTCGCTGAGCACCAGGTAGGAGGTCCGAAACCAGAAGTGGCGGGCAAGCGAGTTGAACAGCGCCGTCGGCGCCCCGGTCGCAATCACCACCTTGTTCGCGCGAATCCTGCCTTCGGCCGTAAACACATCGACCGACCTGCGCGTGAACGTAATCTTGTTGACTGCCGACCTCTCGAACACGCTCGCTCCGCGCTGGGCCGCAGCGGCCGCGAGGCCAATCGTGGCGCGATAGGGATCGATCGTCGCGCCGTCTTGGATGCCAATCGCCCCGGCTGCGATCAGCGCAGTTTCGCTGACAATCGCGCGCGGATTGAGCCACGCGGCATCAAAACCGGCGTCGCGACGAGCCTTCCGTTCGCGCCTGAGACGCGCCGCCTGCTCGGGCGTGCCTCCCACAATCAACGCGCTGCGCGGCTCGAGGTCGCACTTGATGGCGAGACGACGCACGAGGGCAGCCAGATCGAGGGCCGCACGGCGCCACGCCTGAAACGCATGCCGCGCGGTCCGCAGCCCAACGGCCCCCTGAACGTCGCCAAAACTGACACCCGGATCGGCGCCAACCCAACCGGCGGACCCTCCGCTTCTGCCTCGGCCGATGCGCTCGGCTTCCACCAGGGCGACCCGTACCCCAGACGCAGCAAACGCGTAGGCAGCCGCGCACCCGGTCAGGCCGCCCCCGACAATGACGGCGTCAATCTTGTGGGGCCCACGCTGGGGTGGATAGGATGGGATTCGTGATTTTGGAAACTGGTCGACCCAGGGGGACCGCCCGTAGCGAGTAGCCATCGTTGGCCCATTCTAGGGCAGGCCACACCGCCAACGTGAATTTGGTCAT
>JBGPJH010000249.1:0-4848 GCA_041485305.1 Vicinamibacteria bacterium | reverse complement strand
TCTGGCGCTCGCGTCCCGCCTGTCCTTTTTCCTGTGGAGCAGCATCCCGGACGACGAGCTGCTGGAGGTCGCCGCGCGGGGAGATCTCGGCAAGCCTGCGGTGCTCGAACGACAGGTGCGGCGAATGCTGGCGGACGAGCGATCGCGGAACCTGGTGACCAACTTCGCCTCGCAGTGGCTGCACTTGCGCAACCTCGATTCGATCACGCCGGACATGCGGCTCTTCCCGGATTTTGATGACAACCTCCGGCAGGCGTTCCGGCAGGAAACAGAACTGTTCCTGGACAGCGTCATGCGCGAGGACCGGAGCGTGCTCGACCTGCTGCGCGCGAACTACACGTTCGTCAACGAGCGCCTGGCCAAGCACTACGGCATCCCGCATGTCTACGGCAGCCGCTTCCGTCGGATCACGTTCGACAAAGACGCGACACGCGGCGGGCTGCTTCGCCACGGCAGCATTCTGCTCGTGACGTCCTATGCCACGCGCACGTCACCGGTAATCCGCGGCAAGTGGGTCCTCGACAACGTGCTCGGCGTGCCCCCTCCGCCTCCGCCGCCGAACGTCCCGGCACTGGCAGACGCGAAAACGATCGGACCGGCGCTGTCGATACGCGAGCGCCTGGCCGAACATCGCGCCAACCCGGTGTGCGCGAGCTGTCACCGGTTGATGGACCCGGTCGGCTTCGCGCTCGAGAACTACGATGCGGTCGGGCGCTGGCGAACCGTCGAGGCCGGCGCGCCGGTCGATGCGTCGGGCACGCTGTTCGACGGCACCTCGTTCAGTGGCGTGGCCGAGCTCCAGGCGGCGCTGCTCCGTCGCCCGGAACTGTTCGCCACGACCGTCGCCGAAAAGCTTCTGACGTTCGCGACGGGGCGCGGCGTGGAGTACTACGACGCCCCGGCCGTCCGCAGCATCCTGCGGGGGGCGCGGGCGGAGGACTACCGCTTCTCGTCGCTCGTCGTGGGAGTGGTGAACAGCATGCCCTTCCAGATGAGGAAACAGGAGTAGGAGCGAGGAATCATGATTGTCATGAAGAAGGCACTGCCGCGCCGGACGTTTCTGCGGGGCGTGGGCGCGACGGTGGCGCTGCCCCTGCTTGACGCGATGGTCCCCGCGATGACGGCCCTGGCCCAGACGCCGGCTAATCCGGTGCGTCGCCTGGGTTTCGTATACATCCCCATGGGATCCGACATCGCCCGGTGGACGCCTCCAGGAGAGGGCGGTGCCCTGACCGAGCTGTCGGCCAGCCTCAGCCCCCTGGCGCCGATCAAGGATCGGGTCACCGTCGTCAGCAATCTGGAGCTGAAGAACGCCTATCCGGGCACCCACGCGACGTCCAATGCCGCCTTCCTGAGCGCGGCCAAGGCGAAGTGGACCGAAAGCTCCGACTACCACCTGGGCACGACCGTCGATCAGATCGCCGCGCAGCAGATTGGCCAGGACACACAGCTGCCGTCGCTGGAGCTGGCGATGGATTTGTTGGACATGGTCGGTCAATGCGACAACGGCTATGCCTGCGTGTACCAGAACAATCTTTCGTGGTCGTCGCCGACGACCCCGCTGCCGGCCGAGGCCCACCCGCGTGTCGTGTTCGAGCGTCTGTTCGGCGAAGGGGGCAGCGCTAGCGAGCGGCGCGCGGCCCTGGGCAGACGGGCCAGCCTGCTCGACTGGGTGCGCGAGGACATCGCTCGTCTGCAGGGCCGGCTCGGCGCCGGCGATCGCACCAGGGTCAGCCAGTATCTCGATACCGTCCGTGAGGTCGAGCGCCGTATTCAGAAGGCCGAGACGCAGACGCTGGACAACCCGCTGCCGGACCTGGACCGTCCGGTCGGGGTACCCGCCGCCTACGCCGACCACGCGCGGCTGATGTTCGACTTGCAGGTCCTGGCGCTGCAGGGTGACGTCACGAGGGTGATCACGTTTCAGCTGGCCCGCGAAACAAGCAACCGCACCTACCCGGAGATCGGGGTGCCCGATGCGCACCACGCCACGTCGCATCACGGGAACGATCCGGAAAAGGTCGCGAAGATCGCCAGGATCAATTCGTTCCACGTGTCGCTGTTCGCCTATTTCCTCGAGCGACTGGCATCGGTGTCCGAGGGCAACGGTACGCTCCTCGACCATTCGCTCTACTTGTATGGCAGCGGGATGGGCAATCCCAACGTCCACGACCACGCTAACCTGCCGATCGTCGTCGCCGGCGGCGGAGCCGGCAAGGCTCGTGGGGGCCGCCACATCAAGTGTGCAGACGCGACCCCGTTGGCGAATCTGCACCTGACACTGCTCGACAGTGTGGGTGTCCGACTCGATTCGTTCGCCGACAGCACGGGCAAGCTGGACACCCTGTTCAGTCCGGTTGCCCTGGCTGGCTGAGGTGATCAGATGACGGGTGGCAAACCCCTCGGCAGTTGGCTGATCGTTTCGATCCTTTCCACAGCACCTCTGCTCGCCGGCGGCGCCGACGCGCCGCTGGCCAACGCGGTGCAGCAGAGGGATCGAGCGAGTATTCACAGGCTGCTCGACAAGCCGGACAAGCCTATCGATGTGAACGCATCCCAGGCGGATGGCATGACGGCCCTGCTCTGGGCCGCATACCACGACGACCTGGAGCTCGTGAACCGGTTGGTCGGTGCCGGCGCCAACGCGCACGCGTCGAACCGGTATGGCGTCACGCCACTCTCGCTGGCCTGCACCAATGGCAATGTCGCGATGATCGAGCGGCTCCTCGATGCCGGCGCCGACCCGAACACGTCGCTCCCCGGAGGGGAAACCGCGTTGATGACCGCTGCGCGGACGGGCAGGATCGGAGCCGTCCAGGCGCTGCTCGCCCGCGGCGCCGACGTGCATGCCAAGGAGGGCCGGCGCGGGCAGACGGCGCTGATGTGGGCGGCGGCGGAAGGTCACGTAGAGGCGGTAGAGAAGCTGATCCAGGCGGGTGCCGATTTCCGGACGCCGCTGGATTCCGGCTTCACTCCCCTGTTGTTCGCCGTGCGGGAAGGCAGGATTGGGGTCGTGCGGGTCCTGCTGAAGGCGGGCGCGAACGTCAACGAGACCGTCCAAGTTCCGGCGTCCCGCGCTCGGCCCCTCCCGGGAGGACCGCCAATCGGGGCTGGCGCCAGCGCATTGCTCGTAGCGGTCACGAACGCGCACTTCGAGCTGGCGGCAGCGTTGCTGAATGCGGGCGCTGATCCGAACGCCGACGGGCCGGGGTACACCGTCCTGCACGCGATCGCGAGCGTACGCAAGCCGGGTGTCGGTGATAACGACCCGGCCCCCGAGGGCTCCGGCGCCATGACCAGTCTCGAGCTCGTCCGGCGGCTCGCGGCCCACGGCGCGGACCTCAACGCGCGGATGACGAAGCGGCGAAACTTGAACAACACCCGCTTCAACGAGCTCGGCGCAACCCCGTTTCTGCTGGCGGCACTGACCGCCGACGCCGCGTTGATGAAGACTCTGACCGAGCTGGGTGCAGATCCGTTGTTGCCGAACAACGAGAAGAGCACGCCGCTGATGGCGGCGGCCGGCCTGGGGACGCGGTCGCCGGGCGAAGACGCCGGCACAGAGGAGGAAGTGTTGGAGGCCTTGCAAGCGGCGCTGGATCTCGGCGCCGACGTGAATGCGGAGGACGATCACGGTGAAACGGCCATGCACGGCGCCGCATACAAGAACCTTCCGAGGGCCGTGGAATTCCTCGCCAAGAAAGGCGCCAGGATCGCCATCTGGAATAAGAAGAACGAGTTTGGATGGACGCCGCTGACGATCGCCCGCGGATACAGATTCGGCAATTTCAAGCCGTCGCCCGAGACCGTGGTCGCCGTAGAGGGGGTCATGCTCGCCGCAGGCATCACTCCGCCGACCGAGAAGGAGGAACAAGCCAAGGGTTTCGACATCTACGCTCGCAGGCCGCCCCGCACGCCGCCGCGCTGAGAGCCGGTGGCAACCGGCAACGAGAATGACCGTGGGGAGAAGTGATTTCTGGAGGTGCCCCGATGAGAGCCAGGCTCGGTGTTTTGGCAGCGGCGGCCGGACTGCTGGTTTCGCCAGTGGCGGTTCTCGCCCATCATTCGTTTGCGGCCGAGTATGACGCCAATAAGCCGGTCACGCTGAAAGGCACGGTGACGAGAATCGAATGGATGAATCCGCACGCCCGCTTCTACATCGATGTCAAAGATGCGAATGGCGCGCTGACGAATTGGAATCTTGAAATGGCCAGTCCGAGCGCGCTCGTGCGGAACGGCTGGACGAGAAAGTCGCTCAACGTGGGTGATGAGGTGACCGTCCAGGGGTCCCTGGCGAAGGACGGTTCGCAGATGGCCAACGCACGAGTCGTCTTGCTGGCGAACGGCCGCCAGGTGTTTGCCGGGTCTTCGGGTGGCGACGCTCCCCCTCCCCCGGCCCGATAGGAGGCTTGAGGTGAAAAGGCTCTTTCTACTCGGCCTGATGCTAGGGCTGGGCTTGCCGCTGTTGGCGCAATCACAACCTCCTGTTCCGCGTAATGGAAACGATCCGTCCGCTCCCACTTCTGGAGCCGGCGGCGGCTTGCCGCCCGCCCGTCCCGTGCCCAAGGCCCCGATGCCGAGGCTACCCGACAAGACGCCGGATCTCTCAGGACTATGGCAGGGTGGCGGTCCGATCCAGGACCTTGCAGCGGGCCTCGCTCCTGGCAAGACGATTCCGATCCTGCCCGGGGCGAAAAAGCTCATGGAGGCTAGGCAGTCGAAGGACGATCCGGAGGCGAACTGCCTGCCGACCGGCGTGCCGCGAATCGCTCCGTATCCGTGGCGGATCGTGCAACACCCCACGCACACGAAACCGACGCACATCTTTTTCCTCTTTGAGGGGAACAT
>JBGPJH010000248.1:0-4943 GCA_041485305.1 Vicinamibacteria bacterium | reverse complement strand
GTTTCCGAGGTTGATGACGGGCAGGGCCGAAAGCACACCCACCACCAGGCCTCCGATCAGGGCCGGCTGGAGGTAGGTGGGTCTAGTCGTAGTACTCACGGCCCAGATGCGTGATCAATTCCTCGCCCTTCAAGTACCGCAACGTGTTCTTCAACTTCGTCAGCTGAATGAACAGATCGTGCTCCGGATACAAGCCCGGTGCGTGTACGGGACTCTTGAAATAGAACGACAGCCATTCCTGGATGCCGTGCATGCCGGCCCGCTTCGCCAAATCGAGGAACAGCGCGACATCGAGGACGATCGGCGCCGCAAGGATGCTGTCACGGCACAGGAAGTTGATTTTCAGCTGCATCGGGTACCCGAGCCAGCCGACGAGGTCGATGTTGTCCCAGCCCTCCTTGTTGTCACCCCGCGGCGGATAGTAGTTGATGCGCACGACGTGGCAGAGATGCTCGTAGAGGTCGGGGTAGAGCTGCGGCTGCAGGATGTAGTCCAGGACCGACTTCTTGCTTTCCTCTTTGGTCTTGAACGACTCCGGATCGTCCAGCACCTCGCCGTCGCGATTTCCGAGAATATTGGTCGAGTACCAGCCTTCAATCCCGAGGAGCCGCGCCTTGAGGCCCGGTGCGATGATCGTCTTGATCAACGTCTGGCCGGTCTTCAAATCCTTGCCGGCAAGCGGCGCTTTCGTCAGGGCGGCCATCTCGACGAGCGCGGGAATGTCGGCGGTCAGGTTTGGCGCCGCATTTGCGAAGGGGATCCCCTCTCGAACCGCCGCGTAGGCGTACACCATGCTCGAAGGAATCGTCGGGTCGTTTTCCTCGAGCGCGCGTTCGAAATTCCTGATGGTCGCGTGTGCCTCCGACTCCACCATGAACACTTCGGTGCTGCCGCACCAAATCATCACGAGCCGGTCGAGGGCGTGGGCCGTCTTGAACAGGCGGATGTCCTCTATCACCTGCTCGGCGAGATCGCGCTTGTTCTTCCCCTTCTTGACATTGGGCCCGTCGAGCCGCTTGACGTAGCGCTGATCGAATACGGCGGGCCAGGGGCGAATCTTCTCGAGCTCGGGGCGGACGCGATCGAGCAGGGACGGTTCGATGACGCCGGCCGTCCGCGCGGCCGCATAGCAGTCGTCTTCGAAAATGTCCCATCCCCCGAACACGAGGTCGCTCAAATCCGAGAGCGGTACGACGTCGCTGATTTTCGGCGAGCGCCCTTCGGTGCGCTTGCCGAGGCGCAGGGTCCCCATTTGGGTCAACGATCCGATTGGCTTGGCGAGCTTCTTGCGGATCGCGAGTACTCCCGCGATCGTGGTCGTGCTGACCGCGCCGAGACCGACGAGCAGCACGCCAAGCCGCCCGCGCGCGGGAGCGATTTCAACAGGTGTGGGCACGGCGAAAAACTATATCATCAACAACGAATGATTCGATTTCGACGCAAGGACGATCCACACATGCTGGCTGTGGGCATGACGGGGATCAAGATGGGCGACCGTTTGGCGCAGATCGGATGTGGACATGGCGGCCGACTGGCGGCGATCGCGTCCAAAGTGGGATTATCCGGTCGCGCGGTCGCGATCGTGCCAGACGAGGTGTCGGCTGCACGTGCACAGAAAGGGGCGGCGAGAGCGGGCGTACTCGTCGAAGTGGACGTCGCGCCGCCGATGCGGCTTCCCGTCGAGGAGAACGCGTTCGACGTCGCCGTCATCGACAACACCGATGGCCTGCTCTCGAACGCCGCTCGGGACGACCGGGCCGGAACGATCCGCGAGGTGCTCCGCATTCTTCGGCCCGGAGGCCGCCTGATCGTCGTCGGCGCGACAACGCAAGGGGGCATCCGCGCCCTCTTCACACGCGCCCCTGGCGGCCCTCCATTCGATGCCGGTCCGTGTCTTCTGGCGGAGGGGTTCAAGACAGTGCGGATCCTGGCCGAGCGCGACGGTCTCCAATTTCTGGAGGGCGTGAAACCGAGATAGGGAACGACCACATCTCAGCACACGGAGTGTCCCTGGGTGAGCACAGGCAGACCCCCCGACCAGACAGAGGAGTCGGGCTGTGGAGCCCTCCCCAGCAGCCCAGACCGCTTTGCCTGCGGCCCGTAGTGCAAGTCCGGTGTCGCACCAAAGGCGGCAATGCGCCCGCCTGGCAGGGCGCGACGACCGAGAATGCAGCCCGACTTGCACCACGGGCTGCCAGCCCTTCGGTCTGCCGCGCGCCACGGCAGGGCTTTTGCACGACTGGATCCGTCTTCGCACGACCACTCGCGTCCTGCCGCCGGTCAATCTGGAGGTGTGGAGTTGGACGCCACTTGGACGGAACGGATGCCGAACAGCCGTCGCTTGGCCATCGGAACAGCGGGGCTGCTGGCGGCAGCCGTCGCGCTCTCGGCGCAGCCACCGCAATCCCCGCAAGCGGACACGCCGGGTGGCGCCGCGCGGTTCAAGAGCGGCGTCGAGTTGGTCAACGTCACGGCCACGGTCTCGGATGCGAGGGGTCGATTCGTGTCCGGGCTGCGACAAGAGGATTTCGTGCTGTACGAAGACGATGAGCTCCAGGCGATCACCCAGTTCAGCGCTGAGCGGGTTCCGGTCAGCCTCGGGATCGCGCTCGACACCAGCGGCAGCATGGCAGGCGAAAAGATCCGGTCCGCTCAGAGCGCCCTGAATCGGTTCCTGTACGACCTGCTGGACGAGCGCGACGAGATTTTCCTGTACCGCTTCAGCAACGACCCCGTGTTGCTGCAGGGATGGACAAACGATCGGCAGCTCTTGTCGCGGGCTCTGGGTCGCGTGACGCCGGGTGGCGGCACCGCGATGTACGACACCGTCGCGCGGGCGATTGCCCTGGCTGGATCCGGGCAGCACCAGAAGAGGGCGCTCATCATCATCTCCGACGGCAACGACACATTGAGCCGGATGGGCATTTCGGAGGTGAAGAAACTCATCCGCGAGAGCGACGTGCTCGTTTATGCCATCGGCATCGACGGTGACAGCGTGGAAACGGCGCCTCAGCCGCCGCCGCGGATCGGTCCGAGACCTCCGATCCAAATCCCGAGGCCTCCCCCGTTTCCCGGCGGCCTTCGCCGCGGCCGCGGACGATTCCCTGAGGCCCAGCAGCCGCCCATTTTCGGACCCGGGGGCGGAGGCTGGTCGCGGCACTCCCGCGGCGACGATCGAGTCAACGCCGCGGCGCTGCGCGATATGACGGACGACAGCGGCGGTCGGACGGAAATCATTGCTGGCGCCCAGGATCTGAATCCTGCAACGACGGGAATCGCGGACGAGCTGAGCAAGCAGTACCATCTCGGCTATGCGTCGAACGGGAAGAAGGATGGCCGCTGGCACTCGATCCGCGTCGAGGTGCGAGGCGCGAGCTATCGCATTCGCGCGCGGCGCGGCTACATCGCGTCGTAGGGAGCAGGCGAGCGAGATAGAATGTCGCGGTGCCACTCCTCGCGGCGGCGCTGGGGCTGAGTGTCCTCGGAAGTGCCGGCGGCCTGCTCGTCGCCTCGTCCCTGCTCTTCTTCAACGACAGCGCTCGCACCAGGCTGGTACCGTGGCTGGTCAGCTACGCGGTTGGCGCGATGCTCGGCGTGGCTCTGCTCGCGCTTCTGCCCGAAGCGCTCGAGACACTGAAGCCAGTCACGGCATTTGGAACCCTTCTGCTCGGAATCCTGTGCTTCTTCATCCTCGAAAAGCTGGTGCTCCTGCGGCACTGTCACACCGATGAATGTCAGGTGCACGGCGCAACGGCCCCGCTCGTTCTTCTTGGCGATGCGGTCCACAACTTCATCGATGGCGCGATCATCGGCACTGCCGTGATGTCGTCGATTCCGCTTGGCGTCAACACGGCGATCGCAGTTGCTGCCCACGAGATTCCGCAGGAAGTTGGCGATGTCGCGATCCTGTTGGCCGCGGGATATAGCAGGCGGCGGGCCCTGATTCTCAACGTCGTGTCCGGCGCATCGGGGATTGTGGGAGCCCTTCTGGCGTTCGGAGCCGTTGAGGTCGTCCCAAACGTCAGGCCCTTCGTGCTCGCGTTTTCGTCCGCCAGCCTGCTGTATATCGCGATGTCGGATTTGATCCCGGATCTCCATCGCGGCTCGGTCGAAGGGAGCGCAGTCCGGCAGGTCCTGTTGATTGCCACGGGTGTCCTGACGATCGTGCTGTTCGGGCGCATCACTGGCTAGGAAAGAAGGCTGAGGCCCCACGCGGAGTCCGCCGAGGCCGAGAGTCTACGCTCGAGGTCGAGGCACAGCGAAGTCGGGGCAAGCGCGGGGGGGGGCCCCACGCGGAGGAGAAATGGACAGCGCGAATCTCGCAACGGTCGAAAGGATGTGGCGTGGCGAAGTCGAGGCCGCGACGACGTACCGCCACCTCGCCGGCCGCGAACAAGACCCGAAGCGCAAGGACATCCTGACCCGTCTGGCTGAACAAGAAGAGCATCATGCCGCGCGATGGGCGGAGCGCATTACGATAGCGACCGGCCGTCCCCCCGATCCGAAGGAAGTCGAGCGGGGCCTCTCGTGGTTTCAGCGCATCTCCGACCCCAATGTCGTTCTGCATCGGCTCGAACAAGAGGAAAACAAGGCGGAGGCCGAATACGAACAGTTGGTGGCCCGCCTGACCGATCCGGCCGATCGGCAGATTGCCGAAGACGCCAAGGTCGAGGAGCGCCGCCACGCCGTCATTCTGAGGACGCTGGCGGGAGGTTCTTTCCCGTCCCCCCGTTCGACACTCGACACAATCCTTCACCGGGAGCGGTGGCACGTACGTGGGACGGGCTGGATCGGCGATGCCATCTACGGCGTCAACGACGGGCTCGGTGCGGTTTTCGGGATCGTATCCGGCATGGCCGGCTACACCGGTGGCAGCCAGGTCGTTCTGGCCGCCGGGCTCGCCGGCACTCTGGCGAGCGCGCTGTCAATGGGAGCCGGCGCCT
>JBGPJH010000247.1:0-4971 GCA_041485305.1 Vicinamibacteria bacterium | reverse complement strand
GTTGCCGCTGACGCCGCGCGGCGTGGCCGCGCTGCGCGCGTTCGTCGTGGCCGAGGCCTGGGGCCCGTTCTCGTTGACGAGCGCCGGCAAGTCGCTGCGACGCGCGATCCGGACGCTGTGTGACGACCTCGCGCGCGACCCAGCGACGCGCGAGACGGGCGAGCAGTTGCGCCGCGATCTCGAGGCGTTCGGCGTGCGGCCGTATGATCTGCGTCACAGCTTCCTGACCGAAGTGCAGCTCGCGACCGGGAACCTCGAGGCGACGCGCGCGCTCGCGCAGCACGCCGACATCCGGCAAACGATGCGCTACACGCTGGCCGCGGTCGCCCCCCAGCTCCGGGAGGCCGCCGCCCGCCTCGCGGCGCGCCCGGTCGGACGGGCGCCACGGCGTCGCGGGCAACTTTCGGGCATCCAACGACAGCGCGAAATGGCGAGATTTGCGCAGAAATGGCGGAAAAGCGAATCCGCCGCGCGCCCGTCGATTCCAGCGAACATCCGGGCGAAACGCTGAGGTTTGGCCCGGAAACGAGTGGTGCGCCCGATGGTGAGCCCTGTATCGTGTTCATATATAATGTCTTCGTGCCTCACACGACAAAGACAAGAGCCAGAGCTTTGGCGAAAGTCATGCGGCGACGCGAACAGTGGCTCACAGAGCAAGGACCGTGCACCAGCTGCCGATCGGAGCACGATCTACAGGTCCACCATCGCGACCCAGAACAAATGATCAGTCACAGTGTTTGGTCCTGGCGGGCGGTTCGGCGGGCTGCCGAACTCGCAAAGTGCGAAGTGCTGTGCAAAGCCTGCCATGTGGCGATTCACTCACTTTTACGGCGAAAATCTCACGGCATCGGTGGGTATCGGCGCGGCTGCAAATGTGAGGTCTGTCGCACCGCGAGAGCGGCACAATGCGAGAGGTATCGCCTTAAACATCGTGCGATACTGATCGCAAAAGCCCGCGTGCGGCGGGCGGAATATTCGTTCAGAGACAAGTTCGTCGTACTCGCCGATGAAGCCGAGTACGAAGCGCATTGAGTGGGGCGAAAGTGCCCTTGAACCATGATCGTGGAAAATTGGTGCGCCCGACAGGGTTCGAACCTGCGACCTACGGCTCCGGAGGCCGTCGCTCTATCCAGCTGAGCTACGGGCGCGATGAGGCGAGTGTGTGTGGGGGGTGCGCCCGGACGCGCGCGCGACTCTCGGTGAACGTCCGGGGCACCATGAGGGCAGCATAGCACACAGTGGTTCCGTGGGTCGGCGTCCGTAAGGGCCACCGCGCCCTCGGGTAAGGCCGTTCTGGCAGTGCGGTTGGACTTCGACGGGGCCGTGCAGCCACTGCGCTGCTTGACCGCCGATTGCGCGGGAACGATACTCATCCGCATCAGGTGCGAACCAACTGAAGAGGAGCTCGCCCATGTCTTCGTTCCACGATCAGAGTCCGAGCAGGATCGATCGGCGTGTGTTCCTTCAGGGCGCCGCGGGAGCGGCCGCGCTCGCCTTCACGCGGCGGGCGAGTGGGGCCGACGTCCCCGATGTCAAGGCGATCCAGGCCGAGATCGCGAAGCGTCATGACGAGTTCGTCCACCGGCTCCAGGAGTGGATCCACCAGCCCACCATCGCGGCAGAAGATCGGGGCATCGCGGAGGGCTGCGACCTGATGATGCGGCTGCTGCGCGACGCAGGATTCGCGCAGGTCACGAAGATCCCGACCGATCGTCATCCCGGGGTCTTCGCCACGCTCGACGCGGGGGCGCCCAAGACGCTCGGCGTGTACTTCATGTACGACGTCAAGCAGGTGGATCCGTCCGAATGGTCGTCGCCGCCGTGGGATGCCGCCCTGGTCGACAAGCCGGGACTCGGGAAGGTCGTGGTCGGCCGCGGCGCCACCAACTCGAAGGGACCGCAGTGGGCATTTCTCGCCGCGATCCACGCACTCCGGGGCGCGGGGCGCACGCTGCCCATGAACCTGGTCTTCGTGGGGGAGAGCGAAGAGGAAATCGGTTCGCCGCACTTTCCGCAGGTCGTGCAGCACCCGGACGTCCTGGCCGCGCTGCGCACGTGCACCGGCGTGCTGGTGCCCTCGGCGTCGCAGGCGCTCGATGGCACCGTGACGATGAGCCTCGGCGCCAAGGGCGTCGTCGAACTCGAACTGGTGTCGACCGGCGAGCGCTGGGGCCGCGGTCCGAAGCTGGACCTTCACTCCAGCAACGAAGCGCGCGTGGACAGCCCGGCGTGGCACCTCGTCCAGGCGTTGAACACGTTGGTCGGGCCTGATGGCCACACGCCCGCCATTGAAGGGTACGCCGACAAGGCGCGGCCGATCTCGGCGACCGAAAAGGAGATGGTGCACGAAGCGTCGCAGCGGCAAAGCGAGGCGATGACGAAGCAGCAGCTCGGCGTCCAGCGATGGGTGCACGATGTGAGCTATCTCGAGTCGCTGGAGCTCCTCGTCTCGAAGCCCACCGTGAACATCGAAGGGCTCGTGGCCGGGTACACCGGGCCGGGCGGCAAGACGATTCTGCCGCACCGGGCGGTCGCGAAGATCGACATGCGGCTCGTGCCGGACATGACGGCGAAGGGCTCGCTCGCGGCGCTGAAGGCGCACCTGGCCAAGCACGGTTTCGGCGACATCGAAGTGAACATGACTGGTGGCTACGATCCCACGAGCACGCCAGCCAACTCCGTTGTCGTCCGCGCGGAGACCTCGGTCTATCGTCGCGCGGGCATCGATCCGATTCTGTGGCCTCGCACCGCCGGCTCCTGGCCGGGGTACGTCTTCACCGGCGATCCGCTCAAGCTGCCCGCCGTCCAGTTTGGCCTCGGCCACGGCAATGGCGCCCACGCGCCCGACGAGTACTACGTGATCAACTCGACGAATCCGAAGATCCAGGGGATCGACGGAGCCGTGCTCTCGCATGTCGAGTACCTGTACGAGCTGGCGTCGATCGCCTGACGCGATTCAGAGGCACCGCCGAGCGCGCGGTTCCGTCCCGTCGATCGGTCTGTGGGCGATCTCCATCATCAGTGCGAACGACGCGCGGCCTGACTGAGGCCCATGAGGTCCGGCGGGACGGCCTACCTCCGACAAATCGTCAAACCGTTGCCGAAATAGCGGCACCACTGGGCGCACAGACGGACTTCATAGGACGCGCGCGTACGGAGACGTGCAGGAATAGCCTCTGCGCGCATGGTACGGCCGTTGCCATCCAGCGGCACCTTCAATGACTGCCGGCTGAGGTCTGGCTCGTCGGCATCACGTATCCCATCGCAGCAGGAGGGCACATGAAACGCTTACCGATCATTTTCGCGCTGCTCGTCGCGTCTCTGACCTCAGCACAGCCGGCGCGCGCACAGATCGAGCAGGGCCGTCTGCTGGGCACCGTCAAAGACGCGCAGGGCGGCGTGATGCCGGGCGTCACGGTGACCGCCACCTCGCCTGCGCTCATGGGCGTTCGAACGGTGACGACTGAAGCGGACGGACGGTATCTGCTCGCGAGCCTGCCGTCGGGTGTCTACTTGCTCACGTTCGAGCTGCAGGGATTCGACACGATCAAGCGCGAAGGCGTCCGGGTGACTCAGGGCAGCACGTTGACGATCGACGCACTGCTCCAGATCGCGTCGTTGCACGAGAACGTGACGGTCAGCGGCGCGTCTCCCGTTATCGACACCACGACGACGAAGGTCGGGACGGTGTTCAGCGGTGAGGTGCTGACCAGCGTGCCGAGCGGGAACGACATCTGGGCCACCCTCGGCCAGACGCAAGGCGTCCGGATGCAGGGCTTCGACGTCGGAGGCAGCCACAAGGACCAGAACACGGGCTACGAATCGTTCGGCATCCGCAACCAGAACAAGGTGCTCGCCGAGGGGATCGATCTGACGGAGGGCGACAGCTCGGGGTTCCAGTACAACTCGAACTACGCGATCGACGAAGTCTCCGTGACTGCCTCGGGAAGCGACGTGGAGATGAGCTCGCCCGGCACGGCGGTCGTCCAGACCTACAAGAGCGGGGGCAACACGTTTGCCGGCCTCGAGCACATCACGTACGAAGGCGGCAGCTTCGTGGGCAACAACAACAACGCCGCGCTCACAGCGCGTGGGTTCACCGGCAACCCGAACCTGCTGTTCTACGAAATCCATGTCGAGCTGGGCGGCCCGGCCATGCGCGACCGGCTGTGGTTCTACGCGGCGTACAACCGGTTCAAGATCGACAAGCAGATCTCGGGGATCGACCCGAACGTCGCGACCGACACGACCAGGTTGCAGGATCCGATGGTGAAGCTCACGTACAAGATCGACAAGGCGGACACGCTCAACGCCTTCATCCAACCGTACAACAACAAGCTCAAACCCAACCGGAACCTCTCGATCAGCAATCCTCCCGAGACGGTGCTGGCACAGAACAGCGTGGTCTGGATTTACAAGGGCGCGTGGCAGCGGGTCTGGACGAATCGGCTGTTCATGGAGGTCCGGGCGGCCGCGTGCTGCGAGGTATGGCCGATGGTGCCGAAGGTGGATCCGGCCGTGCGGCCGCCGCGCTCCGACAGCGGCACGCTGCTGACGAGCGGTGCCGGCTGGAACGCCTTCACGCTGAAGTATCAGAAGCCGCAGGCGTCGGGCTCGTTCAGCTACTTCCGGCCGTCGAAGATCGGGAGCCACGACACGAAGTTCGGGTTCGAGTTCATCAACAACCGGCAGGCTCAGGGAATAAACGGCCAGTCCGGGCCTATCGAGTATCTCGATCGATTCGGGGTCTCCGACCAGATCCTGCTCGCGGACGTCGGAACGGCCGGCAGTTACGACAGCACCTGGACTTCGTCGTTCAACGCCAACCGGATGTTCTCGTTGTACGCGCAGGACCGGTGGGCACCGACCAACCGTCTGACGATCACCGCCGGCGTCCGCTTCGGCCACCAGCGGCCGGGATTCGAGCAGGGCACGCGCGACCCTGTCCTCAGCGGCCTGTTCCCGCAGACC
>JBGPJH010000246.1:0-4989 GCA_041485305.1 Vicinamibacteria bacterium | reverse complement strand
TTTTTCTATGTGCCAAACGGCATCCAGCTGGTGAATTTTCATCCGAAAGGAGAGGGGACCAGTTTCGAGATCACGCCGATACTGCGTCCGCTCGAACCGTTTCGAGATCAGATGCTGGTGGTGAGTGGGCTTGCCAACGCCCAGGCGGACCCCTTGGACGTCGGCAGCGGCTCACACGCCCGAGCGGGTGCGGTGTTCCTGAACGGGACTCGTCCCAAGCGGACTGAAGGCGCGGACATCCAGGCGGGAACCACCATCGATCAGTTCGCGGCGAAGGCGCTTGGCAAGGACACGCCGCTGTCTTCGCTGCAGCTCGCCCTCGAGCCGAGCTTCGTCGTGGGCAATTGCGAGGGCGGCTACAGTTGCGCGTATGTCAACACGATGTCGTGGCAGACACCCACGATGCCCCTGCCCATGGAAACGAACCCTCACGTCGTCTTCGAGCGCCTGTTCGGCGATGGCAGCGGCGGCGCCGCACGACTCGCTCAGATGCGCAAGGACCGCAGCATTCTCGACGCCGTGATGGAGGATATGGTTCGCCTTCAGCGGAGGCTCGGTCCTCGCGATCGCACAACCGTCGAGGAGTATCTTGAAGCCGTTCGCGATGTCGAGCAGCGTCTGGAGAAGACGGAGCGTCGCACGGGCGCCTCCACAGATCCGGCGATTGAGAGACCGCTCGGTATTCCGGATTCATTCGACGAGCACGCCAAGCTGCTCCTCGATTTGCAGCTCCTCGCGTATCAGGCGGACATCACGCGCGTGGTGACGTTTCAGATCGCGCGCGAGCTGAGCGTCCGCACGTACCCCGAGCTCGGCCTGTCCGAAGCGCACCACGATATCTCACACCACCAGAACCTTCCGGAGAAGATGGCGAAGAACACGAAGATCAACGCCTATCACATGGGACTGTTCGCGCATCTGGTGGAGAAGATGCGGTCCACGCCCGATGGCGACGGGACGCTGCTCGACCACGCGATGATGCTGTACGGCAGCGGCTTCGGCGACGGCAACATGCACCGGCCCCACGATCTTCCGCTTGTCCTGGTCGGCGGGGGGTGCGGCCAGCTGAAGGGCGGCCGCCACGTCAAGTATCCGAGCGATACGCCGATGATGAATCTGGGGTTGAGCCTGCTCGACAAGGTCGGCGTGGAGCTGAAGGGAATCGGCGACAGCACGGGACGCCTCGTCGATCTCTGACCCGTCCTGTCGGCCGCACAGACCTGAGGTCAATTGCGGATGCAACGAGGTCACCTGATGCACCGAACACATCGAGGCCTGCACCCACTGGTGGCGGTACTGGTAGTGCTGGGTTTAGCAGCCGCAACAGATCGCGAAGCCCCGTTGGTCGCTGCGGTCAAGCTGGGGGACGCGACGGCTGTACGCACCCTCTTGAAGCAGCGCGTCGATGTGAATGCTCCCGACGGGGACGGCACGACCGCCCTCCACTGGGCGGCTCAGCGCGACGATCTCACGACGGTGGACCTGCTGATTCGCGCTGGCGCGAGTCCCAAAGCGGCGAATCGCTACGGCATCACCCCGCTCTTTCTGGCGTGCACGAATGGGAACGTCGCGATCGTTGAGCGCCTGTTGAAAGCGGGCGCGGACCCCAATACTAGCACGCCGGGAGGCGAAACGGCGCTGATGACCGCGGCGCGCACAGGCAACGCGGACGTCTTGAAAATGCTGCTGGTCCATGGCGCCGACGTGAACGCCCGCGAAACGACACGCGGCCAGACCGCATTGATGTGGGCCGCGGCACAGGGCAACCAGGCGGCAATCGCGATCCTCGTCGAGGCGGGCGCAGACGTGAAGGCGCTTTCTCATGGGCCCAGTCAAAGCGACTCGAAAGGATCCGAACCGGCGAACCTCCAGCTGAATTCGGCGCTCTCCAGGGATTACAGTCGCCGCGGGCGAATCGATGCGTACACACCGTTGCTCTTTGCCGCACGAGCGGGTCATACCGCGGCCGTCCGCGCCCTGCTGGACGCTGGAGCTGGCGTCAACGAAACCGGTCCCGACGGCGCCAGCGCCTTGGTCATAGCGGCGATCAACGCTCATTGGGAGCTCGGCGCTTTTCTGCTCGACCGCGGCGCGGACCCCAGCGCCGCCACACAAGGCTGGACGGCGCTGCATCAAGTGGTGCGGACTCGCACGCTGAGCATCGGCCAGTTCCCTCATCCAGTGCCAACGGGTCGCTTGAGCAGCATGGACTTCGCCAGCAAGCTGATTGCACATGGCGCCGACGTGAACGCTCGTATGACGAAAGACTTTTTCGATGGGTATCGCGGCCGCTTTAACCGTATCGGTGCCACGCCGCTGTTGCTGGCCGCGAAGGGCGCCGACGCCGACATGATGCGCTTCCTGGCAGCGAATGGCGCCGACGCCCGGCTGACGAACGCCAACAACGCGACGATACTGCAGGTCGCGGCAGGCGTTGACATGTTCTACGTAAACGAGGACAGCGGGACCAACGAGGACGGGCTCGAGGCCGTCAAGGTGGCAATCGAGTTGGGCAGCGACGTCAACGCCGCCAATGATCGCGGCGACACTGCGCTGCACGGTGCAGCCGCAAGGGGTTCGACTCCCATCGTGCAGCTCCTGGTCGACAAGGGCGCCAGGCTCGACGCCAAGAACAAACGAGGGTTCACGGCGGTGCAGGTCGCGAATGGCGACGAGAATACCGGGACGTTCCAGAGACGACCTGAGACTGTGGCACTATTTCGCGAGCTCATGACAGCGCATGGCATCTCAGTTGATGAGTCGGTCTTCGTATCGCCGACCGTGCGAGGAGCCGCCGGTCAGCCGCCCGAACCGAAGCCAACGGCTGCTCCTCGTTGACAGCATTACCGGCAAGTTTCACTTGCGTGGCCCGTCGAACGGCGACCCGACTGCGAGCGCCGCGACGGCATCACGGACACCTTCACGCCTTGATCTGTGTCCGGTGCATGATGCGTCGAGAGCCAGGATCGAAGGGATTACGCCGGTGCATCGTGCAGCGGTTGTCCCAGATCACGAGATCGCCAACGCGCCACCGGTGGTACCAGGTCAGCGAATCGGCCGTGGCGTAGGACCAGATTTCATCCAAGAGCGCCTCGGACTGATCGGGCGGCAAGCCTTCGATATAGGCATGACGTCTGCGCCCGAGATAGAGAAACCGGCGTCCTGCTTGGGGATGGATCCCAACCAACGGGTGAAGCGCACCCGGTGCGGTGCGCGGGTCGTCGGTCGGCGTCACACCTGCGCGGACGTACCCACCACTGTTGTAAGTGCCGTCATGCTTCACTCTGAGGTCCGCGACGCGCAGCTGCAGGCGCTCCGGCAGCGCGTCCCACGCGCCATACATCGAGCAGAATCCGGTTTCGCCGCCGCTCGGCGGGACCTCGAGCGCATAGAGCACGCTGGCCTTCGGCGGATCGGGCAGGTATGACATGTCCGTGTGCCACACAGCTTCCCCGGACCCCAGGCTCCCGATGGCCACGCCGTTCTCTATCACGTTCGAGACGATATAGATTTCCTTGTGGCCTTCGACAAACCGCCGTCCGTTCTCCTGTATCGGTGCATGCTCGAGAGCGCCAAACCGGCGGCTGAACGCGATCAGATCCCCGTCGAGCAGCTGCTGATCGCGGAACAACAACACCTGGTGCTCCAGCCAGGCGTCCTGGATCGCTTCGAACGCGGGTTTGTCAATCTCTCTCAGGTCGATGCCGACCACCTCGGCCCCCAGGGCGGCGCCCGAGGCCTTCACAGTCAAGCGACTCAACATGCGTACGTTCCTTCTTCAACGGCACCGGACCAATGAGCCTGATCCTCAGAGAGCACGTTGCCCAATCGGCTCGATTGTAGTGCAGGCCTTCAGGCCTGCCAGGCCGGGCGGGGCTGAAGCCCCGCACTACCGTGAATTGTGCAACGTGCTCTGAATCTTACGGGTCGGATCGATGAACACCGAGCAAATCGCGCCAACCAGCAGGAGGCCGGCTGAGAGCAGAAATGGAAGATCGTAGCGGCCGGTACGCTGGATGATGACGCCAAACACGACGGGTGAAATCATGCCGGCGATGCCGAAGCCGGTGTTCATCATGCCGCCAGCCGTGCCCGCGTAGGCCCCCGCGATGTCGATCGGCAGCGTCCACAAGACCGCGTTCGTCAACTCGAGAAAGAAGAACGCGAGGGCGAGGCCGAACACCGCGCCTCGGGGACTGTTGGTCATGACGGCCGGAATGATGAATGCCAGCGCCCCCAGCAAGCCGACGACCAGCAGAGCCACGCGCGCGAGGCGGAGATTCCCGGTTCGCTTGAATAGCATGTCCGACACGACTCCGCCCAGCGTGTCTCCAATCACGCCGGCCATGAGCGGGAGCATCGTCATGAGCGCCATCTCGTTCAGCTTGAAGCCGCGCGCGTCCGACAGGTAGGACGGCAGCCACGTCAAGAACACCCACAGCGACCACCCGTAGCAGAAATCGACGAGGGTCACGAGCCACATGCGCGACACAAGCTCGGCCCACGGCGTGCCGGGCTGGACCGAGCCTCCCGGGCGAGCGGCAACAACGTTCAACTCGTCGAGTTCACCGCTGGTCATCCACGGATGTTCGACGGGAGTATTCCGGAAGAGGACGACCCACGCCACTGTGCAGAGTCCGCTGACGGCCCCGAGCACGACGAACGAGCCGCGCCACCCCGACGCGGCGACAATGGCGAGCACGATCGGCGGGGTGACCGCGCCGCCGAGCCGCGCGGAGCCGTGCGTGATGCCTTGGGCGAACCCGCGCTCGCCGACTGGCATCCAGAACGTGAGCGCTCGCGTAGCGGTCGGGAACGCGCCGCCTTCCCCGAGCCCGACCAGCACGCGGAACGCGACCAGCGAGGCGATGCTCCACGACAATCCGGTCATGATGGTGGCCGCAGCCCAGAGCGCCGTCAGAGCGGTGAGCACGAGACGCGGCCCGAACCTGTCGGACAACCACCCGCCCACGATTTGCATGGCCGCAT
>JBGPJH010000245.1:0-4996 GCA_041485305.1 Vicinamibacteria bacterium | reverse complement strand
CGCTGCGCGAGGGCTGCCGTCGCCGCAAATGTGTCGGGCTTGTCGGTCGGCAGCCCGAAGATGAACGAGCCCAGCACGTGGACGCCGTGCCGGCGAAACGTCTGGAGCTGCGCGACGAGCTCCTCGCCGACCGCGTTGAACTCTTTGTAGATGGCCTTGACACCCTCGGCGGTGACCGACTCGACACCCACGAGCGCGCCGCGGATGTGCGCAGCCCGCATGGCATCCAGGAATCCGGGGTCTTCGCCTGCTTCCATCGTGATCTGCGTGTAGAACACGAGATCGTCCGGCAGGCGTGCGAGCTGGCGCATCAATTCGAACCGCTGTTCGCGGATCTCCGTGAGCTCGGCGAGGTGGCTGGGATCGCTACGCCTGGCGGCCGTTGCGAGATCGGTGAGCGTGACCGGATAGAAATTGTCATCGGCCAGCAGGATGAACCGGAAGCCGAGGCGCCGTAGCTCCACGATTTCCTGAATCACCTGCTCGACACCGCGCTGACGTGGTTGCTGACCGTCTGTGCGCCAGACGGAACAGAACGAACAGTGCTTCGGGCAACCCCGGACCGTTTGGACCGAACCCCACATGTACTTGTCGGGAGGCAGCAGATCCCAGCGGGCGGGCAGGAACGAGTCGCCGTCGACGCGGCCACCCTTGTAGATCGGTTTCACCGTCCCGGCCTGGCAGTCGGTGAGGACGCTTGCCCAAATGATGTCGCCGTCCCCCTCGACCACGGCGTGCGCGGCGCCGTGCTCGCGGGCTTCGTCGGGAAAGAGCGTTGCGTGAATGCCACCGTAGACCACAATGGCTCCGCGATCGCGCGCGAGTTGGCCGAGCTTGTACCCTCGCAGGGCGTTTCCCGTGTGCACACCGATCCCGACGACGTCCCCCGGAGTCACCGTGTCGAGGTCGAACGGTTCCAGCGTTTCGTCGACGATTTGCGGCACGCCGAACGAGGCGGGTGTGGCCGCCGCGAGCACGAACAGCCATCGCGGCGTGATGACGGCGGTCCCGAAGGAGAGGTCGCTGGGGTTGACGAGGTGGACGCGCATCAGAACGCGCCGCCGATCGACTTCCCGGCTCGCGAAAAGAACCCAGCGGTTCTGATGGCGGCGTCGTGTGAACTCGTGCCGACGACCACGCCGACGTTCGCGGCGGCTCTCCAGGGGGTCATCCCCCGGTGGTCAGTCGGACGTCTTGCTCGCGTGGCTGACCCTTCATTTCCGTGTTCGCGGCCGCTGACCGGCGCCACGATGGCTGGTGTTTGGATTCGGGTTGCCGGCAGGACGTCCGGTGGGTGCGTGGCCGAGGCGGGCGACGGAGTGCTGACATCGAGCATTTCGGAAACCGCGCTCTCGACAGGATGCGTTCGCTCAGCGAGCGCCGAGGCCGACACTGAGATCCGCGAGCGGCGCACCTGAGGAGGTACCGGGGCGTGGAACACAAATCCTCGGCGTGCTGGTTGGCCCGCTGACTGCGTGGTCGCCGATGTCGCCGCCGGACGGGGGGTTGGCAGCCACGGCCCTGGCTCCAGTTCGACAAGAGTGGCGGCCAGGCATGCCGCGGCCAGGCCCACTGTCGCCGGAACGACCGCTAACAACACACGGATCGAGGGGCGGGTCGTTGTGTTCCGCCGAGGATCGAGGAGCCGGGTAACACGGATCGTGACGAACCCCCGCGACAACCCCGCGCGCGGCGCGAGACTCCACCCATCCGCGCCGGCGCCGACTGAAAGCTTCACCAGGCATGCCGCATAACCTCGAGCAGATCCCAATCGAGCCACCACCCAGTCGTCGCACGCCACCTCGCGCTCGATGGTCAAGGCGCGATCGAGCCACCAGATAGCCGGGTGGATGCCTGCAATAGCCCAGACCAGACGTTGCGCCAAGACCGCCACGTCGTCGCGACGCTGGACATGTGCGTATTCGTGCAGCACCACGTAGTCGAGCTCTTCGTCTGTGAGCTGTTCCAGCGACTCGGGTGCCAGAGCGATGAGGGGCCGTCCGAGGCCGAGCACGGCCGCGTTGCGAACCTGTTCGGATACGACAAGGTGGGCCGGCCGTCCGCGGCCGCCAAGGGCGGTCCACGTCGGGAGGCGCCGCTCGCGCCGGGCGGCAAGCGGCGTGGCCTGCTGCTTGGCCCAGCGCAAACGAACGATGGCCGCGCCAATGCGCGACAACCAGACGGCAACCCAGGCGATCCAGGCGGCGACGAGCGACGGCAGCCACCAGGTTGTTTCTTCCGAGACCTGAATCAACAGGCTCGACGGGATGGGCGCGGACGCAAACGGCACACCGGCAGCCTCGGCGGTCGTCAGCACGCTGACGACCGGCATGGCGAGGACGCCACTGACGGTAACCCACCAGACGACCTCGCGCGTCGCGGCGCTCATCGTGCGGCAGACGCGCACGCCACCGGCGACGATCAGCGTGAGCACTGAACCTTGCACGAGCCAGTTCAGGAACAGAATCATCCGGACTCCCTCTCGTCAATCAGACGTTTGAGCCGTTCCGCTTCGGTCGCATCGAGGCGCCGGTCTTCTAAAAGGTTCAGGACCAAGAGACTTGGGGAGCCGTCGAACAACGCCTTGACCAAATGAGCCAACGCCGAGCGACGGGCGGCGGTCTGCTCGATCAGCGGCCGGTAGACGTAAGCGCGGCCCTCGGGGCTGTGGGCGACGTACCCCTTCGTTTCGAGGATGCGCAACATGGTCTGGACCGTGTTGTAGGCGACGGGCCGGTTCTTCGGGAGTGCCTCGACCACGTCGGCCACCGTCGCCCGGCCCTTCTTCCAGAGCACGTTCATCAGGCGAGTCTCACCATCGGTCAAGGTTGCGGACCGTGTACGAGCCATATGCTCCTAACGAATTAGGACTGAAGCCGGCACTGTAGCATCGGGCCGGAGCGACGTCAAGGCCGCCACGCGCGCACTGTCAAGCCACGCGCGCACGGGGCGCCACGCGCGCCACGCGCCCGCCTCTGAGGAGCAGCGGCAAGGCGCCGGCGCTCGATTTGCCGGTTTCCCGGGCCCGAGGCCTGGCATAAAATATGGCGGTCTGATGAACAAACGCGTGGTCACGGCGGCAGGTGCATGGGCTGTGGTTGTCTTGGCCGCCTGCGCCGACCTTCGCGAGATCGGCGCCGAGCGGTCGGCGGACCCGCCCTCGGCGCCGCCGGCAAGAGTGTCGCCGCAGCCCTCGGCGTCCTCGGTTCCGGCCACTCCCTCGCCCGAACGCGCGCTTCTCGACCGAACACAGACACTGAGGTCATGCGCGTGCTGGTCGCCGCCGGTGCCGATGCCAGGATAGCGACCGCGGATCACACCACGCCGCTGATGGTCGCGGCCGGGTTGGCCATCTGGAATCCGGGCGAAGACGGTGGTTCGCTGCCCGGCCAGGAAGGCGAAGTGCTCGAGGCGGTCAAGACGTGCGTGGCGCTGGAGAACGACGTCAACGCCACCAACGATTTCGGTGAGACGGCCCTGCACGGTGCCGCGTTCCGTGGTGTGAACGCCACCGTCGATTACCTGGTCGAGAAGGGCGCAAGGCTCGACGCCAGGGACACGCGCGGCTGGACGCCCTTGGCGATCGCGAACGGCTTGACGTACACCGACTTCTTCAAGCAGCAGGTCCACACCGCAGAGCTGCTGAAGAAGCTGATGCAGGCTCGTGGCTTGTCGACCGAAGGCCACGACGTCGACTCGAACGTCTGCCTGGATTGCCTCCAGACTCGATCCGATCAGGCCAGGGCTGCGGTCGATCGCGACCGGAAGATGGAAGCCGAGTTCGCGACAGAGCAGCGGTCACCGGGAGGCCGGTAGGGTCGTCGCGCGTCGAGGGGCCGAGAGCAGCAGCTCGCAAGGGCCGCTGCTTTTTTTTTGCTGTTAGACTCGGCCACGCGCAGCGGTCCGCTGGCGAGGACGACGGTCGAGGACCTTGGCTTTCGTATGGAGTCTGTGATGAGTCGAAACAGGAAGCGCGGTGCCTCCCCGATCCGCGGGGGTGTTGGCTGGGTCATGGCGGCTGCTCTCGCGCTCGGCGTGGTCACGGTCGTCGGCGTCTCGGCGGGTCAGGGCGGGGCGGTCACGCGGCGCGGGTCTCAGTCCCCTTCCGCAGTAAGACACACGAGCTGACAACGGTTGCAATTGTGCCCGAGTGGATCCTCGATCTGTTTGCGCGTTACGGCTACGGCGCGGTGTTCGCCGGCGTCATGCTCGAGAACGCGGGGTTGCCGGTGCCCGGCGAGACGATGCTGCTGGCTGGGGCGGTGCTGGCTCACTTCGACCGTCTGAAGTTGCCGTGGGTGATCGCCGCAGCGATTGGCGGTGCGACGCTCGGCGACAACCTCGGGTTTCTGATCGGCAGGCTGGGCGGGCGGGCGTTCGCCGAGCGCCATGGCTGGAAGGTCGGCCTCACGGAGCGACGTCTTGCCCAGTTCGAGCTTTTTTTTCACGAGCACGGCCCGAAGACCGTGTTCATCGCGCGCTTCGTCACCGGCCTGAGGGTATTCGGGGCGTTACTGGCGGGCGCCAGCCGGCTGCCGTGGCCGACGTTCCTCTTCTACAATTTCGCAGGCGCCGTCGTCTGGTCGGTCGTCATTGGCACTGCCGGATACTTTCTGGGGCACAGTTGGGAGTCGATCGAACGGTGGGTGGGGCGTGGCGGCACCCTCGCGCTCGCGGCAGTGGTCGTGACGGTTGTGTGGCTGACCCTGCGTGCCCGGCGCAAAGCGACATGATCCGCTCCACGCTTTAACTTTCTCTCCACGCCTCGGTCCAAATAAAACAGTCCGATGGTGGCTTTCTCAAGCCTGATCGGCTCCGAGACTATCTCCGGGAACCCGGACCAGATTACAATGGCAGGTCGCTCTCGCAAGCCGCCAAGGACGGCCGATCGTTATGTCTAATCGAATACTTAGCGTGATCGGATCTCTCGCGTTCGCAGCGGCTGCGTCGTCCCTGACCCCTGAAGGGCTCTCTGCTCAGGCCGGCAGGCCTGGTG
>JBGPJH010000244.1:0-5008 GCA_041485305.1 Vicinamibacteria bacterium | reverse complement strand
CCGACATGGCCGTGGCCCTGGCCCGATCGAAGGGCCTGCGCGTCGACGACAAAGCGGCGGAAGGAAGGCGGAACCAGACCCGGGCCTCCATCGTGGGCCGGGGACCGGTGCTTCTCGAGAGGATCGAAGGGGGCGGCACCCCGGATGTCCCGCTCTATTCGCTAATCGCCTTGGCCAGTACGGGATACGCCCCCGACCGCGCGACGGACACAATACTCGCCAATCTGATCGCCCAGCAGCTTCAGGACGGTCGGTGGCGCCGCGTCGGGTTGGCACGGCCCCCTATTCAAGACGGCGATATTCTCCGCACTGCGCTCGGCATCCGGGCCCTGAAGGCCTTCGGATCGCCGGGCCGATCCACTGAAATCACCGGGCGCCTCGAACGAGCCACAGTCTGGCTGCTCTCGGCGAAAGCGACAACCGGCATCGATCGCAACATGCAGCTGCTGGGCCTGTACTGGGCGGGCGCGGGTCAAAGCGAGTTGCAGCGGCTGGTCAAGACAATCGTGGCGACCGAGCGCCCCGACGGAGGCTGGGCGCAGCGCGAGGGCTTGGGCAGCGACGCGTACGCGACCGGCCAAACGCTTTTCGCTCTTGCCGAAGCGGGTGGAATGTCACCTGCGGCCTCCGCGTATCGGCGAGGAGTCGGGTACCTGCTCTCGACGCAGCGCGGCGACGGTTCCTGGTACGTGCGCAGTCGCGCGCCGAAGTTCCAGCCGTACTTCGAAAGCGGTTTTCCCTACGGGCACGACCAGTGGATTTCGTCGATGGCCACGGGCTGGGCCGCGTTGGCGCTGGCTCACGCGGCCGAGTAAGGGGACTGTTGGCCGATCTCGTCTCGGCACTCCACCGCCACTTCGGGCACACGACGTTTCGTGAGGGCCAGGAGGACCTGGTTCGTGCGGTGCTGGAAGGCCACGACGTCCTCGCGGTGATGCCGACGGGCTCGGGCAAGTCGCTCGGATTCCAACTGCCGGCCCTCCTGCTGCCGGGCACGACTCTCGTCGTCTCGCCGCTGATTTCGTTGATGAAGGACCAGGTGGACGAGCTCAATCGGCGCGGGATTCGTGCGGCGGCGCTGCATTCGATGCTCTCGAGCGACGCCCGTCGCGACGCGCTTGGCGCCGTGCGGGCGGGCGAAGTCCGGCTCCTCTATGTGGCGCCCGAGCGCTTCGCGTCCGACCACTTCGTTCGGCTCCTGCGCGACTTGCCGGTCGCGAGGTTCGTGGTCGACGAGGCGCACTGCGTGTCCGAGTGGGGGCACGACTTCAGACCGGACTACCGCCGGCTCAGGAGCGCCGCTGCGGGGTGTCGCCGCAGCGATGGCGAGCTAGGCCGACCTCCGATGGCGGCTTTTACAGCCACCGCCACCCCCGAAGTCCGCGACGACATCGTCGAGCTGCTTGGCTTGACGACGCCGCGGGTCGTGGTGGCGGGATTCGACCGGCCCAATATCGACCTGCGGGTACGCCCTGTTGCGGGCGAGTGGGAGAAACAGCAGCTCCTGCCGCAGCTCGTCGGCGGCCGGCGGGCGCTCGTGTACGCAGCGACCCGCCGGAACGCAGAGACCGCCGCAGGGACGTTGCGCGAAGTCGGCATCGACGCGGCCGCGTATCATGCCGGCTTGAGCGACGCCGAACGAACGCGCGTGCAGGACGCGTTTGCTTCCGGCGCGATGCGCGTGGTGTGCGCGACCAACGCCTTCGGGATGGGGATCGATCGACCGGACGTCGAGTCGGTGGTTCATGTCGACATCCCAGGCTCGCTCGAAGCGTACTACCAGGAGATTGGCCGTGCCGGCCGCGACGGACGGGAGGCCACGGCGACGCTCCTTTGGAACTATGCCGATGTAAAGACCCGAGAGTTCCTGATCGATCGAGGGCGGGAGGAATCGGATCGATCGGCGGTGCCTCTTGATGCGCTCGAAGTAGCCCGCCGAAAGGACCTCGAGCACAAAAAACTCCGGCGCATGGTGTCGTACGCCGACTCCTCCGGATGCCTGAGAGCGACGATCCTGCGGTACTTCGGCGATCCCGCGGCCCGAGAGCCGTGCGGCGCGTGCGGCAACTGCGAGCGCCGTAGGGTACTCGATATTGACGCTCGCCTGTTCCTCAGGAAAATTCTCTCGGGTATCGCGAGAGCCGGTGAACGATATGGCCGCCGCAAGATCGCAGCTATGCTCGTTGGCCACGTGGAAGATCTGCCCGAGCCGTTGACGCGCATATCAACGACGGGCCTGTTACAGCGCGAGCATCCGCAGACCGTGGAACGCTGGATCGACGCTGGATGTTCGGCTGGCCTGATTCGCGCTTCGGACGATCAGTATCGGACGCTCAGTTTGACGCCGCTCGGTCGGGAGGTCATGGCTGGGCGGGTGGAAGAGGTGCAGCTGGCGGTTCCAGCCGTGCGAGAGGCGAGGTCAACTCGGCGGAGCCGAAGACAGCCTCGCGCGGCATCGACACGGCCGCCGCGGCCGAGGCCGCCAGACCAGGCCCCGGCAGAGCCCGACGCCGTTGTTGCTGAAGCACTGCGCCACTGGCGACGTGAGGAAGCGCGCCGCCGAGCGATTGCTCCGTTCGTGATCTTGCACGATCGCACGCTGACCGGCATCGCCGCGTCGTTGCCGCGCTCGATCGCCGACCTGCATGCCGTGCCCGGCATGGGCCCGGCAAAGCTGGCCGCCTACGGCGACGCGATCCTTTCACTGATTGCCTCGATCGTTGCCACCGCGAAAAGCTGATCCCGTCTCCACAAACAGCTGCGCGTGGAACGCTGAGCGCTGAAAGCTCACTGCGGACAAAGACGAAGGGTTCACGGGTCTTGGGCTCTTACTAGGCTCGGCGGAGCAGGACGTAGGTGAAACGGCCGTGCAGCCAGGCTTCCCCGCTCGCCGCATCGTGGCGGCTGTCAATGGATTCGTTCAGGACGTGGACGTACTGGCCACCGAGGCGGGCGGCTTCCTGTTTCAGCCGCGCCCGGGTGTGAGCCATCAGATCGTCGTGACAACGATTCCACAAGTCGTCATCGCGAGCGACTGTACCCTGGACGCGCTGGCTGGTCGCTTCGACCGTGTGTTCGCCCAACACCTCGCTTTGCAGGGGAGGCAGCTCGTGGTGCCAATACACGATGATCTCGGTGTGCTCGTCGTCGGCAAGAATCACCATTCTATTGTAACCGGCCGATGAGCTGGTGCAGGTTTCGGAGGGTCCGGCTCGAGTCTCATGGACCGATCGTCGAGGCCGACATTCGGCGGCAAGTTTTCGGGCGCCCCGCTCGGAAAATGTCGGTGAATTCCAGACTCGGGACGCTAAAATGCCCGAGCAGCCCGTGATGGAAGGAAGATTCCCTTTCCAAACGCGTTCAGGAGGCGCGAAAGAGCTATGCGCGTGAAAAACTCCTTGTGGCCCCTGGGCATCGCGGCTTTGGTTGTCGTGCCCATCTTCGTGAGTGCCCAGGCCGATGTGGAACGTCCGGGAATCCGCCAGCCTCGCGCGCTGACGAAGCCCCGAATACCCCCGCTGCCCGAAGCCCAGTGGGACGACAAAGGCCGGCAGGCGGTGGCGAACTTCTCGCGCAGCGGCCTAACGGATAACGGTCTCAAGACCCTGCTTCATCTTCCGCAGCTCGTTGACGCGGTGATGCCGTACACGATCTACCTGTCGGACCAGTCCACCCTGTCGGCTCGACACCGAGAACTCCTGGTGCTGCGCACGGCCTGGCTGTGTGGAAACCAAGCGATTTGGTCCAGCCACGCGGAACGCGCCAGAAAGGTGGGCATGACGGCGGGCGAGATTCGCAAGATTGCAGAAGGCCCCGACGCCCCAGGCTGGGACGGATTCGAGGCGACTCTCCTCCGGATGGCCGATCAACTGTATCGAAACTCCTCGGTGAACGAGGCGACGTGGAAGGCTCTGGCCGCGAGCTACGATCAGAATCACCTGATTGACGCGGTCGAAACGGTCGGCCACTTTACCGTGCTCTCCCTGTTGTTCAACTCTTTCGGGGTTCAGCCCGATGCCGCCACGGCCGATCGACTGCCCTCCGGTGTGCCCTACAAAGTGGTCGTGCCCCAGCGTGAGCCTCCACTCGTGGTCGCGCGCGTCGAACCGGTCCCGGGAGACGGCATTGCCGTCGGTCGCACGTTCGCCCGCCATGCAAAACTGAACCAGGCTCGTCCGGGGCGTGCAAACTTCATCAACCGCGTGTCGGCGCTCCAGCCGCGGCATCGCGAGATGCTCATCCTTCGGATTGGATGGGACTGCCGCTCCGAGTACGAGTGGGCACAGCACGTCGGAAACGTCGGCCGCGCTCGCGAGCACGGGCTCGATCCCGTCAACATCGCCGAAGGACCCGATGCGAAGGCGTGGGATCCGCTCGAGCGCGACATCTTGCGCGCCGTCGACGAGCTCTTTCGCGACGCGATGGTCTCAGATCGGACGTGGACAGCGCTGGCACAGCGATTCGATACCGGACTGCTGATGAGCGCGGTGTTCACGGCCAGCTCCTATCGGGCGACATCGATGGCGCTCAGTGCCCTGGGCGTCCAGCTCGAACCGGGTAACGAGCGGTTCCCGAAACTGCCGACCCGGTGAGTCGCCGATCGCGGCCCGGGTCGCGACTTCGATTGTTGGTGCCCCACCATGGGGCCGCTGGCCGACGGGGAGGTGTTCATGTTGCGCCGATGTGCCGCTGCGATGGGGGTCCTGGCCCTGCTGGCGACGACCCTGTTGACCGTGAACGTGCGTGGTGACCAACAGATCCCCAGGACTCCCTGGGGCGATCCGGACCTGCAGGGCGTGTGGACGGGTTCGACGTTGACGCCGCTCGAGCGTCCCGGCGAGTACGCCGGCAAGGAGTTTCTGACCGAGGCGGAAGCGTCGGCGGTGGAGAAGCGAGCCGGCGAGCGCCGCGTGGACGCTCCTCCTCGGGCAGGAGACCCCGGCACTTACAACCAGATATGGTTCGACCCGGCGACGAGAGTCCTGCCGAACAGCCGAACGTCGCTGAT
>JBGPJH010000243.1:0-5012 GCA_041485305.1 Vicinamibacteria bacterium | reverse complement strand
TCCTGCAGGACGAGGGGTACATCCAGGGCTACAAAGTGCTCGATGGCGAGAGCGGCGCGACCGCGGGCATACCCCTGAAGCTGCTGCGGCTGTTCCTGAAGTACGGTCCTCATGGCGAGCGGATGATTACCGGCGTCGAGCGCATTAGCCGTCCCGGTCGGCGCGTCTACTTCGGCCGAAACGACGTACCGGACGTGTTCGCAGGCCTCGGTACGAACATCCTGACCACCTCGCATGGTGTGATGACCGGCCGCCAGGCGGTGAAAGCGGGCGTCGGCGGCGAAGTGCTCTGCAACATCTGGTAACCGAACATGTCTCGAATTGGCAAGAAACCGATTGCGGTCCCCAAAGGCGTGACGGCGAAGGTGTTCGAAGGCGCTGTCGAAGTGCAGGGGCCCAAGGGCACGCTGAAACAGCCGTTCCCGAGGGGCATCAATTTCGAGTTGAGCGACGGGCACTTGATCGCGAAGTGCTCGACCGACGACCCGGAACTGGGGAAATTCCATGGGTTGGCGCGCAGCCTCGTCGCCAACGCCGTGGTCGGCGTCACCGACGGCTTCAAGCGCGAGCTCGACATCGTCGGTGTCGGCTACCGCGCGGAGGTCAAAGGCAAGCAGATGGTGTTCGCGCTCGGCTACTCGCATCCGGTGGTGTTCGACATCCCGCAGGGGATCGACATTGCGATCGAAAAGCAGACCCACATCACGGTGAGGGGCGTGGACCGCCAGCTCGTTGGTCAGGTCGCGGCGAACATCAGGCGTTTTCGTGAGCCGGATCCGTACAAGCAGAAGGGTGTCCGTTACACCGGTGAGATTCTGAAAAAGAAGGCCGGGAAGACGGGCGCCAAGTAGGAAGACATAGCAGTCGGGTCACGTGCAGGCGGCCAGCGGGCCGCGACGGGCGCCGGGCGGTAGATCCCCGGCGCAAGGCGAAGTGAGCGATGAAGATCAGAACGAAAGACGATCGTCGTCGCCGCATCCAGCTTCGACAGCGTAAGCGGATCGCGGGGACAAAAGAGCGGCCGCGGCTGAGCGTGTTTCGCAGCGTGTCGCACATCTACGCGCAGGTCATCGACGATTTGAGCGGCCAGACGCTCGCGTCGGCTTCGAGCGTCGAGCCCTCGATCAAGGCGTCGTTTGCCACCGACGTGCGAGGTGGCAACTTGAAGGGCGCCTCGGCGGTCGGCCAGGCGATCGCCAAGCGGTCGATGGAAAAGGGGATCACGCGCGTCGTGTTCGATCGGAGCGGCTTCCTCTATCACGGTCGCATTCGCGCCGTGGCCGACGCCGCCCGCAAGGCCGGGTTGGAATTCTAGGGGCCCGTGGTGCAAGTCCGGCTGCATCCGGCCAGGCCGGAGGAGCCGGGGGCGAGGAGTTTTCGGAGCTAACTATGCGTACTCGCGAGCGGATTGACCCGTCGCAGCTCGACATCAAGGACACCGTTGTCTCGATCAACCGCGTGACAAAAGTGGTCAAAGGCGGCAAGAATCTGAGCTTCAGTGCGCTCGTTGTCGTCGGCGACGGTCATGGAGCCGTCGGTTTCGGCGTGGGCAAGGCCAAGGAAGTGCCCTCGGCCATCAAGAAGGGCATCGAGGCGGCGAAGAAGAATCTGATTCGGGTCCCGCTTCAGGGCACGACGATTCCGCATCCGATTATCGGGCATTTCGGGGCGGGCAGCGTGCTGCTCAAGCCGGCGCCCGATGGCACCGGGATTATTGCGGGCGCCGCCGTGCGCGCGGTCGTCGAGTCCGTTGGCATCACCAACATCATGACGAAATCGCTCGGGTCGGCGAACCCGCACAACGTGGTCCGCGCGACCATCGCGGGCTTGGATTCGTTGAAGGACCCGGTGTTGATCGCGCGCATGCGCGGCAAGGCGCTGGAGGACCTGATGCCCACGTCGCGCCACGCACGGCGCAGGTAGGTCGCGCGCCTGCGACGCTCGGCTTGAGGCCCTGCGGGGAGAGAAGTATGGCAAATCAACGAACCGATTCAAAAGGCAGCGGCACCGTCAAGGTGACCCTCGTTCGGAGCCCGATTGGGTTTAACAGGACCCAGGCAGTCGTCGTCCGGGGACTCGGGCTGCGCCGCATCCGGCACACGGTCGAGCTCAAGGACACCACCGAGACGCGCGGCATGATTCATAAAGTTCGGCACCTCGTCGAGGTGGAGTAGTCATGGATCTGTCTGATCTGAAGCCGCCCAAGGGCGCCAAGCATGCGAAGAAGCGGGTCGGCCGTGGCCAGGGATCGGGGCAGGGCAAAACAGCCGGCCGCGGTCACAAGGGCGCGAAGAGCCGCTCGGGCTACAAGTTCAAGCGAGGGTTCGAAGGCGGCCAGATGCCGTTGCACCGGCGCGTGCCCAAGCGCGGCTTTCACAACCCGTTCCGCATCGAGTACGACGTGATCAACCTCGATGTGCTGGCGACGAAGTTCGCCGAGGGCGCCCTCGTCACGCCCGAGGTGCTGCACGAGGCGGGCCTGCTCGCCGGCAACCGGCCGTTGAAGGTGCTCGGCAGGGGCGAGGTGGGCAAGGCGCTCACCGTGCGGGCGCACCGGTTCAGTGGCACGGCGGCCGAAAAGATCAAAGCCGCCGGCGGCCAAGCGGAGGCAATCGCGTAGGCCAGGGACTCCAGCCATGGAAAACAGCCTGAGGAGTATCTTCGCCGTCTCGGATCTGCGCAACCGCGTGCTGTTCACGCTGGGCTTGCTCGGCGTGTACCGCATCGGGCATCACATTCCGACGCCGGGCATCAACACCGCCGCGCTCCAGGAGCTCGCGCGGCAGATGCAGAACCAGATGTTCGGCCTGTACGACATGTTCTCGGGCGGCAACCTGTCGCGCGTGACGATTTTCGCGCTCGGCATCATGCCCTACATCAGCGCCTCCATCATCTTGCAGCTCCTCACGGTCGTCTGGCCGTATCTCGAGAAGCTGTCGAAAGAGGGCGAGCTGGGGCGCCGGAAGATTACACAATACACGCGCTACGGGACGATCTTCCTGAGCGTGGTCCAATCGATGGGCATCGCGATTTTTCTCGAGCGCCAGACCCAGGTGGCAGGCGGGCTCCCCCTCGTGTATCACCCCGGCATCGCGTTCCGGCTCATGACAGTGCTGACGCTGACGACAGGCACGTCGTTCATCATGTGGCTCGGCGAACAGATCACCGAGCGCGGGATCGGCAACGGCATGTCGCTCATCATTTTCTCGGGCATCGTCGTCGGGTTTCCCAGGGCCGTCATTCAGACGCTGGAGCAGATTCGGACCGGTCAGCTCGGCTTGATTTCGATGCTGATTCTGATGGTGGTGATGGCGCTCGTGGTGGCGGCGATCATTTTCGTCGAGCGGGGTCATCGCCGCGTGACGGTCCAGTACGCCAAGCGTGTCGTCGGCCGACGGATGTACGGAGGCTCGAGCACGCACATCCCCTTGAAGGTGAACACGGGCGGGGTCATCCCGGTCATCTTCGCTTCGTCCATCCTCGCCTTTCCGGCGACGGTGGCGCAAATGCTCTTCAAGGGCCCCTGGGTCGAGTCCTTCACGCAGCAGCTGGGGCTCGGGATGCCCCTCTACAACCTGCTGTTCGTGAGCGGCATCATCTTCTTTGCGTATTTCTATACCGCGATCATTTTCAATCCTGACGATGTGGCCGAGAACATGCGCAAGTACGGGGGGTTCATCCCTGGGATTCGACCCGGCAAGCGCACGGCCGAACACATCGACACGATCTTGACGCGGATCACATTGGCAGGCGCGATCTATCTCGCGGTGATTGCCATTCTGCCGCAGTTCCTGCTGAACGGGTTCAAGGTGGCGCCCATTCCGCTGGTCGGCGAATGGCTGGATGTGAACCTGCCGAAGTTCGTGACCGAAGGCATGGGTGTGCAGTTTTACTTCGGCGGCACGTCGCTGTTGATCGTGGTCGGCGTGGCGATGGACACGGTACAGCAGGTGGAGTCGCAGCTGATCATGCGCCACTACGACGGGTTCATGAAGAAAACCCGCATCAGGGGACGAAGAGGCTGATGAACCGATGCGGCCCCCCCTCATCACCACACGCGGCGAAGCATGGCGCTCAATCTGATCATGCTGGGAGCGCCCGGGGCTGGCAAGGGTACCCAAGCCGAGCGCTTTGCGCGCGCGAGAGGCATTCCAAAGATTTCGACGGGCGACATGCTTCGCGACGCGGTGAAGGAGGGAACCGAGCTCGGTCTGCGGGCCCAAGCCATCATGGCGCGCGGAGAGCTGGTGAGCGACGAGGTCATTATTGGCGTGGTAGGCGAGCGTCTCGATCGGCCCGACGTCGGTTCTGGGTTCATCCTGGACGGTTTCCCACGGACGGTTGCGCAAGCCGCCGCGCTCGATCGCTTGATGAACGGGCACGACCCGTTGATTGTGGTCGACATCGCGGTCCCCGAAGCCGAGTTGGTCCGCCGCCTCAGCTCGCGGCTGGTGTGCGAGGACTGCGGCTCGAACGCGGAGGTAGAGGCGGCTCAGGCGGATCCGGCGCGCTGCAGCCGGTGCGGCGGCCGGGTGAAGCAGCGCCCGGACGACAGCGAGGCGGTCGTGCGAGAGCGGCTGAGGGTGTATCGTCGCGACACGCAGCCGCTGGTCGACTACTATCAGTGCCGGCCGACGTTCCGCTCGATCGACGGCGCGCAATTGCCGGATCGCGTGGCGGCGGATCTCGCGACCGCCGTCGATGCGGTGCACGCGGGAGGTTGAGCCGAGTGATCGTCTGCCGGTCGGTCGCCGAGCTGGAGCGGATGCAAGCGGCTGGACGTCTGGTGGGGGACGTGCTAACCGAGCTGGCGTCGAAGGTCGCACCGGGCCTGACGACCGCGGATCTCGATGAGATCGCCGAGCAGATGATCGCGGACGCCGGGGCGGCCCCGGCGTTCAAGGGGTACCATGGCTATCCCGCCACGATCTGTGCGTCGATCAACGACGAGGTGATCCACGGGATTCCGTCGGGTCGCCGGGTGCTGCAGGAGGGCGACATCGTGTCGATTG
>JBGPJH010000242.1:0-5012 GCA_041485305.1 Vicinamibacteria bacterium | reverse complement strand
CTTCAGCGCCTCAGAAATCGGCAGCCCTGTGGCCTTGCGAATCTGCTGAAGCGCTGCCTCCGCTTCGTCGTCGAGTCTGACCGTCCGAGTGGCCACGTGACGCCTCCTGTATTACTCACTGTATTACACGGCTCATCCGAGGGTCAATCGCGCGAGTTCCGAGACGATCGGCTGACGCCCCTCGCCTGAGGGCAACACCATTCGCCCCTCTCAGCATGCGACTTCCTGAGGCCTCAAGGGATAGGTCGCCACTATGCGACTAGAACGAAGCCGCTGGCGCGGCGGCCGCTACGCGTGAAATACTACGACAGGCATGGCCGGCACGCCGGGCCGTCTTCTTGCGCGCTTTGTATTCGTCGTGGAGCGTCAGCGCCGTGGCGATGTCGGCCTGCTGCCGCTTCTTGGTGCCACCGCAGAACAACAGGTCCAACGCTTCGCCGTCCTTGGCCAGATACACGCGGTATCCCGGTCCCGAATCGACTTTGAGCTCCCCAATGCCGCTGAACCCACTTCACGTTGGAATTGTTCCCCAGACTCAGCCGAGTCAGGGCCGTCGCCATCTTCGCCGCGGCGTGAGGGTCCAGTCGCTTGAACCAGTCCTTGAACGGAATCGACCCGTCCTCGCTGACGTACTCCTCGACGCGAAGCGTCACTCCCTTGAGGTGACATATTCGTGACTATCACTGGAGGTGGGATGCGAGCCCGAGCCGGTCACCGACGGTCAGCGGCATGGGTTTCGGCAGATTCCGTGAGTCGATACGGGCCCGCGATGACGATGGACGCGCGCTGCGGGTCCAGGTAACGCTGGGCCAGCTCGTGAACCTGCTCGAGCGTCACCTCACCAAGGAGTCCCGGCAGGCGCCGATCGTAATCCAGCCCCAAACCAAAGAACTCAGCCGTCTGGAGAAACTGCGCGATTGCCGCATTGGTTTCGAGCGCTCTGGGCAGCGAGCCAATCAAGTACTGTCGCGACTCGGTCAGCTCCCGTTCCGTCAACCCGTCGCTGCGCAGCCGATTGAGCTCCTCGTCGACCGACCGGACCGCGCGGTCGACGTTCGCCGCGCTCACCCCCGCTCGAATCACCAGCGGTCCCTCGACGACGTTCGCGTCGAAGGTGCTCGATACGTAATAGGCCATGCCTTGCCGCTCCCGGATGCTGTCGCCCAGCCGACCGCCCATCGCGTACTGACCCAACGCGTTGTTGAGCAGCGAGAACGCATAGTAGGACGGGTCCTGCCGCGTCATCGTCGTGAAGCCGTAGGCGATGTCGGCCTGCGCCTTGTTCATCATCGGCACGATCACCTGCCGGCGTTCGGCTGCCGGCGCGGCGTGAGGCAGCGGGACCGGGAGGGGTTCGCTCGTGTGCCAGCCGCCAAACACCCGCGCCGCGACGTCGACGACGCGCTGGCTCACGACGTCGCCGACCACGGCAACGGCGAGGTGGCTTGGTGCGAACCGATCGGCGTGCAGACGGAGGAGTCCATCGCGTATCGCCCGCTCAACTGACCCAATCGTGCCCTTCGCGCGGCGTCCATACGGGTGTTGCGCTCCGTACAGCAGAGCCATCAACCCCTCAACGGCCCGAACGGCCGGATTGTCTTCATCCTGGCGGAGCCCCGTAATCACCTCGCCCTTTCGGGTCGCCAGCTCGGTCTCCGGAACACTCGGGGCGATCGCCACGTCGCCGAGCAGCGCCAAAATGCGCTCGAAGTCTTCGGCCAGGCACGTGCAAGCGAGAGAGAACAGATGACGAGTCACGCTCGTCGTCAACGAGACACCGCGACTATCCAGCTCGTCGGCGATGTCGGCGGCAGAGCGCGTCGTGGTCCCGCGGTCGATGACGCGGGAGAGCAAGTGCATGGCGCCGGGCGCGTCGAAGGGGTCGCAAATCGATCCAGCCCTGACTGCGAGGTGAATCGTCACGGCGGGCGTCGTGCGTGTTTCTTTCGCAAGCACGACAACGCCGTTTGGCAACGTCGTTCGAGCCGGTGTCAACCCGGTGTAGGCAACCGCCACTACCGCCTCGCTGTGGCGTCGAGCGCCGGCGCGACCGGCAACGGATCGAACCACCCGACCGTGCGATTGGAGGGAACGAGCATCAGCCGAGCCGCTTGGGCCACCTGTTCCAGCGTCACCCCCGCCAGGGCGGCCGGCAGGCTGTCGAAGACATCGACACCCGCGATCGTCTCGAAGTAGCCGATCTGGTGAGCAATGTTCGTCACGCTGTCGTTGTCGAAGACCAGACGCGCCCGAAGCTGGGCTTTGGCCCGTTCTAGCTCGAGCTGGGTAATGCCGTCGTGGCTCACGCGATCGAGCTCTTCCAGCAGGGCCGTCTCGACAGAGGCCAGCGAGGTGCCGGTGGTGGCTGTCGCAGACACCGAGTAGAGAAACGGCTGCTCGGTGGGAAGCAGCGCCCCTTGGACGGCCGACGCGACCCCGCTCTCGACGAGGACTCGATACAGTCGCGCCCGCCGCTGAGGCGGCGGCATTCGAAAGCTGCTCCAAAGGTTGACTCCCTTGGCGCCGGTCAGTGCCGCGTCGAGGAGGAGGGTCGGCGCAAACATCGAATCGCGTATCGCCGGGGCGTGATACGCAACCTTGAGGTATGCGGCTGTTCCCTCCCGTCGAATGGTCACACGTCGCTCGCCGGTTTGCTCGGGCTCACTCGTCCGCTGGCGCGGCGGTTCCGGACCGGCGAGGATGCCGCCGAAGTGTTTCTCGGCCTTGCGCAGGGCGTCGTCGGTTTCAACGTCGCCGACGATGACCAGCGTGGCGTTGTTCGGAACGTAGTAGCGCTGGTAGTAGCCGTACAGGTCCTCTCGGGTCATCGTCTCCAGGTCGGACAACCACCCGATCGTCGGGTGCCGATAGGGGTGCGTCTTGAACGCTGTGGCGGTCACCTCCTGGTCGAGAAACTGATCGGGGTCGTTCTCTCCACCTTTCAGCTCGGAAATGATCACCGACCGCTCGGACTCGCAGTCCTCGGGGTGGTACAGACATCTGGCCATTCGTTCGGACTCGATGAACAACATCCGATCCAGGGCATCGCGCGTCGCCGTTTCCAGGTATGTCGTCTGATCGACCCAGGTATAGCCGTTCCAGCTCCCGCCGAACTGCTCGATGATGCCTTTCACCCGATCGCGCGGGATGTTGGTCGTCCCCTTGAAGTTCATGTGCTCGACCCAGTGCGACACACCGGTCAGACCCGGCCGCTCGTCCTTGGAGCCGACCTTGTACCAGCACCACACAGACGCCAGAGGCGCTGTGTGCTCCTCGCGAACCAGCACCTTGAGACCGTTGTCCAACCGCTCCACCCGCATCATCGATTCGCCGCCTGTCCCTTCGAGCCCCAGGGCCGCCGACCACGACACATCGTCGGGCTCCTGCAGAAGCAACCTTCGGTTCATTATAGAATCGGTAAACAGCCATGCCCGAGTGGAAAGACACCGTCAATCTGCCGCGCACGGAGTTCCCGATGAAGGCGAACCTGCCGACGAGCGAGCCGGTCGCGCTCGCGCGGTGGGCGGCAATGAACCTGTACGGGAACATCCGCGAGCGCCGCAAGGGAGCGCCAAAGTTCGTGCTCCACGACGGCCCGCCCTACGCCAACGGCAACATTCATATCGGCACGGCGCTCAACAAGATCCTGAAGGACTTCGTCGTCAAGGCGCGGTCGATGGCGGGCTTCGACGCCCCGTACGTCGTCGGGTACGACTGTCACGGGCTGCCGATCGAGCTGCAGGTCGATCGCGAGCTCGGTCCGAAAAAGCGCGGCATGTCGACGGCCGACTTCTGTCGCGCGTGCCGGGCGTACGCAGAGCGGTTCATCGGCACGATGACCGCGCAGTTCCAGCGGCTCGGCGTGCTCGGCACATGGGACGACCCCTACCTGACGATGGATTTCAGGTATCAGGCGGCGATCGCCCGCGCGTTCGGGCGGTTCGTCGAACAGGGTCTGGTCTACAAGGGCAAAAAGCCGGTCCATTGGTGCATTCACTGTCGAACGGCCCTGGCCGAAGCGGAGGTCGAGTACGAACAGCACTCCTCGCCCTCCATCTACGTCGAGTTCCCCCTGTCGGTGGATAGCGAGGGCGAACTGGGCGCGCGCGTGCCCGCGCTGGCCGGCCGGCGCGTGTCCGTACTCATCTGGACAACCACGCCGTGGACCATTCCGTCGAACCTCGCGGTGGCGTTCCATCCGGAACTCGACTACGCGGCGTACGAGGTGGATGGACGCGCGGTCATCGTCGCCGAAGCACTCGCCGCCCGGGTCGCTGCGGCGGTCGGCCGGGCGCTCGACACGCCCGTCGCGCGCATGAAAGGCGAGCAGCTCGAGCACATCCGGTTTCGCCATCCGCTGTACTCACGCGACTCGTTGGGCGTGCTCGGGGAGTACGTCACGCTCGAAGCGGGCACGGGCGCCGTCCACACCGCTCCCGGTCACGGTGCCGACGACTTCAGCACCGGCACGAAGTACGGCCTGGACATCTACGCACCGATTGGGCCGACGGGGCACTTTCTCGACAGCGTCCCGCTGGTCGGCGGGATGCGTGTGTTCGATGCCAACCCGAAAGTCGAGGAAGCCCTGAAGGAACGGGGGTTGCTGTGGCACCGCGAAGCCTTCTCCCATCAGTACCCTCACTGCTGGCGCTGTCATAACCCGGTGATTTTTCTCGCCACCTCGCAGTGGTTCATCCGGCTGGACGGTGCACCAGTCATTCGGGAGCCGCTCCCCTCGCGCGCCGGCGAGGCCAGAACCCTCCGCAACGCGGCCCTCGATCAGGTGGACAATCACGTGAAATGGATTCCCGCCTGGGGCCACGACCGGATCTACAACATGCTGGCGAACCGGCCTGACTGGTGCGTTTCGCGTCAGCGGGCCTGGGGCGTGCCGATTCCGGCGCTGGACTGCGCGAGGTGCGGCGAAGCGATTCTGACGCCAGCCATTGTGGAACGCGCAGCCGGAGTATTCGAGCGGCACGGCGCCGACGCGTGGTACGAGCGGCCCACGG
>JBGPJH010000241.1:0-5028 GCA_041485305.1 Vicinamibacteria bacterium | reverse complement strand
GCCGGCGGCGTCGGGATCAGAAGCGGCGACCCGGCAGACGTCGAGCGGCTCCTGCTCGCAGGCTTGTATCAAGAGGCGCAGATTGAAAGGAAGGCTGGGCGGTTGGATGAGGCAGCCAGGCTTCTGGCGATTGCGGCCGAGCGGCATCCGAGCGACATCGAAGTACAACTGGCTTCGGCCGAATCGCTGCTCGTCGACCGGAAGGATGCGCGGGCGGCCATCGACAAGCTCGGAGCCATGTCGCTGCCCCAGAGCAACCGCAGCCTGCGGATTCGACACGGCCTGTTGACGGCCGACGCGCTCGAGGCTTCGGGCCAGCGCGAGGGCGCGGCCGCCGTCGTTCAGGGGCTCGTCACGGCCTATCCCGATGTGGCCCGCCTCAGACAGCGGCTCGCCTCGTTGAAGTAGCACCCGCAGGATAGTCTCCGAGGAATCCACCAGGAGGAAATATGGCGCGACCCACGTGGGTCTTCACTCTCGCAGCGGCGGCATGTGTCACCGGCGCGGTACTCGCCCAACCCGCAAACGCTCCTCGTAACGACCTGCCGCAGCCCTACCGCACCACGCGCGATTGGGGCCAACTCCCGGCGGGCGTGAAGTGGGCGGCCGTCACAGCCATCGAGCCCGCACCCGACGGCACGATCTACGTCGTCCACCGCTGCTTTGCCAACTCCTGTGCCGGCCGGCCCGAGGCGCCCATCCTGAAGTACGACGCCAGCGGCAAGCTCCTCAAGACCTGGGGCGAAGGCATGTTCATCTTCCCGCACGGAGCCACGGTGGATCGCAGCGGCAATCTCTGGGTCACCGACGCGCGGGGCGAGAACGGCAAGGGCCACCAGGTGTTCAAGTTCAGTCCTGACGGACGCGTGCTCATGACGCTCGGCAAGGCGGGCGTCTCCGGCTCGGACCCCGACCTCTTCGATCAGCCGACCGACGTCCTGGTCGCGCCGAGCGGCGACGTCTTCGTCACCGACAGTCACCGCAATGGCAAGAACAACCGCGTCGTCAGATTTACCAAGGACGGCAAGTTCATCAAGGAGTGGGGCAAGAAAGGCTCCGGCCGAGGGGAGATCAGCGAGCCGCATACGATCGCCATGGACTCGCGGGGCCGCTTGTTCGTCGGCGACCGCGAGAACAACCGCATCCAAATCTTCGACCAGGACGGCCGCTACCTGGATGAATGGCGTCAGTTCGGGCGCCCCAGCGGCATCTTCATTACGGCGGACGACACGATCTACGTCACCGATTCCGAGTCCGGTCCCGATTCCGGCGCTCACGAGCTCGCCGGCATCAAGAAAGGCATCCGCATCGGCAGCGCCAAGGATGGCAAGGTAACCTCTTTCATCGAAGACATGGAGTCGACCACGAGCGAGCATTCCGGTGCCGAAGGCGTCGGCGTCGACGCCAAAGGGAACGTGTACGGCGCTGTCGTCCGTCGCCAGATGCTCGAACGGCACGTGAAGCAGTAGCCGATGGGAAGAGCGTGGACGCTTGGTGAAAAGAGGTGCGTGAGATGACGCGGAATGTCGGCGCTTTCGCTTGCGCGTTACTCGGATCGTTCTCGCTTGCAGCTTACGCTGGGCAGTCGCGCACGGTGAAGGACGGTGTGTACACCAACGAGCAGGCAGTGCGCGGCCAGGCCCTGTACAAGGACCGATGCTCGACCTGTCACGGCGCGGCGCTCGGGGGCGACCTCGCACCACCGCTGGCGGGAGACGACTTCGTCGGGAACTGGGGCACGCAGCCGCTGTCTGAGCTCGCCGGCAAGATCCGGAACACGATGCCGGCCAACGATCCGGGGAAGCTCACCTTGCAGCAGACGGCCGACATCACCGCCTACATTCTCCAAGTCGGCAAGTTTCCCGCTGGAAGAGCCGAGCTTGCTCCGGACGAGGGGGTACTGAAACAGATCGCATGGCCGGCTGGGACCCGTCCTCAGCCGAAGCAGGTTTCGGCCCAGGCCGCCCTCGCGCTGTCCTCGCCGCCGCTCGGGAACCTGGCGCAAGTGATGCGGGGCATTCTGTTCCCCAGTTCGAATTTGATCTTCAACGTCCAGGGTTGGGATCCCGGTTCTCCCAAGCCGCCCTCAGTGGGTTCGGGGGCCACCGCGGCATTTTCCTGGGTCGATTGGGGGGCCGGCATCTACAGGGGATGGGAGCTGGTCGACTATGCCGCCGTGGCGCTAGCCGAGTCTGCCCCCTTGATGTTGACACCCGGACGTCGGTGCGAGAACGGCCGGCTCGTCCCCGTGGACCGGGCCGATTGGGTGAAGTTCACCGCGGAGCTCGCGGAGGCTGGACGGGCCGCCTACAAGGCCTCGCAGTCGAGGAAGCAGGACGCGGTGAGCGAGGTGACCGATCAGGTCGCCACCGCATGCTTGCATTGCCACGAGGTGTACCGCGACAAACCGGGAGGAAAGCCGTCGGACCCGTCCAACAAAGCAGCCCGGTGTGTGCCGTAGGCGCGCGAGCGACCTCGTCTCGGATGCGTGCGGTCACTTGAGCGACTGCCTGCCTTCCGGGTCGGGCCGGATGATCAGATAGCTGATGTCGCCGTCGAGCTCGCTCCACCAGTGCGGCGTCCGCGCGGGAATGATCACAATGTCGCCCCGTGTGACGCGGCGGCTGACTCCCCCTTCGATTCGCGGTCCCCGGACCGTCGTACCGGTCCCGCCGACCGTACCTTTGTCCGGATCCACCAACCTCCCTCCCGTGACGAGCGTGCCGGCGCCGTCGAGCATCTGATACACCTCGGTCACTCGGGTCTCGTGGAGGACGGCGTCCTGCTTCACCGATTTGGGTCGGAAGACGCCGTATACTCCAACCTTGTATCCGCCGACATCCACGACCCGGATTGGACGGTCGCTGATCGCGTTCGGCGGCAGCTGTTTGAGGAACGCTTGCACGTCGGCTGCCGTGATGTCGGTGGCTGGGACGGGCGCTTGAGCTTGTGCCGCGGCGGGACACGCGAGCACGAGCACGAACGAAGCGATCATGGCTTCTCGCATCGGTACTCTCCTTCTATGTGGCGAGACAGGCTAATGGGCCCCGCAAGATCCGTTGGACGATGCACGCTCATCAGGGCCGCGGAGGTGGGATGCATGGGGTATAGCGGATATAGTGTGGACGGCTTTGTCAAGCAGTGTGGCACGAATGGGTGAATAGAAGATGTCTGCCCAGGGCCCATCGTCATCGCCGCTCCCGGGCGACCGCCCCGCCGCGAATCGGCATTCGACGCGCTCCGTCGTGATGGGGCGCAACGGCATGATCGCCACGAGCCAGCCACTGGCGTCCGCAGCGGGCCTGCGCGTGCTGCAGACGGGTGGGAACGCCATCGACGCGGCCATTACGGCCGCCGCAGTGCTGTCGGTGGTCGAACCCAGCATGAACGGCATCGGCGGCGATTTGTTCGCGATCGTCTATGAAGGGAAACGAAAGACACTCCGAGGGCTGAATGCAAGCGGCCGGGCGGCCCTGGCAGCGACGAGGGAAACGTTCGCCGCCAGGAACGTGACGAAGATGCCCAGCACGGGCGTGTATTCGGTGACGGTGCCTGGCGTGGTCGACGGCTGGGCGACGCTGCTCAAGACGTATGGCACGATTCCCCTGGCGCGGGCGCTCGCGCCGGCGGTCGATTACGCCAAGGGCGGTTACGCCGTCTCGGAGATCGTCAGCGGCCAATGGCAGGGCAGCGAGCAGAAGTTGGCTGCCGACCCGGCCACTGCCTCAACGTTTTTGCCCCGTGCTCGTGCCCCTCGACCCGGAGAGGTGTTTGCCAATCCCAACCTGGCGGCGACCCTCCTGACGATCGCCGCCGGCGGTCGTGACGCGTTCTACAGGGGACCGATCGCCAATGCCATCGCCGTCGATATAAAGAAGCGCGACGGCCTGCTAGACGCCCGCGACTTCGCGGATCACCACTCTGACTGGGTCGATCCGATCTCTACGAACTACCGGGGCTATGACGTCTACGAGCTGCCGCCGAACACGCAAGGCTTCGTCGTGCTCGAAATGTTGAACATCCTCGAGGGCTACGACCTTCGTTCGCTTGGTTACAATTCGGCGGAGTACCTGCACCTGCTCGCCGAAGCGAAACGGGTTGCGTTCGCCGACCGGGCGGCGTATCTCGCCGACGCTGAGGCAGTACCCACGCAGACGATCACCATGCTCGGATCCAAGGACTACGCTGCGAGGCGCCGTAAGGAGATCGATCCGAGCCGCGCGGCGCCGGGTTACGACGCGGGCGCTGTGAACGCAGAGACCCGCTCGAGTCGAGCGACCACGTCCGAGCACGAGCAGAACCTCACAGGTCACGATCGGGGCGATACCGTCTACATGACCGTCGCCGACGGGGCTGGAAACATCGTTTCGCTCATTCAGTCGCTCTTCAGCGATTTCGGGTCAGGAATCGTGGCTGGCGGGACCGGGATCCTGCTCCACAACCGTGGCGCGCTGTTCAACCTGACGCCGGGCCACCCCGACCAGATCGCCCCGCACAAGAGACCGCTCCACACGCTGATCCCGGCATTCGTCATGAAGGACGGCAAGCCGTGGCTGTCGTTCGGCGTCATGGGCGGCGATCACCAGGCGCAGGGGCACGTGCAAGTGCTCGTCAACCTGATCGATTTCGGGATGAACATCCAGGAGGCGGGCGAGGCGGCGCGCGTCAATCATGGAAACGGCGGGCTGCAGGTCGAGAGCGCGGTGCCGCAAGACGTGCGATCGGCCCTGATCGCCCGCGGCCACCAGGTGAGCGAGAGCCCCGGCTCCTTCGGGGGGTTTCAAGGCATCCTCATCGACCCCCGCTCCGGCGTGTTGATGGGCGGCTCCGACCCGCGGAAAGATGGCCTGGCGATTGGTTTCTAGCGCGCTCACAGCGCGAGCTGGTCGCCAAACACCATATCTGCCAGCTTGAACTTCTTCTTGATGTGACTTTGGCCCAGCTTGGTGATGAACTCGACCTCCTTGTCCTCCAAGGTGATCGGGGCGGCCTTCGGAAACTCGAACTCGATCGTCACGAGGTCGCCCT
>JBGPJH010000240.1:0-5088 GCA_041485305.1 Vicinamibacteria bacterium | reverse complement strand
GCATATGCGACTCAAGTTACGAGCCAGTTCGGATTGAACCTTGCCGACGGCATGAAGAGGATAGCCGACGCGATGGCGAGCGCAGAGCGTTCAGCGGAGGCCGATGCCAACCATCAGTGAAGCGACCTGCCGGTTTCCGGTAGAGTTACCGGCAAAACGCTACCACCTACTTTCCCCGACTTGCGCCACGGGCTGCTAGACCACGAGAAGGCCATCGATGCGCTCGCAGATTTCGCGAAGACCCTCTGTGGTGTCGACCTTCTGCGCATGTACTGGTACGACAGGACGTCAACAGGTACGAGTGCGCATCACACTACGCTCGCGCATCTCGCGCGCATACGGACCTCGCAATCAGCTCTAGTTGCCACCCTTAGTAGTATGGTACCTTCGAGCCGGAGGTACATTGTGCGACAGGGGATTTCTGCAGCGCTGATAGCCGCCGCACTGGCGATTCTCGTGCCCGAAGCGACGGTTCCGGTCGCGGCAGCCGGGAGCACCGCCGTGCGACATTCGGCCTCACCCACGGTTTCGAAAAAGCACACCAGGCGTGCACGTCGAGCTAGAAAGCGAGTCCGGCGCTCCGCACGAAAAGGCCCGGCCGGCAGCAGGCACCATCAGCGGCAGCACTAGCTCAGGCGGGCCACGCCCACGGAATACGTTTCAGGCTGGCTGGTTTCCCCAGTCGAAGGCGTTGAACTGCGCGACCTCTTCTCCCTTGATGTGCCACGGCACGGTCGCCATGTTGTGCCTCCTCCGGGAGTATTGAAGAAACCTCCGACACTCGTCAACAAAGTCATTGACACAGAGTCATTGGTAGAGGGTGCCGCCGGCGGAGATGGTGCTATGCTTCGGCTCCATCATGCCGCCATCCACCGAGCCCCTCAACTCCGTGGCCGCGTCACCTCTGTCAGCCGCAACGGCCGGCGGGCCCGTCGCCGTGTTCGAGCCCTACATCCCCAGCTCGGTGACGCTCGGCGAGCTGACGCTGCTCCCGCTGGTCGTCGGCACGCTTCTCGGCGTGATCTTCGGTGCGTCGTCTCTCTATCTCGTCCTGAAGGTTGGCCTCACCGTCAGCGCCTCGATTCCAGTCGCGGTGATCTCCATCACGCTCTTCCGCCTTCTGTCGAAGGTCGGCGGGCGGGACGCGACCATCCTCGAGAACAACATCGTTCAGACCGCGGGCTCGGCCGGCGAATCCATCGCGTTTGGTCTTGGCGTGACGATGCCCGCCATCATGATCCTGGGCTTCGATCTCGAGATCACCCGCGTCGTGCTGGTCGCGGTGCTCGGAGGATTGCTCGGCATCCTGATGATGATTCCGCTCCGCCGAGCGCTCATCGTGCAGCAGCACGGGGTGCTCAAGTACCCGGAAGGGACCGCCTGCGCCGAGGTACTCAAGGCCGGCGCTTCCGCCGAGTCTCGCGCGGTGGCGTCGGCCTCGGCGAAACGAGAGATGGCCGCCCTTGGCGGCACAGCGACCAGCGCCAGGACGATCTTCGCGGGGTTCGGCGTCGGGCTCGCCTACAAAGCGCTGAACGTGGCCTTCAAGGGCTGGAAGGACGTGCCGCAGAAGGTCTTCGGCCCCCCGTTTTCGGCCGGCTCCATCTCGGCCGAGATCTCGCCGGAGCTTCTGGGGGTCGGCTACATCATCGGGCCGCGCATCGCCTCGACCATGTGCGCGGGCGGCGTCCTGGCGTACCTGGTGCTGATCCCGGCGATCAAGTTCTTCGGATCGGGTCAGAGCGGCGCTCTCGCGCCTGGCACAATACCCATCGGCGAGATGTCGCCCGACGCCATCCGCAGCGCGTACGTGCTTTACATCGGGGCCGGCGCCGTCGCCGCCGGCGGCATCATCAGCCTCTTGCGTTCGATCCCCACGATCTGGAGCAGCCTGCTCGAAGGACTGAGGGACTTTCGAGGCGGCGCCGCCGCGCGACCCTCGTTCGTCCGGACCGACCGCGACCTGTCGATGAAGGTCGTGCTGATCGGCAGCCTCGCCCTGGTCGCGGCAATCGTGGTTGCGCGTCCCCTGCACATGAACCTGCTCGGGGCGACCCTCATCGTCGTGCTCGGCTTCCTTTTCGTGACCGTGTCGTCGCGACTGACGGGCGAGATCGGCTCGTCGTCGAATCCGATTTCCGGCATGACGGTCGCAACGCTGCTGATGACGTGTCTCGTGTTCCTCGTGGTCGGCTGGACCGGCCCGACCTACTACGTCACCGCACTTTCCGTCGGGGCTATCGTCTGTATCGCGTCGTCCAACGGCGGCACTACGTCGCAGGATCTGAAGACGGGGTTCCTGATCGGTGCAACGCCGCGGAGCCAGCAAATCGCGATCGTGGTCGGCGCGCTGACCTCGGCGCTGGTCCTCGGTCCTATCCTGCTGAAGCTGAATGACGCCGCCACGGTCTACGTGCCACGCGTGAGCAAGGAGCCGGCGCCAGGGACCGGCGGAGCGGGGCTGCGCGACGTCGAGAATTTCCCGGTCACGATGCGCGTCGATCCCTCGACCTTGACGAGCAGGGAGACGCATTCCGGGCAGGAGTACTCTGTTTGGTACAAGCAGACGGCCGGGGACGGTCCGGCCGGCAAATACCTCGTGGATACGAGCGGCATACCGGTCTACCTGGTCGATCCCGGCATCAACGGAGTGCACCGCCGGACGCCGGACGGCCTGCATCAGATCGTGAAATTCGACGCCCCCAAAGCCACGCTGATGTCGTACATCATCAAGGGCATCCTCAACCGGCAGCTGCCTTGGGGCCTGGTGCTGCTCGGCGTGATGATCGCGATCGTTCTCGAGATGTCGAGCGTGCCGTCTCTCGCGTTCGCGGTGGGTGTGTACCTGCCGCTGTCCTCCTCCAGCCCAATCTTCATCGGAGGCCTGATCCGATTGCTGTGCGATCGGTTTGTGCGACGGAAGCATCGCGGGCGCAACCTGACCGAAGAGCAGCTGACGGCCGAGGGCGACAAGAGTCCTGGAGTTCTCCTGGCCTCGGGATACATCGCCGGCGGCGCCATTGCCGGCATCCTCATCGCGTTCATGGCCGGGGTGACGGCCGACGTCACCGGTCGCATCACGCAGTGGTCGGAGATGAACAATCCGTTCTTCGAGGGGCCCAGGGCCGACGCGCTGTCCTTGATCCCGTTCCTGCTTCTGACGCTGCTGTTGTACCTCGTCGGGCGGGACGTGATCCTTCGAGCGCGTGCTCAGGCGTAGCCGCGGTTCTTACCAGACACCGGCGACGACACAGATGCCCAGGATCGCCATCACCGCGCCGGCGCCGCGTGCGACGAGGACGCCTGATGGTCCGGCTTTCTCGACGAAGACCACCAGCGTCAACGCCGCCACCCAGAGCAGGTTCATCACGCCGACGGCGAAGAGCACGCACATCAACGCCCAACAGCAGCCCAGACAGTACCCGGCGTGCCGGCTCCCCATCTGAAACGCGCCGGTGAATCCGTCGCGCCAGCTTGTCATCAGAAATCCAAGTGGACTGCGGCAGTGGGACAGGCAGGCGCCTTTGAACGGCGTCAGTTGATAGACGCCTGCGGCAATGAGAATCGCACCGGCTAACGGCGGGCTCGACGCGGACATGGCGGGCGACAACAGCGCCGCCCGGTGCAATGCCCCCTGCGCGAGCGCCGCGCACGCGCTGAAACCGACCCAGACGGCGATGTAGCCGAGCCCGAATATCAACACAGCCATAGAAACGCCGCGCTCGGTCCGGCCCGCGCGCGCGCGCGCGAACAAGAGCAACACGGGCGTGGCAGCGGGCGCCATCATGCCCACCATCATCACGGTCCACATCGCGAACGTCAGCGCGAGGTCGACCGTCGTCCACGGCGCGTTCATCGTCATGCCCATTTCCGCCATCATCGCGTCGTGCTGCATCGACGACGACATCTGCCGGTCGAGATGGACAAGATAGGCCCACGCCAGGGCGGTGATGACCGCGACGCAGGAGCAGATCAGGATGCGGTCGCGGCGTGGAGCCACCGCGACCGCCGACAGGCTACGCACTCCGCCACGAAAACGGCGCATAGTGACCGTTGTTTTTGCCGCTGGTGTCGTCCCATGTCAAGCCCAGCGCGTTCACGTGGCTCTTCCGCGCATGAGCGAGCGCGAGGCGATCGCCAGCTGGATGGCCCGAGTTGCCGATATACATGGGTTCGGTCGCGTTCGGATCGATCCCCATCACGCCCTCGGCCGCCATGTCGACGAAGCTCGATGCCTTCACGGACCACTTGATGCCGTTCCGGTCGAAACGGATCGGCGCCGACTCCACCCCCAGGAACTTCCCGATCAGCCCCGTGAGAGCCGCCATGGGGCCCCCGGCCGATCCGCTCGCGACGGCCACGATCGCCTCGCGCTGCTCGGCGCTCGCTCGCTCGTCCGCGATGAGGCCGACGGACCAGTTCCCTTTGCCCATGGCCTCCGGCGTGAAGCCGAGCACGATGAACCCGAGGCCGTCGAGGGCGAGCGTGCCGTAGGTTCCGCGCTCAACCTGGAACGCCATCGCGAACGTGCACGCGCCCTTGGTCGGACTGACCGCCATCTGTCCCAGGATGCAAGGACAGACGAAGTCGCAACTGCACGTTTCGTAGTACTGACCGTTGACCTGCCACGACGTTGCCATTGTTGACCTCCAGTCGACGGATTATATATTCAGCGCTGAGATTCTGCCGCCAGGGGACGGGCGCCCCTGCTACCATTGATTACTCATGACTGTTCGCCAAGGTCGGCTGCTGACGGTCTTCGTTTGGGCGCTGGCGCTCAGTGCTGGGACGTGCTCGAAGGATCGAAAGACATCTGGGCCGGAGACAACCGCAGCGTCGGCCGATGCTCCGATGGTACAGCTTCTTCGCGACCCTGCGGTCGTCCCTCCCTTCAGCGTGACCGACCTCGATGGTCGCACCGTGTCGTCCCAGGCATTGCGGGGCAAGGTCGTTCTAGTGAACTTCTGGGCGACGTGGTGCGGACCCTGCCGGGCCGAGATTCCCGACCTGATCCGGCTGCAGGACAAGTATCGCGACCGCCTGGTGGTCCTGGGGATCTCCGAAGACGAAGTGGGTGTCGACACCGTC
>JBGPJH010000239.1:0-5138 GCA_041485305.1 Vicinamibacteria bacterium | reverse complement strand
CCGGGCGTTACCACTCCCGGTATGTGTCGCTCGGACGCCAGTTCGGCCGGGGCGTCTACTTCTCGGGCGACTACTCGACGTCGCTGTCGGTGATTCGATTTTCGAGAAGCGACGGGATCACGATCGAGACCCGGCCGCACATGACACGGTCTTCCGGCACGACGACCATCAACCTGGCACGGTCGGTATCGCTCCTCGCGACCGTCGAGCGAACCCGCCAAGACCAGATTCGCGAATTCCGAGTCCTGGCAGGCCTGACCTACAGGTTGCGATAGCCACCGGACGGCGCCACCAACGTCCGCTTGATCGGATCGTCCAATTGCTGCAGGATGGCCTTATGAGCGACCGCAAGTACCGGCAGCGCGGTTATCAGGACGAGCCGAGAGAGCGTGCGCCCCGACCAGAGAAGCCAGCGGCAGCCGCTCGGGAACCGGGACGGCCGCTGCAGGACGCCTCTGGTCCCCGCACCCCACGCCTGATGGGAGCCCACGAAGTCTTTCGGTGTGCGCGGTGCGGCAGCCTGCTGTCGCTGGAGGTCGAGGCCGGTGCCCGTTGTTCGCGATGCGGCGTCGACCTTCACAGTTGCATCAACTGCGTCTCGTTCGACGCCGGCGCCCGGTGGGAGTGCACCCAGCAGGCCCTGCCCGCCCGCGTGGCGCCGAAAGACGAGCGCAATCTGTGCACGTTGTTCTCGCCGCGCACCACGGTGGAGCGGCAGACCGGAACGCCTGGTCCGACGGGCGCGCGTCAGGCCTTCGACGACCTCTTCAAATAGCCCATGGCACTCATCTCGCCCGCGGATCAAGACAAGCTGAGAGCGGACTTCTCGGCCATGACGCGGCCCGTCCGGCTGCTGTTCTTCACCCAGACGTTTGGGTGCGAGACGTGCGCCCAGACGAAGCAGATTCTTGAAGAGCTGCCACTCCTCTCGGACAAGATCACGATTGAGGAGGTGAACTTCGTCCTCCAGGCGGAGAAAGCGAGCCAATACGGGATCGATCGCGTTCCTGCGATCGCGGTCGTCGGCCAGGACGAATCGGGGGCCGAACGCGATTCGAAGATTCGCTTTCTCGGCACGCCAGCCGGCTACGAGTTCATCTCGATCGTTCACGCCATCCAGCTGGTCGGTGGCGGACCATCCCATCTGTCAGACCAGAGCCGTGCTCTCGTGGCGGCGGTCGACAGGCCGCTCGTCATGCACGTGTTCACGACGCCGACGTGCCCGCACTGCCCGCGCGCCGTTCACTTGGCGCATGAAATGGCGTTCGCCAACCCCAACATCACGGCCTACGCGGTCGAAGTCACCGAGTTTCCGGATCTCGCGCGCCGTTATCACGTCACCGGCGTGCCGAAGACTGTCGTCGGCGAAGAGGTCGAGATCCTCGGCGCGATTCCCGAGGATGCGTTCGTCTCCCAGGCCCTTGGCGCGCTTGGCTAGGGTCTCCATCGCCCCGTTCGCGCTTGTTGCTCTGCTGACAGGACTGTCGGCGCGCGAGCCGGCTCCAATCACCTACCGTTTTGCGTTTCCCGAGCCGCAGCATCACTGGATGCAGGTCGAGGCGACGTTTCCCGAGCTCGAGAGCGGCCCGCTCGAGCTGCGGGTGAGCCGCTCGTCACCAGGCCGCTACGCCCTTCACGACTTCGCCAAAAACGTCTGGGACGTGCACGCCTTCGCCGGCGATGGCCGCGAGCTGGTCACGACGAGGCCTGACGCCTATGGGTGGACGGTGCCGGACCACGGCGGCACGGTGACGCTGCGGTACAGGGTGTTCGGCGACCGCGTCGACGGCACCTACCTGGCGATCGACCCGACGCACGCGCACATCAACATGCCGGCGGCCATCGTGTGGGCGCGAGGGCTGGATGGCCGACCATCGACGCTCACCGTCGTGCCGCCCTCCGGCGTGCACTGGCAGGTCGTGAGCCAGCTCCACCCTGGTGCCACACCTTACGAGTTCACCGCGCCGAATCTGCAGTACCTGATGGACAGCCCGATCGAATTCGGGCCGGTCACGGTCCGGGAGTTTGCCGTCGACGGACGGAGATTTCGCTTCTCCGCTCACCACACCGGCACAGCGTCCGAGGTCGACATCTTCATTCGGGATGTGGAGAAGATCGTTCGCCAGGAGGGCGCGATCTTCGGCGAGTACCCGGCTTACGAACCCGGTTACTACACCTTCGTGGCCGACTACCTGCCGTACGCGCAGAGCGACGGCATGGAACACCGCAACAGCACGGTCATGACCTCACCCGGTGCCATTCTCAGCCACCGCACCGACCTGCTCGACACCGTCGCGCACGAGTTCTTTCACAGCTGGAACGTCGAACGGATTCGACCGCGTTCGCTCGAGCCGTTCGATTTTGAGCGGACGAACATGTCGGCGGAGCTGTGGCTGGCCGAGGGGTTCACCCAGTACTACGGGCCGGTCGCACTCGCCCGCGCCGGGTTGGTCGACCTACCTGGCCTGGCGTCGACCATGGCCGAGCTCGTGGCGGCGGTCGCCCTCGGTCCTGGACGGGACGTGCGGTCGGCCGAAGAGATGAGCCGAATGGCCCCGTTCACCGACGGAGGCGGCGTGAGCGACCGGACGAACTGGCCAAACACGGTGATCTCCTACTATCCTTACGGCGGGGCCATTGCCCTCGCCCTCGACCTGATGCTGCGCGAGCGCACTGACAGCCGCGTCTCTCTCGACGACTACATGCGCGCGATGTGGCGAGCGCACGGCAAGCCGGGCGGGACGCGCGAGGGGTTTGTCGACCGTCCTTACACCATCGCCGACGCGGAGGCGCGGCTTGGCGAGGTGAGCGGTGATCCCTCGTTCGCGCGCGCGTTCTTCGCCCGCTACATCCACGGACGTGAAGTGGCCGACTACGCCACGCTTCTGCTTCCAGCGGGATTGATCCTTCGCAAGACCCACGCGGGTCGAGCCTGGTGGGGCGACTTGCGGGCCGAGTACCGCAACGGATCCGTCCGAGTCACTTCAACCCCGCTCGCCAACACCCCGGCCTATGCGGCCGGCCTGGATCTGGACGACGAGCTGCGCCAGATCGACGGGGCGCGCATCAACTCGGTCGACGACGTGCAGACGGCGCTCAGGCGCCACAAGCCGGGCGACCGAATGCGGGTCGTCTATGCGGACCGCACCGGTTCGTCACAGACGGTGGTCGTGACCCTGGCCGACGATCCAAGGCTCGAGCTCGTGACCCTCGAAGCGGCCGGGGGGTCACCGAGCGAGGGACAGAAGATGTTCCGGCGGCGGTGGCTTGGGCTGACCAAATGAGTCTCCCGTGGCTGCGGATCATCGACGGCTTGCTCGGCTTGAGCGAAGTCGTGCGCACCGTGAAGGGTCGCTCCGCGAGCGTCGACGATCGGGGCCAGCTGGTCGGCGGCGCGCGGGGCCTTGGCGCCCTCGAAACCCGGCTCGCCGGTGTAGTTGTCGCGGCGCTGAAAGAAGCGTTCGACAGGGATCATCAGCGCCTCGAGCTCGAGCGGGAGCAGTTGGAAGGCGAGCGTCAGCGTGCCGAGCGCGCGCTGCGGCTCGAGCTGTTGCGCCAGGCCGGAGATCGCGAGATGGGTCGGCTGCGACTGCTCACCGGCGTGGCGTTCGTGAGCTGGCTCAGCACCTTGGTGCTCGCGGTTCGAGGGGGCGCAGGAGCGCTGTGGCCTCGAATCGGGCTCGGGCTCGGATGGGTGCTGCTCCTGGCCGCACTGGGCATGGCCTTGGCTGCCCAGTCGCGTGTAGCACGCGCCCTGGCTCAGCTCGACGATCGGTCCTCGGTCGGCGACATCGCCGCAGCGGGCTCGACCGCCGCGACGCCCTGGCTCATCGTCGCCGGCCTCGCCGTGATCGGGTTCGCGGTGCTTCTAGCGTAAAAGTTTCTCCTTTCGAAAAGCGTTTTCACGGAGCGATTTTACTCGTGGCTAGCTCGCGCGATCAACGCAGATAACGCGCAAAGGTCGAGAGCACCAGCCGAATCGCGTCTCGCGACGCCTCGGTGTCTTCCTCGAGGTCGAATCCGTGGACTCCGGTCGCATGGTTGACGAGCGTCAGCGGGAGATTCCGTGCGAGCGCCCTGGCGACGACGCGGTCGAGGGCCTCGTTGAGGCCCGGGAACTGCTCGAGGCCGGCGCGGATGACCAGCAGCGGCACGTCGGCGGGAAGATCGTCCACCGACTTTCCGGCGCAGGCATCGACGAATCCGACCTGCCTGGCCATGTCGGCCACGACCGTCGAGCCGTCCAGATCCATCGTGTAGCCGTAGAGCAGCGCGGCGCACTTCGGCTTGGCGTCGCCGCGAATCAGCGCTGAGAGGCCCGTGGCGACGTTGCCCGACCCGGCGAACAGGCCGATGCGCTCGCCGTCGATGCGGAGGGAGGCGGCATTCGCGCGCAGATGCTCGATCGCGGAATGAATGTCCTCTGCGGGTTCCCGCGTGCCATAGACGACGGCGGCCATTCCTGAGGCGGCGATCAGCTTCGCCCACGAAACAAGGGGCCCGTAGCGTCTGACCTTGCTCTCCGGATCGGGATAGCCGAGCGCGATGACGACGACCGGAAGCCGATCGCCGGGCGTTGGCTCTGACGGGTAGTAGATGTCCATCAGGAGCGACCCGGCGTCCGTGGTCTTGTATGCGGCGCCTCGGACGAAGACGGTGTCCATGCCCGGGACGCTGTAGCGAACTGTCTTTTTCGCAATCTCCGCAAGCTTGGCTTCCTGGGCTTCCGGTTCGCTGTCTTGATTGCTCATGTACATGACTCCAGAAACACAAAAGCCGCCGGGCAAAATGCCGCGACGGCTTCGCGTCGATGTGTAGGGAGAGGTCGTCGGATTCCGGCGGCCTCTTCGTTTTTCTGGGTGGCGCCCAGCATGGCCGCCAGATTCCCTCTCGAGTCGCGACAAGGGCTCGTGCACGAACCAATCGGCACCGCGCGCCGTGATCTCGGGGGCCAACGCCACGAACGCTGGCGCTGATTAACGCGACCGTCAGGCGACTCGACCGATATCGGTCTTGGCGAAATCATCGCCCTTGAACAGGAGGGGCTCGCCGGACGTGCGGGCAAGTGCGTAGGCAAAGACGTCTCCGAAATTGAGCCCCGCGGCGTGGCGCCCCTTGCCGAAGCGCCGGTATGCCCT
>JBGPJH010000238.1:0-5160 GCA_041485305.1 Vicinamibacteria bacterium | reverse complement strand
ATCCGCTGATCGGCACGGTGATCCGGAAGGCCGAACACATCATGATTGAGAAAGCCGGACTGAGCGATCGCCTGGCGGGCGCCGACGAAGTGGCGCGGCGTCTGCGCGACGGTGAACGGCTGATGATCTTTCCCGAGGGCACGTTCGTGCGCGGGCCCGGTCTGCTCCCGTTTCGGTTGGGGGCGTTCCGCGCCGCCGTCGACACGGGCCGGTCGATCGTCCCGGTCGCCATCGCCGGCACGCGTCACATTCTGCCCGACGGGACGTGGCTGTTTCGGCATGGGCCCATCACCGTCACGATCGGCGTGCCGATGGGACCACGTGCCCAGGGATGGCCCGAGATGGTCCGTCTCCGTGACGCCGCAGTCGACGAAATCACGCGCGGATGTGGCGAATCCGCATTCGCAAACCAGACAACTGGATGAACGGCAGGCAAACTGATCGGAGCCCCTCAGATGGCCATTCGACACGACTCTCGCACGGGTGGCGACCGACGGGAGGTCGTGGGGTGGCTGATGTACGACTGGGCGAACTCGGCCTTCCAGACGACGGTCGTCACCGTGTTGATCGGGCCCTACTTGACCGACCTCGCCCAACGCGACGTGGGCAGGAACGGCATCGTCGCGAATCTCGGACCGTTCGGCAGCATCACGGCAACGTCGCTGTTTCCGTACTGCATCTCAACATCCGTGTTCCTTCAGGTCCTGCTCCTCCCGCTCCTTGGTGGCATCGCGGATTACAGCAACGCGAAGAAGCGGCTGATGATAGCGTTTTGCTACGGAGGTGTGGCTGCCACATGCCTGCTCTTTTTCGTCACCGGTCACCGTTACATCGTTGGCAGCGTCTTGCTGATTGTCGCGAACCTCGCCTTCGGTGCGACGATCGTGCTCTACAACGCATTCCTGAACGACATCACGACCGAGGACCGGCGCGACAAAGTCTCGAGTCAGGGCTACGCACTGGGCTACCTGGGTGGCGGCCTCCTGCTGGCGGCGAACCTGGCCCTGCTGAGCGTGTCGGACAGACTCGGGATGTCCAAAGAGCTGGCCGTCCGGATCTCGCTTCTCTCCGCAGGACTCTGGTGGGGAGGTTTTGCGCTGATCACGTTCGCTCGGTTGAAGACCAGGGCGGCCAAGCGGGCGCGACCGTCGGAGCGGTCGTATCTCGCCATCGGCATCTTCGAGCTACGGGCCGTCTGGGATCAACTGCGACGGCTGCCACACACGCGGCGGTACCTCATCGCGTACATGGCCTTCAATGACGCCATCCAAACGGTGATTTCAATCGCGTCGGTGTTCCTGGCTCAGGAGCTGTTCGTGTCGCGAGGATTAGCGACGAATCAGTCCTTTCTGATGGGGCTGGTGTTAATGGTGCAATTCGTCGCGTTCTTCGGCGCGCTCCTCTTCGAGCGGATTGCCGTCCTGCTCAACACGAAGCATGCGATCCTCCTCTCGCTCGTCCTGTGGACCGGCATCGTGATCTACGCGTATGGGTTTCTGCAGACGGTCGCCCAAGCGTGGATGATGGGAGCGGTTCTGGCCACCGTGCTCGGCGGGTCGCAGGCACTCTCGCGGTCGTTGTTCTCACAGATGGTCCCGGCCGGACACGAAGCCACGTTTTTCGGGTTATATGAAATCACCGAGCGGGGCACGTCCTGGATCGGCCCGTTCATGTTCGGCCTGGTCGTTGGCGCCACCGGCTCCTATCGCCAGGCCATTTTGTCGCTGATCGTCCTGTTCCTCGTAGGCACTGCCGTGTTGCTCTTTACGAATACAGAGCGAGCTATTCACGATGCAGGCAATCTTCTTCCAACGGAAACCGCGGGCGCCCGCGCCTAAGGGCCCGTCAAAGGCTCGCGCGATCTCGTCTCGGCCCGGGGGTCTGAGCGGCTCGGCACTTCCCCGAAGGCCCGGCGGTTATCCGGCGCCAGGTGCCGACAACTCGTAGACCTCAGCCGGGATGGCCGATATGACTCAAGGCACAGTGCTTGCTCCCATGTCAGCCATGACGCTGACAGTGATCGCAGGTTCGGCCAACGTGCCGCTGGCGACGAGTATCAGTGGAGCGCTTGGCGTGAAGCCACGCGAGCGAATCCTGCAGCGCTTCGCCGACGGCGAACTGCACGTGGAAATCGAAGAGAGCATCCGCGGACACGATGTCTATGTGATCGAGCCGACCAGCCTTCCGGTCGACGAGCACGTGATGGAGTTGCTCTTTCTGGCCGACGCCTGCCGCCGTGCCGGCGCGGCACGCCTGACGGCAGTCGTGCCCTACTTCGGATACGCCCGTCAGGATCGGCGGGCATCCGGGCGGGAAGCCGTTGGAGCGCATGTCGTAGCCGGCCTCATCGAGGCAGCGGGCTTCACGCGGGTCGTCGCGATCGACCTCCACGCGCCGGCGATCGAAGGATTCTTTCACATTCCGCTCGAACATCTGAGCGCCGCCAAGCTGCTCGCCGAGGCTGTCCGCACGACGAACGACACGGTGATCGTGGCGCCAGACCTCGGCGCCGTGAAGCTCGCCGAGCGATACCAGGCCGTTCTGCACCTGCCGCTCGTCGTGCTGCACAAGACGCGGGTCAGCGGTTCCGAGGTGTCGTTGCGCAGCATCATCGGGGAGGTCAAAGACCGGGCGCCTCTCATCATCGACGACATGATTACGACGGGCGCCACCATCGAGGCGGCCGTCAAGGGCCTTCTGGAAGCCGGCTGCAAGCCCGATGTGTCAGTCCTGGCCACGCACGCGCTCTTTGTGGGGCCCGCAATCGCGCGGCTACGGGCGTTGCCGATCCGACAACTGATCGGAACCAACAGCGTGGAACTCACGAGCGCGCTCCCTGCTCATTTCCAGGTTGTCAACCTAGCTCCGATGATCGCGGACACGATTACGCGACTGCATCGCGACGAGTCGCTTGAGCATCTCCTTGCGCACGCGTGAACGGCACGCGGTCGCACGCATACTGGGCGCTGGCCTTCGCGGTTCCCCACGATCGAATCGCCCGAGCCGCCGTCACGCTCTCTTCCGTCCAAACTCGCCAACCAGATTGGATTTGTCAGCACCTCCGGAGATTCCCTGTTGCCGGTTTTTCGGCACCATCTCTCGAAACTGGTCGCGAAGCGCCTGCGTATCCGGCATCTCGCTTGCCACCTTGGGCAGTCATGCGACGGTGGCTCTTCATCGGCATCGCGGTTATTGCGATCCTGTTGCTCGGAATCACCGCCCGACGCTATGTCCACGGGTTCGCGTTGGTGGTGCGCGCCGCCGATTTGCATGGACCGGTCCGCCGAGTCGCCGACCTCGACGCCGATCGCATCAGCCAGCGGATCGTCCGCGTTTGGCTCAAAGACACATCGATACGCGCCCGCGTCTACGCACCGGTTGGGACCGCTCGTCAGACCGTGCTGCTCGTGTCCGGGCTGCACCCTGCCGGTATCGACGAGCCGCGCCTCGTCGCGCTCGCGCGCAGGCTGGCCGAGGCCAACGTAACAGTGGTTACACCCGAAATCCCAGAGCTGTCACGCTTCGAGATCACGCCCAACCTGACCGATCGGATTGAACAAGCCGCTGTGTGGTTGGCGGTGGAATCCGGCTTGGCATCGAATGGTCGAATCGGGCTGATGGGCATCAGCTTCAGCGGCGGGCTGGCCGTCGTGGCCGCCGGACGGCCGTCGCTGCAAAATCACCTCTCATATGTCTTCTCCTTCGGCGGTCATGACGACTTGCGGCGCGTCTTGGAATATTTCTGCACGGGATTGGAGCCTGAAGCTCTCGCTCATGACCGGCGGGAGCCAGGTGTCACCCAAGCCATCCGGCCACCGCACGATTATGGTGTCGCGATCGTCCTCCTCAACGTCGCCGAACACCTCGTGCCGCCGGAGCAACTGGCGCCGCTCCGCGACGCCGTGCGCCGTTTTCTCTGGGCCTCGTATCTCGATCGGGTCGACAAGCCACAGGCCGAACGGGAGTTCGCGGCCTTGCGCGAGCTCGCGCGAACGCTGCCGGAGCCCGCGGCTGCGCTGCTCGGATATGTGAATGACCGTGACGTGGCACAGCTTGGACCGCAGCTTCTGCCGTACATCGGCTTCTATGTCGACGTTCCCTCGCTCTCGCCATCACGATCGCCAGAACCCTCCGTCCCGGTCTTCCTGCTGCACGGCAGAGACGACAACGTCATTCCAGCCGTCGAATCCCAGCACATGGCTGACCGTCTTCGCGGTCAGGTCCCCGTCCGGTTGCTTCTAACCAACCTGATTGCTCACGTCGAAGCGGACCAGCCCGCGCACGTCACCGACGTCCTGAGGCTCGCTGGTTTCTGGGGAGATCTTCTCGACCGATGAGGGCAAGGCGCTTGCAGTACTTGAGGGATGTCATGGCCACGAGAAGGGGGCCGTCCAACTCAGAGCGTGCGATCCATCGCAAGCCAATGCAATGGTCGTGGAAGGTAGCTGAAGTCTCAGGGATTCGTGTGTCCGTTCATGCGACTTTCCTGCTTTTGGTGGCCTGGTTCGCGGTCGTGTACTGGTTCGAGGTCGGAAGCATCGCGCGCGTGACTTCGGGAGTTGCGCTCTTCCTGTTGCTGTTTGGCTGCGTGCTCCTGCACGAACTTGGTCATGCGCTGACGGCTCAAAGGTTTGGGTTGGCCACACGTGAGATTACGTTGCTGCCGATCGGGGGGATCGCCCGTCTCGAACGGATGCCGGACGACCCGAGGCAGAGCCTCTGGATCACGCTCGCCGGCCCGGCCGTCAACATCGTCATCGCCGTGGCCCTCTTCGTGGCGCTGCAGCTCACTGGCACGTGGCAACCCGTCACGCACATCAGCCTGACCAACGGTCCGTTCCTCGAACGCCTGATGCTGGTCAACATCTCACTGGTCATCTTCAACATGCTGCCCGCCTTTCCGATGGATGGTGGGCGGGTGCTGCGCGCCGTGCTGGCGACACGCATGGACGACCGACGTGCGACCCGCATCGCCGCGAGGCTCGGTCAGGGGATGGCCGTGCTATTTGCGATCGTCGGGTGGCTGGCAAATCCGATCCTGATCCTCATTGCACTGTTCGTCTGGACCGGTGCGGCGCAGGAAGCGCGAACGGCTGACATGCGGGCCGCGCTCAGCGGAATACCTGTCGGGCGCGTGATGATCACAGACTTCACGACACT
>JBGPJH010000237.1:0-5331 GCA_041485305.1 Vicinamibacteria bacterium | reverse complement strand
GTTCAAGCGGTAGAACAGGTCTTCGCGGAACCGCTTCTCGCGCACGGCCTTTTCCAGGTTCTGGTGCGTGGCGGCGATCACCCGCACGTCCGTCTTGATCGACTCGGTGCCCCCGACGCGCTCGAATTCACGCTCCTGGAGCACGCGCAACAGCTTCATCTGCAGCGCGGTGCTCATCGTGCCAACTTCATCGAGGAACAGCGTGCCTTTGTGCGCCTGCTCGAGGCGCCCTTGACGGTTGCCGACCGCGCCGGTGAACGCACCGCGTACGTGACCGAAGAGCTCGGCTTCGAGCAGCGTTTCGGGAATGGCGCTGCAGTTCAACGCAACGAACCGTTGCAGGCGCCGCGGGCCGTTGTGGTGAATCGCGCGGGCGACGACTTCTTTGCCCGTGCCCGTCTCGCCCGTAATGAGAATCGTGCTGCTCGTCCCGGCGACCGTTTCGAGGAGCTGAAACAGCCGCTTCATCGCGGGACTCTTGCCGATGATGCCCTCGAACGAATAGCGCTCCTCGAGCTGCGCTCGGAGATAGGCGTTCTCGGACTTGAGCCGTCGCTGTTCGAGCGCCGCCTCGAGCACGTGCAGCAGCTCGTCGATTTGAAACGGCTTGCTGACAAAATCCCAGGCCCCGCGCTTGATGGCTTCGACCGCGTCTTTGACCGTGCCGAAGCCCGTGACGACGATCGCGACGATGTCGGGATAGCGCTCGACCGCCGCCTCGACGACCGCCGCGCCGTCGATACCGGGGAGACGGAGGTCGGTGATGATGACGTCGAAGGCAAAGTCGGCAAGCTTGGCGAGCGCGACCTCGCCCGACGCCGCCTGCTCAACTCGGTAGCCGCGATCGGAGAGCTGCTCCGCGATGACCTCGCGCAGCGGCCCCTCGTCTTCTACGAGCAGAAGATGCTTCGCTGAATCAGGCATTTACAGCCGACAGAACCTTGACATGACCGGCAGGGGTACCGGTCGGATGAGGGTGGCTCTACAGGTGCCGTCATTTCCCACCGATACGCATGTGCGGAGGGAATTGCACTTGGAAAGAAAAACCATTTCAATCATGAAAGCGTGCGAGCTCGTTGGCGTCAGTCGTCGGACCATTTATAACTGGCTCTCCTCCGGCAAGATCGAATACGTCCGCACGGCGGGCGGGTCGGTTCGCATCTTCGTCGACACCCTCTGGCGGGATCCGCACAGAACCGAGAGCACCGAGGAACCCGCACCGTGGCCGCAAGAGGACCGGAAGCATGCCTGACCGCCCGGTCCTTGGAGGGTCCTAGCTGACATCGCAGGCCCTATGGGCGAATCAGCGAACCTCGGTCTCCTGTTTCACAGGCTGAACAATCAGCTTGGGATTATCCTCGCGCACGCTGAGCTGCTCGAGTCGAAAGCCGCCGACGACACGAGCCGCGCGCGCGCCGCGCAGGTCGTGTCGAGCGCACTCGAGGCGATGGGCACGGCGAAAGAGCTGTGCCGGCGCACCACCGCCTCGTCTGAGCGCTCGACCTGAACCCTACATTCCGCCAACCGACAGAGCTTGTTCTCACGTACGAGAAGTGTAGTACGAGCGTCAAGACGTTGACGATTTTGATCGCGAGATCGCCAACAAGTTGACAAACTTTACAGTCTGGCACCCCCCGCCAAACGGCCCGCCCACCCCGCCGCTGTCCACGCAAATCTCTGAAACACAACAGCTTGACCTCGCCATCTGCCGCCCGGCTGGCGTTCTGCCGGCGCGGACTGAGCGGTTGGTATCGCCGTTGCGATGATGCGCACCGTTCGGAAGCTCCGAGCAGAGGAGAATGGATGCACTCTCAGACCGCAACTGTCAGCCAGAATCGTCGCGTTATTGCCGGCATCCCGTTTGTTGAAGCCTTGGCCCGTCGCATGGCCGCTTCGATGCCGAACTCGATAGACATCGGCGACCTCGTCCAGGATGGGGTGATCGGACTCATCGATGCGGCCCATCGCTTCGACGAAGGCCGCGGCATCAAGTTCGAGACGTTCGCGGAGCGCCGCGTGCGAGGGGCGATGATCGACGCGCTTCGCCGCGACGCCTGGCCGCGCGGCGTCCGCCGTCAGCGGCGGGAGCTCGATGCCGCCCGGGAGGCCCTCAGACGGGAGCTGGGACACGAGCCCTCGATGGCCGATCTCGCGGCGCGAGTCGGGTCGGACGAAAAGCGCCTGAGCCGCACGATCGTGCGCATCAACACGATCGAATCCACCTCTCCGCTGGCCAACGGCGATCACCTGGACGAAACGTCGCTACCGGCGGCGCTCGTGCCGTCCGAGCCAGATGCGCCCGATGCTGCCTACGAAAAAAGCGAAGTGCGCGGCCGCATCCGGACGGCCCTTGCGGCGCTGCCGTGGCGGGAGCGCAAGGTCATCGGCCTGTACTACTACGGCGAGGTGACGATGAAGCAGATCGGCACCGCGATCGGCGTGAACGAGTCGCGCGTGTCGCAGCTTCACGCGCGGGCGCTCCGGCGGCTGCGCGAATCGCTCGGCGACGCGGGACAGACCGTGGTGGCCGAGATGCGCACGGCCCTGGTGGCGTTCGCGGCCAAGAAACCCGCGATGGCGAAGGCCGATCTTCGCGAGGGGCAAGCGAAGGTCGCGTCGTCGCACGCGGTGGTTCTCCCGTACGACGGGCCGCACAAGCGGGTGCCGGCTCCAGCCCCGGCGACGCTGAAGGTACGGCGTCCGCGACAGGCCGTCGCCGTCGCGAGATAGAGGGAATCAAGGTGCTAGGGTGCTGAGGTGCTTCGGTGCTGGTAGCTGACAGCTGATCGCTACGACCTCACCCGAGCGTTTCTCGGACGACGGTCAGCAGATCGGCTAGCCGGAACGGCTTGGCCAGCCACCGGCATCCGCTCTCCTCGAAGAATTCCTCCGCGTCGGTTCCCGCGACGTCGCCGGTGACAAAAATGACGCGCTTCGCCAGAGCAGGAGCGGCAGCCGTCAGCTTCCGATGAAACGCTTTGCCGTCGAGTCGCGGCATCTTGAGGTCGCAAATCACGAGGTCGAACGACCGCCGGCCGATGCGGATCAAGGCTTCCTCGCCATCTGCGGCTTTTTCGACGAAGCAGCCAGCGTCCTGCAAGGCTTCGGCGACGGCCGCCGCGAGCGCCGCTTCGTCTTCGACGACCAGAACGGCCGCGCCGTCGGTCGCTCGGGTGGAGCCGCTGAATCTGCGCGGGGCGGGTCCCGCCGGCACCTTTGCGCCGGCCACGGGCAGTTCGACGAAGAATGACGCGCCGACGCCTGGTCGCGAATCGAGCCGGATGCGCCCGCCGTGTTCCTGCACGATGGCGTAAGCGACGGTCAATCCAAGGCCCGTGCCCTTGCCGACTTCCTTCGTCGTGAAGAAGGGGTCGAAGATTTTGGGCTGCAGCTCGTCGGGAATGCCCGGCCCGTCGTCGTTGATTTCCAGCACGATCTGTTCCTGCTGGGGGTCGTGCCACGTGCGCACGACCAGCACGCCTCGGCCGTGCGCCGAGAGCATGGCCTGCTCGGCGTTGATGATCAGGTTCAGCAGCACCTGCTGCACCTGATAGCCGTCGGCAAACACCGGAGGCAGCCCGGCGGCGAGCGCGTCGATGACGGCGACGTTCGACACCCGCTGCTCGTAGGCGCGCAGCGCCAGGGTCTCTCGGACCACCTGGTTGATGTCCACCAGCACGCGCGTCGTTTGCCTCTTGCGCGCGAAGGTCAGCAGATTGCGCACGATGCGCGCGGCCCGTTCCGACTCCCCGAGAATCGTGTCGAGCCCCCGGCGGAGGGCAGGGTCGAGCGCCGGCTTCTGCGAGAGCCGTTCGGTCCAGCTGAGGATCGTGGCCAGCGGGTTGTTCAGCTCGTGTGCGACGCCCGAGATCGTCTGGCCGAGCGCGGCCATCTTCTCCGCCTGCAGAAGCTGAAGGTAGATATCCCGGTTCTCATCGTCGAGCTTCTTGCGCTCGCTGACGTCGCGGATGAGCGCTTCGACGCGAAGGCCGCCCGGCGAGGGATCGGCGCGTCCGGTGACTTCGACCCACACCGTCTTCTGATCGGCGCGCCGCAGGCGAAGCAGGTAGTCCCCAACCAACCCGTCCGTCGTCAGGCGCTCGAGGAGAGCAACCCGTGCCTGCGGATCGACGAAGCGGTCGCGGTCGAAGGGGCGGACTTCCCCTTCTGGTGTCTCGCTCGCGTAGCCGAAGATCAGTTTGAGATGTGGATTGGCGGCAATCGTCGACGTGACATCCGGACCGACCATCCCGATGTAGACGCCTTCGTGCACCGCCTCGAACAATCGCGCGAAGGCGGCGGCTCGTCGTTGCACGGACGAATTATAGGAGGAGCCACTAATGACTATGCGCCGCCGGCGGCTTTGGCGTGGGCGTCTTCGTCGACGGGAACTTCGGGGCGAACTCTCGCTCGACTGCTGCGCGGATGTCGCTGACCGATGCGCCAGCTGCATGCATCTGACGGGACCGGGTCGCCACGTCGATGCACACCGCGCATTCGACGCCGTGGTCTTCCCACTGCAGCACATCGCCGTTGGCGGCGCGGGCTCGGACGAAGCAATCGTGATTGCCGCGGTGCCCGCCCTGCTCGCACCCGCAGAAGCACGGAACGTAGCTGAGCACTTCGGGATGCTCGGCCGCGAACTTGAACGCCGCGGTCACCACTTCCGCGGGCCGCGGGGGCGCGTATCCGGCGAACGGAATCGGCGGCAGCGTGGCCTGTTTGTGGGGACCGAGTGCCGCAGTCGCCTTGGTGCTCGCCTCGATTGCCGGCGTAGGCTCCGCCGCCGGGCCGGTAGCCCGTGAAGGCGTTGCGGCCTGGCTCGCAGCGGCGCTCGTGGTCGCAGTGGCCGCGGCCGACGAAGCCGGGGAGTCGCTTCCGCGCCAGAACACGAAGACCGCAACGAGGACGGCCCCGACAATGACGGCGCCGAGTGCCACAGAGCCGGGCCCCTTCTTCTTCTGAGGCGCCATGTTCCTGTCAGGCGACGACTGTTCTTTCGCCGATGATTTCTTTCCCATAGCGGACCATTCTAGCGGTTTTTGGTTCCGGCGGCTTCGGCAGTGTCGACCTTGTCAGGTCGACGAGAGTCGAAGCGAGCTACGGCGAGTGGGCTGGGCCGAGCGCGAACGTCATCGTGCCTTCGATGACCGGCTTGCCGCGCACGCGGGCGACGCCCTGGAGCAGTCCCATCCGGCTGCGGAGCCGCACCACCACCGCTTCGATTTCGACCACGTCGCCAGGGTGGACCGGCCGGCGGAAGCGCACGCGCTCGATGCCGGCGAAGTAGATCAGGCGTTGACGATTCTCGGGCTTCGCGAGAATCATGAT
>JBGPJH010000236.1:0-5349 GCA_041485305.1 Vicinamibacteria bacterium | reverse complement strand
CGACGCGGCCACGAATTTGTATTCCTTGACGGTCGTGATGCCAGAGCTGTCGGGCGCTTCGGCGCCCCCCTTCATTTGTTTGATCTCTTGGTCCGAAATCTGTCCGGCCCCTCCGCTCCCCGGGGCGATTGCGCCATACCGCCACAGCGCCAGACCGACGAGGCCGAGGACTACGAGCAGAACAGCGACGTAGAACGCGGGCTTGGGTTGTCCGTTCGCCATATGTGGGTCCTCCTGTCAGAGGGCTAGTTCGTCTGTTTCGCCGTGATCCTGTCAACCGCCGGTCCCAGGTCCTTCGCCGTCTGGGCGACGGGCGTCGTCTCCGGCGACTTGAGTCCGAGCTCGACCTCGAAGGCGTTGAGCGCCTGGTCGGCGAGCTCGGTCTGCATGCGCTCCTCGGCCTTGATCTCCGCGATGCCTTTTTCCGACAGGTCGGCCGCCACCCGCACCTTGCCGCGATTCTGATCGATCTTCTGCTGGATGACGGTTTCGATCTCCCCGAAATCCGTCGTCAGGTTCATGTCGAACGTTTCGGAGAGCTTGGCGATCTCGGCCTCGGCGGAGCTCATCTTCAGCTCGGCGTCGTATTTCTGGATCTTCTCGCGCAGCTCGATCAGCTTCTCGTTTGCGTGCTGGATTTTCTTCAGGCTGTTGCCGTAAGCCGTCTCGTGCATCTGGAGCTGCTGCTCGTTGGTCGCCAGTTCCCCTTTGGCCTTCTGCAGCTCCAGCGCGAATTTCGCGGCGGTCGCTCGATCGCCGGCCTTCAGGTACGCCTTGGTTTCCGCTTCGAGCCTCTGCATGTGAGACTGGTTCGCAGACACCTGGCGGGTGACGCGCTCGACCAGCCCGCGGTACTGCTCCAGCCCGGTCCGGCCCTCTTTGAGTTGCTCGACCGCCCGATCGTACTCGTATCGCATCTGCGCGACCGGATCGGCCTCCCAGAACAGATTCGCGACCTTGTTGATCTGAGCCACGAAGGCCGCCCAGAACTTGTGCAGAATCATGTGTCTCCTCGCAGAGGGCAGCCGCCTCGCTCGCTCGCGTGGCCCGACCCCTCGATGATCAGACGTGGTTACCGCTTGACCGGTTCCCGCTCCCCGACGCCGGGCGCCTCGGCGAGGATCTTGCCTTCGTAGATGCCGATCTTGATGGGAAAATCGGGACGCTTGGCGATGAAAGCGTCCGTCGCGTCCAGCATGGCCTCGGGAGCCTCCTGGGCGACGACGTGTTTGGGCCGCGTATCACCGGGGGCGTTGTCGCGCATGGAGCCGGACATGTCGACCACAATCGCCACGGCCGCCCCGAGGCCCTCTTCGACGTCGGCCTGGTAGGCCGCCCTCATCCCCTCGTCTCACGATCGTGTATGCGGTTCAACGGCGGTACGCCGTGCTGTCTGCGCGCGCTTAGGACCCTTACTTGCCGCCCTCAGCTTTTCCTTTGTCAACCGCGCGTGCCGCGCTGAGAAGGTTGGTCATGCCGTAGTTCCCCTCGTGGCAGGCGTACTCGTAAAGGGGCTGATCGGACTTCCTCATCGGAACCTGCGCGGTCCAGGGCTTCGTCCAGGTCGTCGGATCGCTGACGGTGAACTCGTACAGCAGCGTGTCCGCATCGACGCGCTTGAAGCGTTCCGTCAGGTGCAGATTCGGACCCGCGTTGGGGAACGCCGTCTCACCGAGGAAGCCGGTGGTCTCGACGACCAAACTGTCCCCGTCCCAGCGACCACGCGAATCGCCCACCCACTGTCGGACGCTCTGCGGCACATGCGGACGACCGTCCAGGGGGACGATGCGCGCGTTATGCACCATCTCGTTCAGCAGCACGACGTGATCCGGGGTCTGGAAGATCTGCACGTTGTTGTTGTAAGCGCTCGGGAGCATCGGCGGTCCGGAATTGAACCCGAGGATGCATCGTTCCCCGACGCCCCGATCCTCGGGTCCGAACGCGGCACGCTGGTACGCCGCGAACCGCAGCTTCCCGCGCTCTTGCGCCTCGGGTGTGAGTGGCGGCATTTTCCCATCGGGAGGATCCACGATCAGCGACGTCCGCTTCGTGCCCACGACCTTTTTCCCGAAGTCCCACCAGAAGTCGTTGTAGGCCCTGTCAACGTCGGTGTTGGACGCCGCCCCATTCTGGACGAAACTCGGCTTGGCCTCGCGGTTGTCCTGGTTCAGCGCGTTCTTGCGCTCGAACTCGACCGCTTCCGCGTCCGTCAGCACCTCTTTTCCGGCGAGATCGGTCGGTCGCTGCAGCGGGGTCAGCGTCCGGAAATCCCACACGCCCTGCAGGTCCGGCCGGCCGTCCGCGGTCTTGAGAGCGGTTCCTTTTGCGGCGGACGCTTTCCCCGATTGGCCGGAAACAGATGTCGATCCGATCGCGGCGACGGCCACGATTGCGATCGCCAGGGTGCTCGTTGTCAGAAGTCGATGGCTCATGGGTAACTCCTCAGAACCGTGAACTTGAACTTGTGTTCAAGTGTAACGAACCTCGGCTCGAACAGTCTAGTGTCGCGTCTCAGAAGTTCGTTTGCATTCGACCGGCGATGCATCCCGGCTGGCTGCGTTGCTCCTCCCTCAAATACTCCCGGCATGCTCGGTCAGTCGCGCCTTGCCAGCCGGGCGCCTCGCCGCTCTCGGTGCAACAACGAACTTCTGAGACGCGACACTAGCAGCAGAGCAGGGCTGCTGCTGATTGTGCGGTTGTTCCGCAGACTGCGCCCGCACTGCCCCGCGGGCTCTCCGCCAGCCAGGCTATTGGTCGGGTTCCGGGCTATACTCCGCGATCTGCCGTGCTGGAAGGAGGACCTATGAACCGCAAGCGGGTAGGGAGTCGTAATCGGGCCGGTGAGGCTGTCGATCGTCGCGCTTTCCTGGTGGCCGCGCTTGCCGCAGGTGCACTACCTCCGCTGATGGGCGAACCGTCGACGGCCCGCGCGGCGACTCAATCCGGACCCATGGCCTCCGTTCGGCTCGCCGTGTTCGACACGTTCGGCACCGTGGTCGACTGGCGGTCGTCGGTCATCGCCGAAGGCGAGCAGCTCGGACGGGCGAAAGGACTGACGGTGGACTGGGCGGCGTTTGCCGACGCCTGGCGAGCCGGGTACGGTCCCGCGATGAACCGCGTGCGCCGGGGCGAGCTCCCGTGGACCAAGCTCGACGTGCTCCACCGGATGACGCTCGATCAGCTCCTCGTCCGATTCAAAATCGACGGGCTCACCGAAGACGACAAAGCCCACCTCAATCGCGTGTGGCACCGGCTCAAGCCCTGGCCCGACGCTGTCGAGGGGCTCACGCGACTGCGAAAGCGATTCATCCTCGCGCCGTTGTCAAACGGCAACGTCTCTTTGCTGACGGAGATGGCGAAGCAAGCGAAGCTGCCGTGGGACTGCATCCTCTCCACAGAGCTCGTGCGTCATTACAAACCCGACAAGGAGACGTACCTCATGCCGGGCGAGTTCTTCGATCTGCAGCCCTCGGAGGTCATGATGGTTGCGGCGCATGAGGGCGATCTGCAGGCTGCGCAGGCGCTGGGCTTGAAAGCAGCGTTCGTCCACCGGCCACTCGAGTACGGGCCCGGCAAAGCGTCGCAGGTGCCCTCCGCAGGTCGCTTCGATTTCGTCGCGAAAGACTTTCGCGATCTTGCGGCGCAGCTGGGTTTGTAGGCGGAGGGCGGGCCCGGCGGGATTGCGCGCGCCGGCCCCCTCAGCGCGGGATTTGCCTCGGCTGGCAGGCCTTGTGCAGAGGCAGTCCCCCGTGGAGCTGCGCCAACGCCCTGACGGCTCGCACCGCCGTCGCCTGATCGAAGCCTCCGGCTTTGTAGTCCGGGGCACAGCCCTTCGACGCGACCTGGAAGAACCGCCAACCCGGGTTGCCAGATGAGCGGTGCCGCGAGGAGCGTGATCAGGGGGTGTCTCTTCGTCGCCGTCGGCTCCCTGGTGCTACTCGCGCTGGCGCACGCACCGCCAATCCAGTCGCGTGTTGCAAGGTGGGCATTTGGCTACGCACGACGCCTTGGGGTCGTGGTGGCTGCCGAGCGCGTCGGTTACAACCTCCTGACACTGCACGTTCACGCCGAAGGCATGAGCGTGGCCCTCGACACGTTGCCCCGACAGCCGTTTGCCCAGGCCCGAGGGGTCGACGTCGTCCTGCCGTGGTCCGCGCTCTGGAGCGGGCTGTCGATCGATTTGATTCGACTCGACGAACCCCGCGTCACGTTGACCCGCAACAAGGATGGCTCGACGAACTGGCCGTCGGGACGGTCCACCGCCGGAACGTCCAGTCCACCTCTTCCCATCCGGAGCATCGCAGCACGCGACCTGGCGTTCACCTGGCGCGATGAGACCATCGACGCGGGCGTCGACGTGCGACGGGTGGATATCGATCTTCAGCCGACCCCACGCGGCGCCGCGGGCAGGCTGAGGGTCGCCGAGCCCGGTCGGATCGTCTGGCGCGGGCGGGACGCGACGGCGGATGTGCGCGCCGAGGTGGCATGGGATGGCCGGCGATTGGAAGTCGACGCGATCTCGCTCGACGCAGGCGGAGCGGCGTTGCGCGCCAAGGGCACCATTGGGCTGCTCGGCCCAAGCCAGCAGATCGCCCTCGACTACGACGGCCGCGTCGGTTTGGGCGCTACGATCCCTTGGCTGCTGGACGGGATTCCGCCAGCCGGCACGCTGCTTTTTCGGGGACGCGCGACAGGTCCGATTACCAGCCTTCGCACCGAGATGACGGTGACGGGCTCCGAGCTGACGTGGCGCGGCGTCGCCGTCTCGTCCCTGGATGCGACCCTCTCCGCCGATGCTCGCGGCGTCGAGGTCGATCGCGTTTCGTTGCGCGTGGCTGGAGGGGCGCTCGACGCGCGCGGTCGTGTAGCCCTCGATGGCGAGGACGCGACGAACCGCTTGTCGGCGAGTTGGCGGGACATCGACACTGGTCTGCTGCTGCCGGCCTTTGGCGTCACGTCGCCGGCTATGCCTTCAGGCGAGGCGGACGGTCGGGCGACGGCCTCGTGGACCGCTTGGAAGAGCGGGGCGCTGACGCTGTCTCTTACGGCGGCGCTTCGGCCCTCGCGCTCCAGCCCTCGCCGGTTGGGCCTTCGGGGAGCCGTGTCTCTTGGCGCGCGCGGTGGTCGGTGGCAGGCGACGATCGATCAACAGGTTGACGAGGCCGTCCACGTCGAGGGCCAGGTTGGTGGCCTTTTGTCGGACGCCTCGTTCGGCCGTTCGACGCTCGGCGGCCGGGTTGCGGCAACTGTCGATGCGCCACAGCGACTTTGGCGCGTCCTCGAGAAGCTCAGCATCACGTCTGGCGACCCGCCGTTCGCGCTGACGGGAACCGCGCGGGCAGACCTGGT
>JBGPJH010000235.1:0-5369 GCA_041485305.1 Vicinamibacteria bacterium | reverse complement strand
TGCGCCTCAAGTCCGCCTCGCCCCGCGAACTGGTGGCGCTCGCGCGCAGGCTGGTCGCGGTGCTCACCGTGCCTCTGCTCCTCAACGACCGCCCCGACGTAGCGCTCGCGGCCGGCGCCGCCGGGGTGCATCTGGGGCCGGACGATCTCCCTGTCCCGCTTGTGCGCAAGATCGCCCCGCCGGAGTTCCTGATCGGTGCGTCGGTCGGGTCGGAGGACGAGGCCGGCCCGGCGGCGGCGGCGAGTTACTGGGGCATCGGTCCCTGGCGCGCGACGGCGACGAAGGGTGACGCCGGTGCGGGGCTCGGAGCCGATGGGTTTGCAGGATTAGTGCGGCTGGCCGGCGGGCGCCCGTGCGTCGCGATCGGGAGCATCAGGCCGGCGGATGTGCCGCTGGTACGCGCTGCCGGCGGAGCCGGGGTGGCGGTGGCGTCGGGAATCCTGGGAGCGAACGATGTCGAGGCGGCGGCGAGAGCATATCGCGAAGCGTAGGCGGGTTTGCCGTCGCTCACCGCGCTGGCAGCTTCTGCAGGCGTGCCACATTCCTGAGGTGCTCGGAGTAGGTGCGCGAAAAGACGTGGCGCCCATCCGGCCCGGCCACGAAGTAGAGGAAGGGGACCTGGGCGGGGTAGAGCGAGGCCTCGAGACTCCGGTGGCCGACACGATCCACGACAGGGGTACGGGGATCGGCGGTTTCGGATCGTGGATGTACAAGCCCACGACCACCGACCAATACAGGCTCGTCGCATCCGTGCGCGCCGATCACTACCAGATCCCCAACGGGCCGGACGAACAGAACGCTGGCATCGATGATCACCAGCGAGAGCGAGATAGCTTCGTCAACTTCTCCTGGCTGCACACCATTGGCTCACGAGCGTTCCTGACCGTTTCGCCCTTCTACCACTACAACCGTGCCGCGCTCGACGGCGGATCGAACGACCCGATCATCACGACGGACCACCGATCCTCACACTACATCGGTGGCCAGGTCGTTCTCGCGGCCTCACGAGGACCGCACGACGGGCGGGTCGGCATGTACGGCTTCCATCAGCGCGATGACGTGTTGTTCGGGCTCCAGTCGGGCAGCAGCGGAGTGGCGTTGAATCAAACACAGACGCCAAGGGGCAACGTCGAAGTGGCCTTCGCAGAAGATCGGTACGCGGCGACCGACCGGCTGACCCTGAACGGCGGCGTGCGGGTGACGCGCTTTTCAGGCGCAGTCTCTGAAACCGCGGTGAGCCCACGAGTGGGCGCCGTTATCCGGCTGCCGAGGTGTGAATGTGCCGTGCGAGGCTACTACGGGCGGTACTATCAGGCCCCGCCGTTGACGACGGTGTCCGGACCGCTGTTCGACCTCGCAGTGGACCAGGGATTCGGGTTTCTGCCGCTCAAGGGCGAACGCGACGAGCAATATGAGGTGGGGGTCGCGATCCCCGCGCATGGCTGGGCCATCGACCTCGATTACTTTCGCACGAACGCCCGTAATTTCTTCGACCATGACGTGATCGGCAACTCGAACATCTTTCTTCCGGTCACCATCGATGCCGCTCGCATCAGAGGGTGGGAGGCGACCCTTCGATCGCCGCGCAGTCAGCGCGCGCAGCTCCACTTCGCCTACTCGCATCAGTTTGTCGAGGGCCGCGGGGCGGTGAACGGCGGGCTGACCGCTTTCGAGCCGCCGAGCGATGGTTTCTTTTTCCTCGATCACGACCAGCGCGACACGCTCGCCGGAGGCATCAGCGTGCAGCTAGGTGACGCTACGTGGGCGTCCGCGTCCGTCGGCTTCGGCTCGGGCTTTCTCGAAGGCGACGGCCCTGGCCACCTGCCGGCGCACGCCACCGTCAACCTGCAGGCCAGCAGGACGTTGGGGAAGCACTGGACGGTCATGGCGACGGCGCTCAACGTGGGCAACACGCATTTCCTACTGGACGAAAGCAACACGTTCGGGGGCACCCACTACAACAGTCCTCGACAGGTCTCGATCGGTATGCGATACAAGTTTCACTATTAGCCGCTGCGCACGCACAGCAGCGTGGCAAAAGGGAGTAGGTCGGGTTGCCCGGGCGTCAGAGGGAAACCTGCCCTGCCCGGCCGTATTTCAGATACATCGTCGGCACGACGACCATGTTCAGAAACGTCGATGTGATGAGGCCGCACAGAATCACGATGGCCATGGGTGTCTGAATCTCGCTGCCGCTCTTCCCGCCGCCAAGGGCCAAGGGGATGAGCGCGAGTCCAGCGGCCATCGCGGTCATCAGAATCGGGATGAGTCGTTCGCTGGCGCCCCGTTCCACCGCCTCGCGGAAGTCCCTCACCCCCTCCTCCTCGATCAGGTGGTGAATGTGCGACACGAGCATGATTCCATTCCGCGTCGCAATCCCGAACAGCGTGATGAATCCAACCATCGTCGCCACGTTCAGGACACCCCCGGACACATACACACCCGCTACGCCGCCGATCAGGGCTAGCGGCAGGTTCAGCATAATGAGCAGGGCGTCACGCGCTCGTCCAAAGGCAAGGACGAGCGTCATGAACAGGGCAGCCAGGACGACGAGGCCGAGCGCGAGCAGCCGCTGGGTCGCGCTCCGTTCGCTCTCGAACTGCCCCCCATACTCGACCCGATAGCCGGCAGGCATGGCCACCGACTGTGCGACCGCAGGCTGGATGTCGCCGACGACACTTCCCAGGTCGCGACCCGCGACGTTGGCCGAAATCACAATCCGGCGCTGCACGTTCTCGCGCAGAATCATGTTCGGCCCTTCCTCGCGCCGGACATCGGCCAGGAGTCGTACTGGCACCACGGCGCCGCCGGGTGTGTCCACGGGCAGGTCGGCGATTCGGTCGAAGTCGGCCTGTGCGCCAGGATCGAACTTGACGACGAGATCGAACGCGGTGCCCCGGTCGAAGATCCGGCCCACGTTCGCCCCAGCGAAGCTCGTCTCAATGGCTTCGGCGACATCGTCGGCTCGCAACCCGTAGCGTGCGATGGCCCCTCGATTCAGGATGAAGCGCACGAATGGAATATCCATCTGCTGCTCCAACGACAGGTCGACGATCCCCGGGACCCGGGTCATGACCTCGCGCACACGTTCCCCGAGTCGCCTGAGAGTGCCGAGATCGTCGCCGAACACCTTCACCGCGATGCTCGCGCGGGTGCCGGACAGCATGTGGTCGATGCGATGCGAGATCGGCTGGCCGATCGTCACGTTCGTGCCGGGCAGCGTCGAGAAGCCCCGCCGCAGCTCCGCCAGTAGTTCTGGGCGCGGCCGACCCGTGTCTCGCAGGCCCACGTCGATCTCCGCCGCTTCCACGCCCTGGACGTGCTCGTCGAATTCCGCACGGCCCGTCCGGCGTGCGGTGGCGACGACCTCGGGCTGGGCCAGCAGGATCTGTTCCACGCGCCGGCCAATTTCGTCGGACTTCGCGAGGGACGTGCCCGGCAGCGTATTCGCCTGAACGGTCAAACTGCCTTCGTGGAACTCCGGCAGAAACGACGACCCCAAACGAGCAATGGCGCCAACGGCGACCACCAGCAGCGCGACCGATACGACCATCACGGCGAACGGGTGGTCGAGGGCGCGAGGCAGATCGCGCGCGAATCGCGTCTTCAGTGTCCGCGCGAGCCATCCGTCGTGACCTCGCGCGATCGATCTCGCGGTCGGCAGAAACGCGAAGCACAAAGCCGGCGTGACGATGATGGCCACCAAGAGCGATGCCGCCAGCGCCACGATGTACGCGAAGGCGAGCGGGGCCAACAGCCGTCCTTCGATGCCCGAGAGCCCGAAGATCGGGAGAAAGACCAAGACGATGATGATCGTGGCGAAGACGATCGATGTGCGAATCTCCATCGTGGCGTCGCGAACCACCTCGGCGGTCGGCCGTTGCTCCGCAGTGGTTCGTGCGGCGTTTTCTCGGAGTCGCCTGACGACATTCTCCACGTCGATGATCGCGTCATCGACGAGGGCGCCGATCGCGATGGCCATACCGCCGAGCGTCATCGTGTTGATGCTGGCACCGAAGGCGCGCAACACCAGCACGGCCGCCGCGAGCGACAGCGGCATGGCGGTCAGCGTGATTCCGGCCGCCCGCAGGTTCGCGAGAAACGCGATGACGACCAACACCACGAGTAGACCGCCGTCGCGGAGCGCCTTCACGACGTTGTCGACGGCGACTTCGATGAAATCCGATTGCCGGAAGATGCGGCGGTCGATGGTCATCCCCCGTGGGAGCTCCTGCTGGAGCGCGTCGAGGACACGGTCAAGCCTCGCGGTCAACTCAATCGTGTTGGCCGTTGGCTGCTTCTGGACACCGACGATGACAGCGGGTTTGCCGCTGCGGGAACCCTCACCTCGCTTCAGAGCGGCACCCTCCCGCACATCGGCCAAGTCGCGCACCAGGACGGCGCGCGCGCCGCGCAGGGCCACCACGCCTTCGCCAATTTCCTGAGGCGTTCTGACGCGCCCGATGGCTTCCAGCACGTACTCTTGGGCGCCCTCCGTATAGATGCCCGCGGACGTGTTCCGGCTCGCACCTCTCACCGCTGTCAGGAGTTCAGTCAGAGACACCTTGTTCGCGCGGAGCGCGTCGGGGTGAGCAACGACCTGAAACTGGCGCTCGGCTCCACCAATCGGCGTGATCTGGGAGACGCCGGGCACGGCGAGGAGTCGCCGTCGGACAGTAGTGTCGGCGATCGTGCGTAACGTCAACGGATCGTCGGTATCCGACGAGATCGCGAAGAACAGGATCTCGCCCATAATCGACGAAATCGGGGCGAGGATCGGCCGCTCCACTTGTGGCGGCAGCGTCCCGCTTACGAGCGACAGCTTCTCTGCAACGAGCTGGCGGGCGGTGAAGATGTCGGTGCCCCAATCGAATTCCACCCACACCACAGCGATGCCGACGGCCGTCGCCGACCGCACGCGACGGACACCGGTGGCACCGTTGATTGCGCTCTCGACGGGAAACGTGACGAGCGACTCCATCTCGTCCGGTGCCATGCCGTGTCCCTCGGTCAGAATGGTGACCGTTGGCGCGGTCAAGTCCGGAAAGACGTCAATGGGCATCTGCCGCGCCGTCCAGGCACCGGCGGCGAACAACAGCACCGAGAGCGCCAGCACCATCCAGTGATGGTCGATGGACCACTGAATCAGACGTTTCATGTCGATCCCTCAGTGCACGTGGCCCTCAGCCGGCAGTCCTTTCGCCGCTGAGGCCAGTTGAACTTCATAAGCGCCGCGCGTCACGACGCGGTCGCCCGGCCGGAGTCCCGTTTTGACGCCGATCCAGTCTCCGTCGCGCGCGGCAATCTCCACGTATCGCCGCGCAAACCGTTCACCACCGACATGGACGAAGACTTAGGGGCGGCCTGCT
>JBGPJH010000234.1:0-5411 GCA_041485305.1 Vicinamibacteria bacterium | reverse complement strand
GGTTCCCTGCTCCCAGTCGCGACGAGGACGTACTGCTTGCCCTCGAACATATAGGTCATCGGGGCACCGGTTGTACCGGAGGGCAGCTCGGTCTCCCACAGAATCGCGCCGGTCGCTTTGTTGAACGCACGGAACTTGTTGCCGCCGGCGCCTGGCGCTAGAGAAGGCGGCATCTCGGGCCGAAGCCGCGATCCGAGCGCCGACATGACGGTACTGCCCTCCCCAAGAAAGAGCAGCGTCTTCGTCACGAGCGGGGAGCTCCTGCCAGGGCTGCCCAGCGGCGGCAGGTTCAGCGGCTTCAGCAGCGGATGGTTCCTGGGCCCGTCGCCGTTCGGCATCATCCACACCTGCTCGCCCTTGTTCAGATCGATCGCGGTGATGCGGCCGTACGGCGGCTTGAGCAGAGGAAGCCCCTGGGGCCCGGGTGTCCAGGCGCGCGTGCCGGACACGTAATTCAGATTCGAGACCTTGGGGTCGCCCTTGACGATATCGGCCGTGAACGGGCCTGTGATCGACTGGACGTAGAGCATGCCTGTTTCCGGATCGAATGCTCCGCTCTGCCAGTCTGCGCCCCCGACGGAGCCTGGTAGCTGGATCGTCCCGCGGACGGCGTCCGGGCCCTCGCCTCGCACCGTGGGCGGCGTGAACACCGGACCGATTCGGTAGTACTTCAAGAGCGAGATCGCTTCAGCGCGCAGCTCCGGGGTGAAATCGATGAGATCGTCGATCGCGACGCCTTGGCGATCGAACGCTGGCGGTTTAGTTGGGAACGGCTGCGTGCGCGCGGTGCGTTCCCCCGGCGTATCCGACGCGGGAACCGGCCGCTCTTCGATCGGCCATACTGGTTTTCCGGTCGTTCGATCGAAGACGAACGCGAGCGCCTGCTTCGTGAGCTGCACGACCGATTTGATCCGCCTTCCGTTGACAGTGATATCCGCGAGGATTGGGGCTGTCGGCAGGTCGTAGTCCCACAAATCGTGGTGGACGATTTGATAGTGCCACACACGTTCGCCCGTCAGACACCTGACACACACGAGCGTATTCGCAAAGACGTTGTCGCCGAGCCGGTGCCCCCCGTACATGTCGTTGGTCGGAGCGGTCATCGGCAGATACGCCAGCCCCTGCTCCTCGTCGGCGCTGATGAGCGACCACAGATTCGCCTCGCCGCTATACGACCACGAGTCGTTCTCCCATGTGTCGCTGCCGACTTCGCCCGGACGCGGGATCGGATTGAACTGCCATCGCGGCTTGCCTGTGCGAACGTCGAACGCCTGCACGACTCCCGGCGCCGCTTCCATGCGCGTCGGCCGATCCGACATCGAGCCGCCAATGCCGACGCCGACGATGACGACGTCGCGGCAGATCTGGGGCACACCGGTCCACGCATATCCCGTCGCGCGCGGGCCAAGGCCCGGTCGCAGATTGACCCGTCCCTTCTCGCCGAACGTGGTCACCGGCTTGCCCGTACGAACGTCGAGGGCGATCAAGTACTCTCCGCGGACCATGTAGAGGCGCCGGTCGTTCCCGTTGCCCCAATACACCACGCCGCGCGTGCTGTCGCCGCGAGTGCCCTGCCCAGGTTCATCAGGAAACGGCTCCTGGACCCAGAGCGTTTTGCCCGTGCCCGGGTGAAACGCCTCGACCAGCCCGATGCCGTTCGGACTGTACAAGACGCCTCCTATCATCAGCGGCGTCGAGCGGTAGTTGTTCGAATAAGAGAAGTCGGGGACTTTCGAGCTGATGCTCGGGTCGACCGCCGGCCGCCGCCACGCCACGCGAAGTCGGCTGACGTTGCCTTCGTTGATTTGATCGAGCGGCGCGTACTTGGTGCTTCCGGCATCGGCGCCGTATCGTGTCCATTCGCCGCCACGCGCGCCCTGTTGACCGGCCGCGAACGCCGTTCCCAAGACGATTGCAATGCCGACCAGCGTCCATCGGAGAGTCATCATCGAAGCCTCCTCGTGCCAGCACGACGTCTCACGTCGACGCGGTGCAGAGGCGACGCAGCCACCTGTGACGAGCAAGAGACGAGCGAGTGGTTCACCGCACGCCATGACGGAATGAACTCGTGCGGACCGTAGTCCGATCTGCCTGGGTCTGTCAACACGACTGGCGTCCTGGACTTGATTTGCGGCGATCGCGATCTCACTCTAGTTTGCACCGATCGGGGCCAGCCGACGGCCGGCGATCCAGACGGACTCAATCTGCCGCGTGTTACGGATGTCAGCCAGAGGATTCGCGGTCAACACGATAAAGTCAGCCCATTTCTGGAGTTCAAGGGTGCCCAGTTGATTGTCGAGCTTCATCACGCGCGCGGCGCCGCCCGTCGCGGCCACGAGCGCCTGCATCGGTGTCAAGCCGGCCTTGACCATCAGCTCGAGCTCCCTGTGCTCGTTGTAGCCCTGCCAGCGGCCCACCACCGCACCACTGTCGGTCCCCATCGCAATCGTGACGCCCCCATCCGACAACAGCTTCACATTGCGCGAGCCCTGCTGCAGTGCCTTCTTGGTCAATTGGGCTTCCTCGCTTTTCCGGACCTTCTCCTGGAAGGCTGAATTCTTAACCTCCTCCATGTCATTCCGGTAGATGGCGAGGCCCCGTAGGAAGAACGGCTCGCTGAAGTATGCCGGCGTCGTGTCGTACTCGATTACCGCCACGTCGCGGGTCAGGGTCGGGATGTACCCGACGTTCCGGCGTTTGAGATTCGCAATGAACGCGTCGTCGACGTCCTGATCGCGCACGCCGTGCGCCACGACATCGAGTCCCGCGTCCACCAACCCCTTCGCTTGTTCCAGGTAAAAGAGATGCGCAGCGACCCTGAGCCCATGCTTATGCGCCTGCTCGATGACCGCGCGGTACACCTCCGGCGTCATGTCGGGCACGTTGCGAAAGCTGGTGGGGCTTCCCGTTCTTGACCCATCCGCAAATGCCAGCCGATTCATTCGGGTTTTGATGATGTTGACTCTCATCGCCGCGACTTTGTCTATCTTCTGCCGGGCGTCGTCCACCGAGTCACCGACCACAGCCGCGCCCGCGGTATACAGCCGAGCGCGAGCGAGCGTTCCACGTTCCTGGTCGTCGTGCGCCTTGACGCTTTCTATCCCGTCATCGCCGAGGCTCTGGACGGTGGTGACGCCGTACTGGGCGTAAAGCCGCAGCTGTTGAATAATCTGGTCGCGAAGCGGCAACGTTTTGTCGCCAGCACCGAGGTGCCCGTGGGCATTGATGAATCCGGGCACGATGGTTTTGCCGGAGACATTGAGAGCAGTCGCTCCCGCAGGAATTGTGACTGCGGCCGGGGCGCCCACCGCTTCGATGCGGCCGTTCGTGATCACCAGCGTCGCTCGCTCGAGTGGCGCGCGTCCAGTGCCGTCGATCAGCCGCGCGCCAGTCAAGACGACGGTGGCGGTGGCGGGTACTTGCGCGAGTGAAGGCTCGAAGGCGAACGCCGCTAGAACCAGCGGCGTGCCGACGACCGCCGCCAGACGGGTTGAGATACCAATCATGTTGCACCTCCCTACCTGCCGAAATACGAAACAGCACGTTATCCACGTGACTCAGGTGACCCGGTAATGTCCCACAGTTCGGACGAGCGCGGTGTCGCCCCACGATCCGTCACGGCCCATGGCAATAGTAATCGAGCAACCCGCCAGGACGCTGACTAGCTCCATATCAGCTAGAGCGCGGTCGCGCATGCGCTGGGGTCTCCGCCTCTGCTCCTCCGGCGTGAGGGACGGAATCTTTCCGTCAGGTGGATCCACGATCATCGGTGTCCGCCGGCCCGTTCGCAAGTGTGACGTGAAGATCGCCGCGTTGTATGCGCCACCGACGTCCTGTTCGGTTCCCCGGCGCCAGCGGCTCTCGGCGGCTTCTCGACCAACGATGGCCGCAATTTGTGGGGGGAGGTGATGTCCGGCGAATACCGGCCTGTCCAGCTCTGGTGACGGATCGGGAATCCCTAATCCAGGCTGGCATGCGGACGACCCCGGTTGTAGTGGGTCACCCATTCGCGCAGGATCCGTCGGAGATGTCGCTTACTCGAGCAGACGGGTCAGGATTCGCACCAGTGTTCGTTGCTCGCGGACGGAGAGGCGTCCGAGGGTGGCGGGTGGTGTCGTCATGCGATCGAGCAGAAGGGCGCGGAGCCGAGAACCGGTCGGCGTGAGATCCAACACTTTCACCCGGCGGTCTGCGGCCGACGGACGGCGACGCACGAGGCCACGCGATTCGAGCCGGTCCACGAGCCCCGTCACGTTCGACGCGTCGCAGGCGAGCGTCTCAGCGAGCTGCCCCATCGGGATCGGCCGGCCCGGCTCGATCAGGTGCAACATGTGACACTGCGCCGGCGAGAGCTGGAGTTCCGCGGCGAGCAGCGGCAGGTGCGCGCGCTGGGTGAAGAAGAACTGTACCAGGAGCTGCCAGGCGCCGCAGGCGTGGGGGCTCGTATTCTTCATCACCGGCTAGTATAGTTGACTTAATCAAACGTTGACATCATCAAGTATCAGGCGTAAGCTCGATTTCATGGCATCCCTGAAGCTTGTTTCTCTAGACGAAGCCGTGGTGTTTCCCGGCATGCCGGTGACGCTGCCGGCGGATGTCGACAGCGATACGCGTGTCTTGCTCATCCCGCGGCAAGGCAGCGACTACGCCAAGGTCGGCGTGGTCGCAGAGGTGTCGGAGCGCGTCCAGCGGAGGAGACGTGCAGTCGCCTCGCTCGTGGCGCTCCACCGAGGCGTGCCTGGCGCGGCGCACACTGATCAGGACGGCGTCCTTCGCGTGGAGGTCGACGAGCGCCCGGACGTAACGCCGCCGCCGAGCCTCACGCGCGATCTCGAGCGCGAGTATCGGGCGGTGGTAGAGGAAATTCTCGAGCTCCGTGGCGACGACGGCCGGATCAGCGCGTTTGTCCGCTCCATCACCCATCCGGGCTCCCTGGCGGATACAGCCGGCTACTCGCCGGATCTGAACTTCGTCCAAAAGCTGGAGCTGCTGGAAACGCTCGACGTCGTCGAGCGGCTGGCGCTCGCGCTGCGGTTTCAGCAGGAGCGGCTGGCGGAGTTGCGCGTCCGCAAACGCATTCGCGACGACGTGGAGTCTGGCGCGCAGAAACAGCAGCGCGAGTATTTTCTGCGCCGGCAGATGGACGCGATCCGCAAGGAGCTCGGCGAAAACGAGGGATCGATTGCCGAGGAATATCGAAAGAAGATTGCGGCGGCTGCGATGCCCGAGGCCGTGCAGCAGCAAGCCGACCGTGAGCTCGCGCGATTCGAGCGAATGGGCGACTCGAACGCCGAAGCATCCATGATCCGGACCTATCTCGACTGGCTGCTCGCCGTCCCGTGGTCGAAACGGTCGGAGGAGCGCCTCGACCCGCAGCACGCGCGAGAGGTGCTCGACGCCGATCACGCCGG
>JBGPJH010000233.1:0-5503 GCA_041485305.1 Vicinamibacteria bacterium | reverse complement strand
GTTCGTCCGCGATCTCGACGAGATTCGCCAGATTGTGGTGTCCGAGCTCTCGGCGCTCGCGCCGCTGGCGACCGTACCCGCCGCGGACGGCGCCTTCTACTGCCTGCTGCGGGTCGACACGTCGATGGATCCAATGGTCGTTGCCGAACGGCTGATTCGCGAGCACAAGGTCGCGGTCATTCCTGGTCCGGCCTTCGGCATGACGACCGGCTGCTATTTCCGGGTTGCGTATGGAGCGCTTCAGAAGGAAACAGTCGCCGAGGGCATTGGGCGACTGGTCACCGGACTACGGGCAATCCTGACCTGACGATCGAATTTGATCATTTGGTCATCTAGTCATCTGGTTACTTAGTTCTCTTATACGTCCAGGTCCTCAGCTTCTTCGGCCCGCTCCATGATGAACCGGAAGCGCGCGGAGGCATCTTTTCCCATCAGTTCGTTGATGACACGGTCGGTCATGATCTGGTCGGTGATCTCGACGCGCAGCAGCCGGCGCGTGCGCGGGTTGAGCGTCGTTTCCCACAACACCTTGGGCATCATTTCGCCGAGACCCTTGAAGCGCGTCATTTCCGGCACCGCGCGATTGCCGTTTCGCCCGTGCAGCTTCAGGATGGCGTCTTTGTGCGCATCGTCGAGCGCCCAGAAGGTGTCCTTCCCGATGTCGATGCGGTAGAGCGGGGGTTGCGCGAGAAATACCTTGCCGCTGGTGATGAGCTGCGGCAGATGCCGGTAGATGAACGTCAAGAGAAGCGTGGCGATGTGGTTGCCGTCTGAATCAGCGTCCGCCAGGATAATGACTTTTCCGTAGCGGAGCTTCGACAGCTCGAAGTTCTTGCCTAAACCGCAGCCGAGTGCGGTGACCAGGTCGGACAGCTCCTTGTTCTCGAGCACCTTGGCGAGCGACGCGCTCTCCGTGTTGAGCACCTTGCCGCGCAGGGGCAGGATCGCCTGCCGGGCACGGTCTCGGCCCTGCTTGGCGGACCCTCCCGCCGAATCGCCTTCCACGACGAACAGCTCGCTCGTGTCACTGGTCGAATCCGTGCAGTCGCTCAATTTGCCTGGCAGGTTGAGGCGCCCTGACGTCGCGCTTTTGCGCGACACTTCGGCCTGCGCGGCCCGGCTTGCCTCGCGGGCTCGTGCCGCGAGGATGATCCGCCCGACGATGGCCTCGGCCACGCTGATGTTGTGGTTGAGCCAGTGCTCGAGGGCCGGCCGCACGAGACCGTCGAGGGCGGAGACCAGCTCGAGATTGTTCAGGCGATCCTTCGTTTGTCCTTGAAACTGAGGCTCCTGCATGAAGAGGCTCAAGATTCCCGTCAGCCCTTCGCGAATGTCCTCGGCGGTCAACGTGACGCCCTTCGGCGACAGATTGTGCGTCTCGATGAAGTTGCGCACCGCCTTGCCGATGCCGGCACGGAGGCCGTTCTCGTGCGTGCCGCCCGATCCCGTCGGCACGCCGTTCACGTACGACCGGATGTGCTCCTCGGTCGCCTCGGTCCACTGCAGCGCGAGATCGATCCGCAGCCCGTCGTCCTTGTCGAGGAGGAACGGGGATTCGTGAACCGGCTTGGCGCTGCGGTCCGCGACGATTTTCTTGAGGTAATCGACGAGCCCTTCGGTGTGTTCGAACACCAAGCGCCTTGTGGTCGTCTCGTCCTCGAAGACCACCTTCAAGCCTGGATGCAGGTAACTCGCCACTTCGAGGCGCTCTGCGATGAGAGCGGGATCGAACTCAATCTTGGGAAAGATCGTCGCGTCGGGATGGAAATAGACGGTCGTGCCGGTTCCGCGGGCCGGTCCGATCTTCCGCGGAGCTCCTTCCGGCTTCCCTTGCCTGAAGCGCATCTCCCATTGAGCGCCGTCGCGCTTGACGGTCGCGACCAGCTCCTTTGAGAGCGCATTGACCACGCTGGCGCCGACGCCGTGGAGACCACCTGCCGTCTTGTAATTGCTTTGGTCGAACTTGCCCCCGGCGTGGAGCACGGTAAAGACAACCTCGAGCGCGCTTTTCTTGGTGGTCGGATGTTTGTCGATCGGTATTCCGCGGCCGTCATCCTCGATGGTCACCGAGGAACCGTCCTCGTGGAGCCTGACCCGGATGTTCGACGCGTGACCGTTCATCACCTCGTCGATGGAGTTGTCGAGGATTTCCCACACGAGGTGGTGGAGTCCGGTGGATCCGACGCCGCCGATGTACATGCCAGGGCGCTTTCGGACCGGCTCCAGACCCTCCAGAACCGTGATGTCCTTCGCCGTGTAGCTGGCCGATGTCATGTGTGACGGGAGGCTACGAGTTTCCCGGCTCGTGGCTGCCTTCGACAGGCTTCTTCTTCTTCGCGCGGCTCGTGCGCTTCGGTGCGCTTGCCGGTCTCCGGATGGCTTTGTGCGAACCGCCGGCGGATCGCGACCCATGACCGAGACCTTGCGGGGCGGTTGCTGTCGCGCGCATGCGGGGTCGCTTGGGCTTGGCGCGCCCGAGCAGCTCGGCGGTAGTGTCGACGACGGCGACTGGCTGGACATCGATGATGTCGAGGTCGGCCGTGTCGTGGGAGACGACCCCTTCAATTGCTCCCTCTGCCTCCATCGACTCGGTCACTACGGTCACCGTTGCGGTTGCTGTAACGTCGAGCGGCGGTGCGTTGGCCGGCCGCGCCGAGCCCTGCAGCACGCGCAGCCCTCCTCGTCGATCGCGCTCGAGGCGGATCATGCCTTCGCGCTGGCACGCGCGCAGCAGGTCCATGAGCCCACCGAACCCATACCGCCGCTCATCGAACGCGGCGGCACGGAGAATCTGCTTGACGTTGCGGAGGTACATCGGCCAGCGCGCAGTCGTCGCACCCGCCATAATCTGGCCCGCCAGCCGAACGCCGTCCGCGTTGTCTCCAAGCGTCGGCATGTCCGCCTGCGGCGCCGCCACGGTTCCCTGTTCCCCGTCGGAGGGCGGTCGGACTCGTTCGATCGCCGGCTCGGCCTCTTCACCGAAGCCGGAGTTGAGCTCGACCATCACGCTGCGTCCCGCATGCTTCAGCTGCACGAGTCCGGCCTGGCCGAGTTTCTCGGCGAAGTCGAGGAACGACGACGCGCCGTAGTTACGCTCCGAGAACGTCGAATCGAGCTGCAGCAGGGTGCTCTTGAGCAGACCCGTCTGCGGCGAAACCTCGCGGTCCGCCAGAATCTTCAACGCCCGGCGCACGATGGGAAACGCCTGCGCGATCGGAGCGGTCGAGCCCACCTCCGCAGGACGACTCCCGCGAGATGGTTTGCGGACCAGGTTCTCGTAGGCAATGAACTCGTGGCAGTTGCGCTGCAGGATCACGCTCGTGAACGCGCGGCCCCCGACGACAAACACCTTCTTGTCGTACTGCTTCAGCTTCTCCACCAGGGAGAGGAAATCGCTGTCGCCGCCGACGATGACGTACGCGTTGATGTGGGGATGGGTGAACGCCATCTCCAGCGCGTCGAGCGCGAGGTTGATATCGGCGCCGTTCTTGTCGCCGCCTGGCGTCAGGTTGCGCTGGACCAGGCGGATGGCGTGCTGTGTGAGGGAGCGGCTGTACTCACCGGCCCGGGTCCAGTCCGCGTACGCGATCTTGGTGACGACCTCGCCCCGTTCCTTCAGGGCCTCGAGAATAATGCCGATGTCGAAATGTTCGCCGAGCGTGGACTTGACGCCGATTTCGATGTTGTCGAAATCGATGAATACTGCGATGTTTACTCGTTCTTGATTGGGCAAAAGAGATCCTTGGTAATGGCTGACGCGCCTCAATCGCCAGCAGATAACTGCGAGACCGGGCCCTTCGACCTTCAGCGGCTGGACGAGCCAGCGTTGATGCGCAGCGGCCGAACTCCGGGCCTTCGCAAAGGCATTTCAATTGTACCTCAAGTCAGCGCAGGAGGCACCTCGGGGCTCGGCCAGAGGATTCGCGAGAAGCCGCCGCGCTGGAGCAGCTCGCGGCCCTTGCCGCCGCGGCCCGTGACCTCGTACTTCGCCGTGCTGATCGTCTGCTCGCCCCCGCGCGTGGTCTCCACCGTCAGCAGGTCGCGGTCTCCTTTCGATGCGACGAAGCCGAGCACATGGTCTTCCTCCGACGTGAGCTTGATCAGGATGACGCCCTTGCCTGGGCCAGAGAGGTAGTTCACCTCGTCGACCTTGCAGAGCAGTCCTCGTGCGGCCGAGGTCGCCGTAATGAGGGTCTCCTTGCCCGTGACCGCCGCCACGCCCACGACTTCAGCGCGAGCGGCAGGCCGGGCGTACCGGCGTCCCGTGCGCGTGCTCACTTCGCCGAATGACCCGAGTCCGAAGCGCAACGCGTACCCATCGCTCGTCACCGCAACGGCGTGCACCGGAGGAGGCGTGTCGGGCCGCCTGGCGTTGGGACCGATCTCGCCGATAGCCCGCGGGTCCAGGCTCATCGCCGCGACGATGCGCTCGCCGTCCTTCAGCTTGAACAGCCGCTGGATGGGTTCGCCGTAGCCGGTGGACGCCGGGACGTCGATGATGCGGCACGTGTACGCGCCCCCGAAGTTGCTGAAGAAGACGCAGGTGGCGCGCGTGCTCCCGGCAACTGCGGCCAGCACTGCATCCCCTTCGCGCAGCCTCGTGGTCGTCAGGTCCTTGACTTCCTTCTGACGCTTCACCCAGCCGTCGCGCGAGACGATCACGACGTTGTCTTCGTCGACGATGAAGTCGTCGGCGGAATACTCCGGCTCGCCGGCCTCGCTGACGATCATCGTCCGGCGCTTGTCGCCGTACTGCCGCTGAATCTGCTCCAACTCAGCCCGCACGAGCTTCCAGCGGCCGCCTTGGTCCCCGAGCAGAGCCGCGATCTGGCGGGCTCTCTTCCGCTTCTCCTCGAGCTCGTTGCGGATGATCAGGATCTCGAGGCGCGCGAGACGGTAGATCTTCAGCTCGAGGATGGCGTCGGTCTGCTCGGCGTCGAGCTCGAAACGCTTCATGATCTTCTCGGCCGCGTCGGCCTTGCCGTCCGACTTGCGAATCAGACGGATGATCTCGTCCAAAGCGTCGAAGACCTTCTCGAGGCCCTCCAGGACGTGCACGCGCTTCTTCAGCGCGGCCAGCTCGTGCTCCAGCCGGTGGGTGACAACCTCCAGGCGGAAGTGAAGGAAGTGCCACAGCATCTGCTTCAGATCCAGACGCTCGGGACGGCCCAGCTCGGGGTTTTCAGTCGGGATCAGACAGGTGAGGTTCACCGCGAAGGTGATCTGGAGCGGCGTGTGCTTGAAGAGGTACGCCATGATCATCTTCTCGTCGGCGTCCTTCTTCAGCTCGAGCGCAATGCGGACGTCTTCGGTCGACAGGTCCTTGACGTCGACGAGCTGCGGCAGCTGGCGACCGAGCACGACGTCGGCAATCCGTTCGACGAGCTGTGCTTTGTTCACGGTGTACGGGATGCTCTCGATGTAGATCGTCTTGGTCGAGCGCGTCTCCGGACCGGTGTCCCACGTGCCGCGCAGCCGAATCGTGCCCGATCCCGTCTTGTAG
>JBGPJH010000232.1:0-5516 GCA_041485305.1 Vicinamibacteria bacterium | reverse complement strand
TGAAGTGACGTGGTGGTCGAGTCATGTCATCCAATATGATCCCGCTCGGCGTCATCACGCTCGTCGCGGCCACCGTGAATGGAGCCCTCGGCTACGGGTTCTCGTCCATCACGGTGCCGTTGGCGCTGCTGTTTCTCTCGAACCGCGTGCTCAACCCGGCGCTTGTGCTGATCGAGGTGCCGCTGAACGCCTACGTGCTGTGGGTGAATCGCGACGCGCTGCCGAGCGTCTGGCGACGCGTGTTCCCGATGGTGGTAGGCCTGGTCCCGGGGGTCATCGGCGGCACGTTGCTCGTGTCTCACGTGAGCCCGGACTGGCTGAAGCTGTCCACGTTCGTCGTGCTGTTGCCACTGATACTGCTGCAGGCCGCCGGCCTGCGGCGGCCGATCAGCGCCGAGCGGTCGGCCGGCCTGATCTTCGGCGGCGGCCTTGGCGTGCTGTATTCGGTGACGACCATCTCGGGCCCCCCGCTTGCGATCATGCTGAACAACCAAGGGTTCGCCAAGCGGGAGTTCCGCGCGGCGCTCGGGTTTGTCCGGCTGGCAGAATCGTCGATGACGGCGGTCGCGTACCTGTCTGCCGGGCTGTTCAATACCACGAGCCTGGGCCTGATTCCCTGGATCGTGCCGAGCGTTGCCCTTGGGGTGCCCCTGGGTGCGCAGATCATCCGGCGGTTGCGGCCCGAGACGTTTCGCCGCATCTGTATGAGCTTCGACGCCTGGGTGGTGGCCTTTGGCCTGTCCAAGCTATTCCACGACATGCGCCTGGTCGAGACCAACGCGGCTTATTTGCTGTTGGTCGGTGTCATCGTGCTGGACGGGTGGCTCCTGTACCGGTTCTTTGCCCGAGTTCCCCCAGAGGAGCCGTCAGCGGCTGTCGCCTACGGGGGAGACGGGGCGGAGGTCGTATTACCGGACCAAAAGAGTCCGAGTTTGACTTGGCGGCGCTAAATTGATACATATCTATACCTTGATGTCTCGAGCCGCCCGCTGCCGCGCATGCTGTTGTACCAGGACCTTCAGGGTCCCCGCGCCGTCGGTCTTGCTGCTTTGCTGAGAGACATCCGCTGATTCAGTTTCACGGATCGAAGACCGACAAGCCCGGGGCCGACCCCCGGGCTTTTGTTTTTCTGGTGGAAGTTTCAAAAGGTCACAACCATGTCGATGGCCACAGCCCCCAAATCCACGTTCGCAGGCGGCGCCGGGGGCGCGCTGCCGACGAGCTCCGACCACCTGCGGGCGCTCGAAGCCGAGAGCCTGCAGATCATGCGCGAGGTGGTGGCGGAGTTCGAGCGGCCCGTGATGCTGTACTCGATCGGAAAGGACTCGTCGGTTCTGCTGCGGCTCGCCCAGAAAGCGTTCTATCCCGGGCCGATCCCGTTTCCGCTGCTGCACATCGACACGACGTACAAGTTCCGCGAGATGATCGAATTTCGCGATCGATACGCCGCCGAAATCGGCGCCCGCCTCATCGTTCACACGAATACCGAGGCCATTGCCGATGGCACTCAGCCGTTCCTCGTCGGCACCAAAGCGTGCTGCGGGGCGCTCAAGACCAAGTCGCTGCTCGACGCTCTGCAGGCGGGTGGCTACGATGCGGCGTTTGGCGGCGCGCGCCGCGACGAAGAACGATCGCGCGCGAAGGAACGCATTTTCTCGCTCCGCGACGCGAACGGGCAATGGGATCCCAAGAACCAGCGCCCTGAGCTCTGGCAGCTCCTGAACAGCCGCATCCGTCCGGGCGAGAGCATTCGGGTCTTTCCGCTGTCGAACTGGACCGAGATCGACATCTGGAGCTACATCGACGTCGAGCGCATTCCGGTCGTTCCGCTCTATTTCGCCAAGGAGCGCGAGGTCATTGTCCGAGGTGAGGCGCTGATCACCCTGGAGCAGTCCTTCGTGCCGCTGCTCCCGGGGGAGCGCCCGCAGCACATCATGTGCCGTATGCGGTCGTTGGGCTGTTCGCCCTGCACGGGAGCGGTCCGGTCGGAGGCCGATACGGTGCCCAAGATCATCGACGAGCTGATTGCCGCGAAGAACTCCGAACGCCAGCTCCGCGTGATCGATCACGATCAGGATGGATCGATGGAGCTCAAGAAGCGCGAAGGGTACTTTTGATGTCGGGTCTGCTCCGGATCTGCACGGCCGGAAGCGTGGACGATGGGAAAAGCACGCTGATCGGGCGGCTGCTGTACGACTCGCGGTCCGTCTACGACGACCAGGTGCACTCGGTTCGGAACGCCTCGCGCAACAGGACGGCCGGGCCCATCGACTTTTCCCTCTTCACCGACGGTCTGAGGGCCGAGCGGGAGCAGGGCATCACGATTGACGTTGCGTACCGCTACTTTGCGACCGCGCGCCGCAAGTTCATCCTCGCCGACACGCCGGGTCACGAGCAGTACACCCGGAACATGGCGACCGGGGCGTCCACAGCCGAAGTGGCGATTCTTCTCGTGGATGCCCGTCACGGCGTCCGGGTACAGTCGCGTCGTCATGCGCAGATCGCGCGGCTGCTCGGCATCAAGGATTACGTGCTGGCGGTCAACAAGATGGACCTCGTCGATTTCGACCGGACCGTGTTCGACGACATCGTCGACGAGTTCGACAAGATCCTGCCGAGCGCGAAATTACACCCGATTCCCCTGAGCGCGCTGCACGGCGACAACGTCATCACGCGGAGCGACCGGACGCCGTGGTTCGACGGCATGTCGCTCCTCGAGTTCCTCGAGACCGTCGAGGTGGAGCAAGACGTCTCCGTCAAGCCGTTCCGGCTGCCGGTGCAGCTGGTCCTTCGGCCGACGCACGACTTCCGCGGCTACGCCGGTCGAATTGTCTCGGGTAGCATCCGTCCGGGTGAAACCATCACGGTGTGGCCCACCGGTCGCTCGACGCGCGTCGCGCGGATTGCCGAATGGGGTGGCGATCTCGAAGTGGCGCATGCCGGCATGTCGGTTGTCTTGACGCTCGAAGACGAGCTCGACATCAGCCGAGGCGACATGATCACTGTGGGCGAGGTCGACGTGGCTCGGCGTTTCAAGGCCGACGTCGTCTGGATGGACGAGCGGCCGCTCGATCCTGGACGAGTGTATCTTCTGAAGCAAACGACGCGCACCGTGGCCGCGGAAGTCGACCACGGGCTCGTCCTCAATCAGATCGGGTCGTTGGTCGTGACGACGAATCGTCCCATCATGCTCGACCGGTACGTCGAGAATCGGGGTACCGGCAGCTTCATCCTGATCGATCCGGCGACGAACTTCACCGCGGGGGCCGGCATGATCTCCGACATCGTCCGCGAACGGTCCGGTCTGGTCTCGAGACCGAGCGCGGCCGAGCGGCTGGCCAGGGTCGCGCGGACGGCGGCCAACGACGAAGAGGCGGTTGAGGCCGTTCGGAAGGCGCTCGAGGAGCTGCTGTCATGATCGCAACGCCAGTCCTGCGGGAAGAGCTGGTTGCCTCCGCGGAGCGGTTGGAACACTGCTCAGCGGCTGAAATCCTCCGTTGGGCTGCGGATCGTTTTGCTCCGCGCCTCACATTTGCCACCGGCTTCGGCATGGAGGGGTGCGTCATCATCGATCTCATTGCCCGCGCGTCCCTGCCGGTCGATCTGTTCACGCTTGACACGGACCTGCTGTTCCCCGAGACGTACGACGTGTGGCGCCGGCTCGAGGATCGCTACCAGATGACGATTCGCGCGGTTCGACCCATGCAGACGGTCGAGCAGCAGGCCGGGGCAGAGGGACCAGCACTCTGGACAAGCGATCCTGACCGCTGCTGCGAGCTGAGGAAGATGCAGCCTTTGCGGGCGACGCTATCCTCGTTCCACGCCTGGCTCAGTGCGATTCGACGCGATCAGACGCCCGACCGGGCCGACGCGCCGGTCGTCGGCTGGGACGGTCGATTCGGTCTCGTGAAAGTCAACCCGCTCGTCCGCTGGACGTTCGACGACGTGCGCGCCTACGTGCGCGAGCACGACGTGCCCTACAACGGGCTGCACGACCGCGGGTATCCGAGCATCGGGTGCTGGCCCTGCACCACGCCGGTGGCGCCTGGAGAGGACCCCCGATCCGGCCGATGGCGGGGGCACGAGAAGAAGGAGTGCGGCCTACATCTCCTTCCGCTCGTTCAGCCATCCCCCCAGCCATGAACGGCGCGATACTCTGGTTTACGGGTCTTTCGGGCGGCGGTAAAAGCACCCTGGCGAATGCCGTTGGCAGTCGTGTCAAGACCGTTCGGCCCGTCGAGATCCTCGACGGCGACGAGGTCCGGACGCACCTCTCGAGAGGCCTCGGGTTCACCAAGGAAGATCGCGACACCAACGTGCGCCGAATCGGGTTCGTTGCCCGGCTGCTGGCTCGGCACGGCGTCTTCGTCATCACCGCGGCGATCTCCCCCTACGCCGAGACGCGCAGCGAGGTGCGACGGCTGGCCTACGACGAGGACATTCCGTTCGTCGAGGTGTTCGTCGACGCCGCTCTGGAATCGCTCGTGGAGCGCGACGTCAAGGGTCTGTATCGGCGGGCGCTCTCGGGCGAGATCCCTCACTTCACAGGTGTGTCCGATCCCTACGAGCCGCCGCTCAGCCCCGACGTCGTGGTGAAAACCGATGCCGAGCCGATTGAAGCGGGCGTCGAGAAGATTCTGACGACGCTCGTGAAGAAAGGGATTCTGCCTCAGGCGGTTCACGTCCTGATCTGAGGAGTCTGGACAAGACGGCGGGCCTGATTCAGCTATCAGCTATCAGTGGCCCTTTTCTACGGAGCGGGTCTGCGACTTCAGGAATGCCTGGAGCTTCGAGTCAAGGACATCAATTCGGGTCGGCTAGGGGTTCGCAGTCCGTTCGACCGACTGTGACGAGGGCATTGGCTGCGGGTGCACGCAGCGAACGGCCCGGGCTCACGCCGTTGCTCCAATCGCGCAACCGATTGAGGATACAGGGCATGTCAGTGGACCACAGCGCAGGTCATCTGCCGGCGTGAGCTGCAGGCGCACGCAGCCAACGACGACCGCTGCGGCCAACCACGACTCCTTTTGTGCTCAGAAGGAGTCAAGTCTGATGGCCGGCACACAAGCGCAAGAACTGTCGAATGGACCGATCCGTCATTAGCTGCAAGCGCGACGCGGCGATCGCGGGGCCGCGGGTCGGCGTGCTGCGAGGTATCAGATTCAACTCGCAGGGATTGCGCCGCTTTCCGGTGCCGGCCCGTTCACGCATTAGCTGCGAGCGGGCGCGTCCTGTATCGGCCGCTCGCAGCGAACGATGTTTCTGGGTACCAGAGGGTTCTTGATTTTCGGCCGATTTCGGGGAACACTGCGCGGTCAAGGAACCGCGATGGCTGTGAGCGGAGCTCAGCGGTCCACTCAGTAACAAGTTAGACGCTACCGACGCGTTCCAGAGATACTTGGCATGGGTTTCTCCTGATGCTCCGCGCATTCTCGAACCGACAATGGCCAGATTCCTCCAGTGGCACGATAAGGATTCCCAAGCTCGACCGGGAAAAGGGCGAACCTTTCCCCTCT
>JBGPJH010000231.1:0-5536 GCA_041485305.1 Vicinamibacteria bacterium | reverse complement strand
CCTGCCCCCATTGGTGGTGGCCACGGGTCCCCCAACGTTTCGGCGGGTTGGGAACTTTGGGGGCTTAACCGCATGTTGCGGGGCCCGGGGCCACGGGGGGTGGGGGGGGGGGGGGGGGCGGGGGCCAAGGAGTCAGCCCTACCAGCCGCACCGGCCCAACCCGCCCTGCCAGCCCAACCCGCCCTTCTTACCCTCTAGCCCTACCGGCCCCGCCAGCCCTACCCGCCCTTTCCGGGTGGTAGCATGCCCGGGTGGTCGGCTGGGATGCACGGGCTGCGCGAGCGAGGAAGCTGGCCATCCAGCATCCCTCGACCTGTGACGTTCTCACGTTCTACGCCGGGCTCGCCGCTTACCAGCAATCGCTCCAGCCCTTCCCGCCCTCCACTCGTCCTTTCGATTTGCCCTTTAGCGCAGCGATCGATCTCGATGCTGCTTTGGCCGCCGTGCCGGGTTTCCTGGACTGGCTACCAGGCATGGCGCCTACGCGACTCGCTGAAGCGGCCACCGAGGCCGGTCGCCTTTCCCCTGCGGTCTGGCGCGATCTCATGCAACGACACCTGGCGCACGAAGACCCTGAAGGTATCTCGGGAGACGACAGGATCGGCTTCATCGTCGAGGCCGTCCTGCAGCCTTTCGCCGAGGCGGTGGCGATTGGCCTGCGTGGTGGAGTTCATCGGACCGAGCGGCAGCCAGAAGCCCGCCCGTCGCGGTGTCCTGTGTGTGGGGGCGTCCCGGGCGTGGGAGTACTGCGCGAGGAAGGTCAGGGAGCGAGGCGCACGCTCGTCTGTACGTTCTGCTTCACTGAGTGGGAGTATCTGCGCGTCGTGTGTCCAGCGTGCGACGAGCAGCGGTTCGACGCGCTGCCGGTTTACACCGCGGACGCGGTTTCGCACGCGCGCGTCGACGCCTGCGACAGTTGTCGCCGGTATTTGAAGACGATCGACCTCACGAAGGACGGGCTGGCAGATCCAATGGTCGATGATCTGGCGACGCTGCCGCTCGACCTCTGGGCGCGGGAGCAGGGGTACCAGCGACTTCGCCCGAACCTGCTGCGGCTATAGGGATCAGGTCTTCCGATCGTCCAGTTCTTTTTTTGCTGCATCAATCAACAAGACGTTCCGCTCGTAGGACAAGCCTGCGCCTTCTCTGGTCCGGGGCGGGTATCCGTGGGCTCGGTACACCTCGTAGGCCTCGGTCCGCAGGTGGGCGAGCATGTGATGCCCCACCCTCGTCTCGCGTTCGTGACGCAGCGCCGAGATGTCGATCGGCGCCGTCACGATCCGCTCTCCCGGTCCCGGTGATGCTTCCGCCAACGGTCGCCCGTCGAAATCGACGATCTGACTGCCGCCGGGCCAGGAGTACGGAGGGTAGTTCCGAAGGCTTGCCCCTTGATTGGCAGCCACGACGTACGCCATGTTCTCGAGGGCGCGGCAGCGATTCACGATACCCCACCAGTTCATCGGCTCGGTGGCTCCCCAAGGGTCCATGTAGGCCGAGACGCGGATCAACACTTCCGCGCCGTTCGCGCTCAGCTGTCGAAGCGCTTCGGGAAACAGCCAGTCGTAGCAGATGGCGCAGCCCAGCCGACCGATCGACGTGTCCGCCACCGGAAACAAGGGGTCGTCGTACCCGTCGAGGTCGTGCGGACTCGAATGCACCTCGTACGGAATCCACGTGTTCACCTTTCGGTACTTGTAGAGAATCCCCTCAGGACCCACAAGGCACGTGGTGTTGAAGACACGACCCGGCCATCGCTCATCTGACTCAATCATCGAGCCGGATTGGATGTAGACACCGTGCTGCCGCGCTTTCTGCATCAGCCGATCGGTGTGTTCGTTGGGAATCGGCACGGCCAGCTTGTCGATCAGCTGCTGGACCGACGGGTAGATCGGCGCCGAGTGCGCAAACTCCGGAAACACGACCAAACGCACCGGCAAGAACGGCGCGCTGCCGGCGACGGCGGAGTCGATCATCGACAGCATGCGATCGGTGTTCCGAGGCATGTCTGCGCGATCGACCGGGTTGACGAGATCGGTCTGACACGCGGCCGCCGCGTAGCGAATGTGCGACATCAGCGCCCTGACCGAACTGCTGGGGTCCCCGCAGCGACTGCCGGCGGCTGCCCATTGGCCCGGTCGAGGACTGGGATCGACCGGGACACGACTCGCGTGTGGAAGCGATCGAGATCCTCGGCGTGAGGATACCGTTCGACCGGCGAGTACGGATAGCGGCTCATGGCGCGAAACGGCATGGGAGCGGCGTGATCTGGGCTTGCTGAATGCAGGTCCATTTCCTTGCTGTACCCGACGCTGTGAAGGAGGAACGTCCGCCGCTCGTCCTTCTTCAGGGGCAGCAGCGCCGACGCGTCGAAGGATAGCACCAGCTCGTCGCCTGGCCGCGACACCACGAATCTGTCGTCGACCGAAGCCATCAACTCGCCTACGTCTCCCTCGCGGGTGTACCTGCCGGGCATCATCTTCCACGGCGCTTCGAAAAGTACGCGATGGTAGTCATACCCGAATGGCTCCCGGCCGTCCGGCGTCACCTCAGCCGAGAAGCCGCGCCAGCGGAGCCCCGCCGACAGCATCGGTAGCGCCTCCATCTTCACCGGAATCTCCGTCGCATCTGCCACAAGTATCTGATCCCAGTAAACGCGCATCGTCGTCACGATTCGCATTTGGCGGCGGGAGAACCTGGTGACGTCGACGACGAGCGTCTGGGGACGACCGATCGGGAAGCCGATGTCGGTGTCCACTGTCCGCCCGCGACCGCTGCCGTCCTTCACCTGGAGGACCGGCGGTTCCAGGCTCAGCCCCGCCTGACTGGCGGCGACGTTGTCGCTGGAGAACGCATAGTCGGTCCACCCGGTCAGCAGCAACACCGTGCGTTCAGGCATTTCGGCTGGATGGGCACCCAAGTCCAGCGTGATGGCGTGCTTGTCCGCGTAGCCTCTGATCGGCGACAGCTCGAAGTCGTCAGGAAAGCGCCTGTCGAGTCGCGAGATCTGCGGAAGAACGTCGTGACCACGATCGTCGGTGGCCGCCAGAGGAGGGCGTGCCTGCCGCGTCGTGTACAACCTGAAGGGTCGTGGTCGTTCTCGTAATCCTTCGTCCGGAAATACATCAACGGCCGCCGGATGCGTCACGGCCAGGAGCTCCAGGTGGTCCAGGAACAGGACTTCCTCGAGCTCGTTCGTCACCCGGATGTCGAATCTTCCGTTCCGCGCCTGGAGCTGCCGGTCCGAAATTCTCACGTACTCCACTGGATGGGGAACGTTCCGCACGCCTGGGGCCTCCCACGATCCCATCTCTCCGCCGCCCAGGAAGTCGGTCACGAACTCGAAGCGGCTCCCATTCCACGTGAACAGAAAGGGGCACGACGACGGCTTTCGATTCAGCTCGACGAGGGTCAACCCGCCAGGATCGGCTGACGCCGCTCTCAGATCGGTTTCCGATTGAACGATCCCAGCCGGCCAGATCACTCGGACCACATCTGTCGCGCTGCGACGACCCAAACCGAAGACGATGTCGGCGGGGACTACCGGAGGCGCTGTCGAGGCGGTTTCCATCTTCTGATGAAGACTTCCGGCTCGAATCTCGACTTTGGCACCGAGACCATCCCGGTTGGAAACGCGCCCGGCGAGCCTGACACGCAACGAGTGATTCTGATTGCCGCCTTCGTTGCGCCAAACACGCACCTCGCCCGTGCCCAAGAGCGCCACGATGTCGGTGTCCCCGTCGAGATCGAGATCGCCCACCGCAATCGCCGTCACGCCGTTGCCAGACCGAACGCTTTCCCGAACGTCCGTCGACATCGCACGATCCGTCTCTTCTTGCCAGCTTTGCCCCAGGTTGCGAAACAGGCGCGGCCCCTCGGGGGTGACGACGAGCAGATCCAACAGGCCGTCGTTGTCGTAATCGAACATCTGGGCTGCGATCGCTCCCCGCGTGGTCGGCGGACCGCTTTCGAGCCGGAAGCGTCCCCGGCCATCGCTCAGCGCCCAAATCCCGCTTGCTGATTCCTGACCAAAAAATACATCGGTGAATCCGTCCTTGTTGACGTCGCCCACCGCGACCGTCGTGTACGGCCCGACATCCGGGAGGCCGACCGCCGCGGCGACGTCGGCAAAGGAACCGGTCCGAAGGTTCCGAAAGAGCCTGGGCCGGGCTCCATAGGACACCATCAGGAGGTCGATGTCGCGACGATTGTCGAAGTCAGTTGGAGCCAGCGCCACAACAGCCGAGACTCCCTCGAGACCGGCCGCCGCGGTCACGTCGCTGAACGTACCGTTGCCGTTGTTTCGCAGCAGGCGGCTCGCCGTCGGACGGCCCGAGCGAAGAAGACTCCACCCGGACGTGGACGGTGCCGGCGGATCGGCGAAACCGCCGACAAGAATATCGAGGTCGCCATCGTGATCGACGTCCACGAACGCTGCGGCGCGAGCGACGCGTGGCGCAGCCGCGGCGGCAGACTTGATGTTCACCTCTCGGAACTTGCCTCCTTCTTCCTGTGCGAAAAGCCTGGGCCCGTCGTCCGTGAGCAGCAAGAGATCGGGGCGCGAGTCGTTGTTGAAGTCGCCCACGACCGAGCCGGTCACCAGACCCCGGATCGCCCCGAGCCCGACTGCACCGGTCACGTCGACCAGGTGCGCACGATCGTTTCTGAGCACGCGTACGCCCAGCGGTCCCGCAACGATGACGTCAAGATCGCCGTCCCCGTCGATGTCAGCGAGCGTCACGCCGCCCGCGAGTGGCGCGGGCGTGCCGTCTCGAACGGCGGCGATTGGACCGCTGCCGCCATCGATCAGGCTCGCCGTTGCATCGACGAATCGCGCCGCAGGTGCCGCGGTGCTTACCAGCTCGGGCTCGGCCCCCGTCGACGCGATCGCCTCGGCGTACCGCCCCTGTTCGAGATAGGTTTGAGAATACGTGACGGCGTATCCAGTGTTGCGCACCTCCTCGAAGCGCTGCATGGCGCGAACCCCTGCCGCGCTGTCCCCGCTCCGCGTGAGCGCCAAGCTCAGGTTGTACGCCGCCGTCGCGTTGTACGGCTCGAGAATCAGCGCAGACCGAGAGAACTCCAGAGCCTCGGCGTACCGTCGTTGCTGCATGTAGGTGAGGGCCAGATTCACTTTGGATCCCACGTCGTCCGGGTCGAGCTGGAGGACGCGACGAAACGCGTCCGCGGCCTCGTCCGCACGATTTTCCACGCGGGCGATCAAGCCCAGGATGAAGCGCGGTTGGGGTGCGTCCGGGTAGGCCGCGCTTGCCACTCTGGCCTGCGCAGCCGCATCCTCGTTCTTGCCAAAGTAGAAGAGCGCGATTGGGAGATTGATCTGCGCCAGTCGCAACGAAGGATTCAGCTTGAGCGCTTCGCGGAACGCCTCCACCGCCGGCTCGTACGCGAACTGCTCCAGGAGGGCCACGCCGCGGTTGTTTGCTCGATACGCCGCTTCCCGCGCCTCCGGTGTCGGCGTCGAGTGTCGCTGGCACGCCCAGCCGCCGCAGGACACGCAGAGGGCCAGGCCCAGCAGCAT
>JBGPJH010000230.1:0-5545 GCA_041485305.1 Vicinamibacteria bacterium | reverse complement strand
GAGTGTACCAGGGCCTGACAGTGCTCCGGCGTGAGCTGACCACGATTGTCGGGCGAGTGGCGTAACCTATGAAGCAGACTTTTTGCACGTACCGCGATACCCGGGACGAGATCCTGGTCTCCTATTTATACGACGACATCGCAGCCGAGGAGCGTGTTCGATTCGAGCACCACCTGAGCGGCTGCGCGTTGTGCCGTGGCGAGCTCGAAGCACTCGGGAGCGTGCGCACGCAGCTCGGCCGGTGGTCGGCGCCGGAGCCGGCTGCGCCCCCGGCTGGGGAAGCCGTTCCGCCAGTCCACCGTCGTGCCCCGCTCTGGACATCAATGCGCCAGATTCCGGCTTGGGCGCAGGTGGCGGCTGCGGCACTCGTCGTTGGAACGGCGGCCGGAATGGCGAATCTCGACGTGTCGTACACGCGAGAGGGCGTGTCGGTGCGAACCGGTTGGATGCGACCGAGCGGCGGGGCTGACGCGGTCGCGCGGCAGGGGCGAGCGACGTCGAGCGACGGCCAAACCGCGGCGGCGAGCCCGTGGCAGTCTGAACTGGTCGCGCTCGAGCAGCAGCTGCGCGCGGAATTCGGCGATCAGCGTGCGTCGGCCCAGCAGGCTGCTCTGCATCTTGCCGCACGAGCGAACGACGAAGACGTCATCCGGCGTCTGCGCGCGCTGATTCAGGAAAGCGAGCGGCGGCAGCAGCGCGAGCTGGCTCTGCGCGTGGCTGAAGTTGCCCGCGACGTGCAGGCGCAGCGCCAGTCGGATCTCGTGAAGATCGATCGCAGTCTTGGCATCATTCAGAACCGGACCGGCATGGAAGTGATGCGACAGCAGCAACTACTGAACAATCTGCTTCGGGTGTCGCAGAAGCAGTAGCCAGGGGACAGCACAGACGGTGGCAGGAGCAGCACGATGCGCACAGTGATGTTGGTGGCGGCGGCGTTCGGCCTCATGATTGGCGCGGCCGTTCCCGTGTCGGCGCAGGCGGCGTCTCAGGATAGTCGGGCCGCGCGGGACCGGACGCCGCCAGCGGCCGAGCTGCGCGAGGCGATGCAGTTGCGGGACGCGCGGTATCAGATTGGGCAGGTGGAGCGTCTGCTCGAGGGCGCGGTGGAGCACGGCGCCACGGTGATTCGCGATCGGTTGCGCGCGCTCATGCCGGCCGATATGCTGCTGACCGATAACGCGCGCGCCCGTGGGTTTCGCCTCGACGGGTACGGCATGTTCTTCGACGTTGAAGTGCCCGCGCTCGAAGGCACACTGCCGTGGAGCTTCCGCACGCTCGACCAGAACGACCTCGGCCTCGACAACGCGCTGCGGACGCTTCGGTCGTTTGTCGACGCGGCAGCTGCAGACGATGTGAATCTGCAGCAGGCGCTCAAGCGTGTCGAACTGCAGGTGGTCCCGGCAACCTCCTCGCTCGGCGTCACGGTGTCCTCGACCCTCGACGCGCGCGGTGGGGCGGCTGCCGCCGCGCCACGCGTGCCGCCGAACGACCCCGTCCTGAACGACCCCGTCCTGAACAACCCCAACGAAGCCTACCGCGCGCAGGTCCGAGAGGCGCTGGTGGACGCGATGCTCGAGCACAGCCGGGGGCTCAATCTGGCCCCCACCGAATGGCTCACCGTGGCGGCTCGGCGCAGCGACGACCGCTCGCGGCTCGCGCCGGCTGATAGCGACGCGCGGACGGTGATCATCAGCGTACTCGGGGCGGACTTGGCGGCGTTTCTGGCCGGCCGAATCTCGCGCGACGAGGCGCGCACGAAGGTCGAGATCCGAGTCTTTTAGCGGCGCGTGCCGGTCCGGTGTCGAACCGACGCCCCAGGGACAGCGACGCCCGCCCGCCCGAAGGCACACCTGCGAGAATGCCGGGAGCGGTCATTCGGGAGAAGCCCACGCTCCGCCGCGATGCAGCGCTCCTCGAATGCAGCCGGAGTGGCGCCACGGCCTGCTAGAATATCCAGGTGCGTGCATCGTTCTGGCTGGTGGCTGCCGCGTGGCTCTTCCCGGGCTGCAGCCAGCCGGTCGATCTGACCAAAGGCGTGCAGGTCGTTGATATCTCGACCGGATGGCGGGATGCCGGCGTTGTCAACGGCCAGAACAAGCTCGTTCCCAGTATTACCTTCAGGGTCAAGAACGTTTCTGATCAGCGGCTCGGCATCCTGCAAGTGAACGCCGTCTTCCGCCGCCTCAACGAAGGAGAAGACGAGTTGGGCAGCAGGCTCATGACCGTCGCCGGATCGGAAGGGCTGCCCCCTGGCGCCAGCTCGCAGATGCTGACCATGAGCTCGGAGCACGGATACACCGGCATCGAGCCGGAACAACAGATGCTGCAGAACTCCCAATTCATCGACGCGAAGGTGCAGCTGTTCGCCAAGTACGGCTCTGCGTACCTTGCGCGCGTGGCCGAGATTGCCGTCATGCGACGGCTGGTTGGGAGATGACGCTGGTCTTCCCCGCGTGACGGACACGTCCACCCCCTCGCTCGAACGCCGCCTTGGTCCGCTCGACGCGGCGGCCATCGTGGTGTCCAATGTCATCGGCGGCGGCATTTTCTTCATCCCGATCATCGTGGCCAGGCTCGTGCCCGACGCTCGGGGCGTGCTGCTCGTGTGGCTTGCGGGCGGTGCCCTCGCGTTCGCCGGCGCGATGGCATACGCCGAGCTGGCAGCGCTCAGGCCCCACGCCGGCGGCGAATACGTCTACCTTCGAGACGCCTACGGGCCCCTCGTTGGTTTTCTCAGCGGGTGGACCTCGTTTGTGGCTGGCTTCTCCGGCGCCATTGCGGCCAGCGCCGTGGCCCTCGCGGAATACGTCGGCCGTTTCCTGCCCCTCGCGGGCGATGCCACCCCGCTGCTGGTGATTCCCCTGCCCGTCGTTCCGCTGATCGTCTCGCCCAAAGCGCTGGCGGCGCTGACCTCGGTCGCAGTGCTGACTCTCGCGCACCTTCGAGGGTTGGGGCCGGGCCGGATCGTGCAGAACGGGCTCGCAGGCGTGAAAGTCTCGGCGCTCCTCATATTTCTCGCGATCGGTTTCGCGGTCGGTCGCGGCAGCTCCGCACACATCGTCGCGCCGGGCCATGTGGGGGCCGCCGGGTTGATGCTGGCCATGGTGCCCGTGATGTTCACGTACTCGGGCTGGAACGCGGCCGCGTATGTCGCCGAAGAGGTGCGATCGCCGGGACGGAACGTGCCGCTGGCCCTTGGACTCGGCACGTTCCTCGTCATCGCCATCTACTTCGGGTTGAACGCGCTCTACCTCTATGCGTTGCCCGTGCCGGAGCTGGCGACGGTGAGCGGCACGTTGATCGATACCGTCGCGGAGCGGCTCTTTGGTTTCGTTGCGGGCAACCTGATCGCCGCCTTCACGATCGTGAGCATTGCCGCGAGCATCAGCGCGATGGTGCTCGCCGGGCCCCGCGTCTACTTTGCGATGGCCCGCGACGGCCTGTTTGCCGCGCCGGCTGGTCGCGTGCACCCCCGTTTCCGGGCGCCCACGAGCGCCATCGTCGCGCAGGCCGTGTGGAGCGGCGTGCTTGTGCTGTGCGGCACGCTCTCGGAGCTCGTCAGTTATACCGGCTTTGCGATCGTCCTGTTCGGGGCGATCGCCGTCGGGGCGGTGTTCGTGCTGCGGCGGCGCGAGCCCAACGCGTACCGACCCTTCCGCGCCTGGGGCTATCCGTGGGCGCCGGCCATCTTCGTGATTGTGAGTTCAGTCGTGGTCGTGAACGAAATCTGGCGCAACCCGCGACCCTCGGCCGCGGGACTCGCCATCATCGGTGCCGGAATTCCCGTCTACTGGTGGATGACGCGGAGGGGCGCCCGACGCCGACAGCTGACAGCTGATAGCTGATATAGAGTCAGAAATCGATGTTCCACAGCACCACGATCCTGGCGGTCCGACATCGCAACCGCGCTGTGCTGGCCGGAGATGGCCAGGTGACGTTTGGCCAGATCATCGTCAAACAGGGCGCGCGCAAGATTCGGCGGCTTTACAACGACCGAATTCTGGCTGGGTTTGCCGGGTCAGCCGCCGACTCCTTCGCGCTGTTTGCCCGGTTCGAGTCCAAGCTGGAGCAGTACCGTGGAAATCTCGAGCGCTCGGCGGTCGAGCTGGCCAAAGACTGGCGCAGCGACCGCATCCTCCGCCGGCTGGAGGCCATGCTCATCGTTCTGGACACTGCGTCGACTTTCCTGCTGTCGGGCACCGGAGACCTCATCGAGCCCGACGACGGGATTGTGGCGATTGGATCGGGAGGGCCCTATGCGCTGGCGGCAGCCAAGGCGCTGTCGGCCAATACCGACCTCGATGCGCGCACGATCGCCGAGAAGGCAATGGCGATCGCGGGTGAAATCTGCATTTATACCAACACGAACATTGCGATCGAAGAGTTGTAGCGCTCGTGCCTATCTACCTGCCCCAAACGACCCAGACATCGACCCAGTCTCTGACACCGCGACAGATCGTCGCCGAGCTGGACAAGTACGTCGTCGGTCAGGCGGCGGCGAAACGCGCTGTGGCCATCGCCTTGCGCAACCGGATGCGGCGACAGAAGCTGCCGCCGGAGCTTGCCGAAGACGTGGCGCCGAAGAACATCCTGATGATTGGGCCGACCGGCGTCGGCAAGACCGAGATCGCGCGCCGTCTCGCGCGGCTCGCGCAGTCGCCTTTCATCAAGGTTGAAGCTTCCAAGTTCACCGAGGTCGGCTATGTCGGCCGGGATGTGGAGTCGATGGTTCGCGATCTGATGGAGCTCGGCCTCGGCATGGTGCGCGACGAGCGGCTCGAGGAAGTCCGGGGCAAGGCCGCGGAGAACGCGGAGGAGCGGCTGCTCGACGTGCTGTTGCCGCCGACCCGGCCCGTGGCCCCCGACGAGCACGCGCCGGGCGCTCGAGACGAGCAGAGCCAGACGCGCGAGCGTTTTCGCGACCAGCTGCGGGCCGGTCGCCTCGATGGGCGCGTTGTCGAGATCGACGTCCGCGAGAAGTCATTTCCCTCATTCGAGATCGTGGCCGGCTCGTCCGTCGAGGAAGTGGACATCAACCTTAAAGACATGCTGCCGGGGCTCTTCCAGGGCCGGACGAAGAAGCGGCGCATGAAAGTGCCCGAGGCGCTCGAATTCCTGACGCAGGAAGAAGAGCAGAAGCTGATCGACATGGACAGCGTGGCGCGGACGGCGGTCGAGCGGGTCGAGCAGGCCGGCATCATCTTCATCGACGAGATCGACAAGATTGCCGGCCGGGAAGGCTCCCACGGGCCCGACGTCAGCCGGGAGGGCGTGCAGCGCGACATCCTGCCGATTGTCGAGGGCACGACCGTCAACACCAAGCACGGCATGGTGCGGACCGATCACATCCTGTTCATCGCGGCGGGCGCCTTCCATGTGTCCAAGCCGTCCGACTTGATACCCGAGCTGCAGGGCCGCTTTCCGATTCGTGTGGAGCTGGAGGCGCTCGGACGGGAAGAGTTCGTCCGGATCCTGACCGAGCCCCGCAGCGCGCTGATCAAGCAGTACACGGCGCTGATGGAAACCGAGGGAATCGGGCTGACCT
>JBGPJH010000229.1:0-5580 GCA_041485305.1 Vicinamibacteria bacterium | reverse complement strand
GAATTCGCCGCACGCGGGCGGCAGGAGGCGCTCTTCCCGTGGGGCGACGCCATGCCCGCCTGGATTCCAAATGGCGGACGCGGCCCCGTGCAGGCACCGTGGCCGGTGACGCTCGGCGAGCCGACCGACTTCGGTCTGTTCGGAATCGCGACCAACGTGCACGAATGGTGCGCCGACTGGTACAACAAGGACTATTACAGCCAGTCACCGGAGCGGAATCCTGCCGGTCCCGACCAAGGCGTGCGGCGCGCCTCCCGAGGCGGATCGTGGCGTCACGTGTACACCATGTGCCGCGTCACGCTACGCAGCAAGCTCGATCCGTCCTTCCGCTACAACGACTATGGGTTCCGCCTTGCGCGGAGCCGCTGAGCAGCCATTGCGATCACAGGAAGTCCATCCCGGGGCAGATCGAAACAGGCGATTCGGGCGTCCCTCGTCAGCGGGGTGATTTCGTTGCGGGCCCCAACCCGGAGTAATAGGCGAAAGTCGACGGCACCGATTAACCGTGACATTCCTCGGGTAAGGGCGCAGAGTGGATCCAGCTTTCCTGACCCCCCCTGACCCCGCCGCACGGCAGTGGCCTCATTGAAGCATCGGTTACTCGACGACTGGAGATAGATGATAGGTACTCTTCGACCCGACGATCTCGATTGTCAGACCGACTCGGACCTGACGAGCTCGGAACCGCCGCTTCCGCTTGTCGATCTGGGCGCGTTCTCGCCCGACCTGTTCTATCGCTTGAACGTCGGCACCAGCGACTGGGCGCCAATTTCCTGTCGTGAGCGCCTCGCGTATTCAGTGGTCCAGAGAACAGACCCTAAGGTAATTAGCCGGTTCACAAACCCACGTGCGCCTATGCAGAACTGGACAGCGCCCGCGGCGCTCTCGCGCGGGGCGAGCATCCAGCAGACGACGTAGCGACTGTACCTCCACTGACGATCGCCGTGTTTTCGGCGCCAAGCGCGAGGGTGGTGACGAGTGTTCGCCGCTGCCTGGCTCAGGCCACGTTCGGCTGCTCGCCGGATCAGGGAAGCAATCAGCTCTCGCGTTTGTCTGCAGGTTCCCAGAACTTGCAGCCCTGGCAGTCCCTCTCGCTCACAATTCGCGGAACCCCGGGTATCCGGACGCACAGCGCACGGGTCCAGTTGCTAGCCCGGAGAAAATCCGACCGTTTCCGGAACAGAATCCATCGGCAGCTCAACGGCGCGTGGCTTCCATTGATATGCGAGATCATTGCCGCCTCCGCATGCACAAAATACGCAATATGTGTACCCTTTTTTGACCGCCTGTTCAGCGGCCGTTCAGTGCCGGATTTTCGGCACTGGGTGCGGGCGCTCCCACTCACAGAGCGCTCGATCCCAATATTCTGTCGATTCTGGGCCTTGCCTGAGGCGGCTCGGCGCTTGCTCAATCGCCAAACAACTCTCGTTGCGAGAGGCGTGAGGGGAGCGACATGACCAAACCGCTACCACTGGCATCAGCAGTCTTTCTCTGGGTCGCTCGGGTCGCGTTCGTACTGGTCGCGCTGGCGGCAAGTGCGTCCACCGCCCTTGCGGTCCCTTCGTTCGCGCGGAAGTACCAAACGAGCTGTCAGACGTGCCACATCGTCTTCCCGAAGCTGAATGCGTTCGGCGAAGCCTTCCGACTACGCGGCTACCGCATGCCGGGCGAGACCGAGGACATGGTCAAGGAGAGGCCGATCAGCCTGGGGGCCCCCGCGTATAAGCGGCTGTGGCCGCAAGCAGTCTGGCCGGCCGACATCCCAGGCACCATCCCACTCGCCGTCAACACCAAGCTCGCCGAGGTCAACACATCAACGCTGAATGAAGATGCCACGGTGACGACCGTCCACAACGACTTGCAGTTCCCCCAGGAAGTGAACCTCTTCGGTGCGGGCACGCTCGGCGATCACGTCTCGTTCTTCAGCGAGGTCACCTTCGGCGAGAACCCGGACGGTAGCGTATCCGTTGAGCTCGAGCATGCGCACGTGGGGTTCGACTCGCCGTTCGGTCCGGAAGATTTGTTCCACTTCCGGATCGGTAAACTGATGCCGAACGTAGTCGACGGATTCCAGGAGATGCAGCTCTCCACCGACGCCGCGATCGACTCGCTCTTCGCCTTTAATCCGATCGGCATAAGCGGCGGGACCGGCCTGGGCGGGGATATGGGATCCGGCATTTCGGTGCCGGCGATGATTCGCGGCGTCGAGGGTTACGGCATCATCAACCACCGTGCGCTGTGGGTCGCCGGTCTCGCCAACGGCATCGGGCCAGCCCCAGGGGACACGTCGGGCCGATTCGATGGCAACAACGCCAAAGATGTGTACGCGCGGTTCGACTACAAGATCGGCGGCATGGGGCTTGACGGCGATACCGGGGGGAAGCCCATCCCCGACAAGAACTGGCGCGACAACTCGCTGCGGCTCGGCGCCTTCAGTTATCGCGGCGACGGGAGCAACGTCCCTTACTCGCTGACGACCGATGCCGGCCTCCAGGTCAACATTGAGGACACCCATTTCCTGCGGACCGGCTTCTACGCGAGCTGGTTCTTCCAGGACTTGAACGTCTTTGGCGTCTACCTGCACGGAACCGACGAGCTCAACACCTTCGATGCGACAACCAGCCGGCTGTTGAATGCCGTTTCACCCGACTACCATGCGTGGTTCACGCAAGCCGACTATCTGATCTATCCATGGGTGCAGGCCACGGGTCGCTACGAGACGGTCACGCCGGCCGATTCGTCCGTGCCGAGCCTCAGGCTCGGCGTGCTCAACCTCAGCGCGCTCATCCGCGCCAACGTGAAGGCGACGGTCGAATACCAGCGCGACCTGCGGGAGGGCGACAACCACTCGCTCACTGCATTCGTGAGGTTTGCGTTCTAGTGACACTAGAGATTTGAAGGGAGCCCACTCATGATCCGTCGTTCGGTTGCGGTGCTGGCCGCCTTCAGCGCCGTCCTCCTCGTTGGCCGGGCCGGATCGTCGGCCGCCGGCGGGACGATCACGGGAACGGTGAAGGTCACCGGCGCGACGTCAAGCGCTGATGCCATTGTGTACGTGCAGCAGGCGCCGGGCACGTTTCAACCGCCAGCGAAACCCGTTGAGATGGATCAGCGGAAGTTTCAGTTCATCCCGCACGTGCTGCCGGTGGTCGCTGGAACGGCCGTGCGCTTCCTCAACAGCGACCCGACACCGCATAACGTCTTCTCCCCGGATAACGAGAAGTACAACCTCGGCACGTGGCCGCAAGGGCAGACCAAGGATTACACCTTCAGCAAGTGCACGAAGTTTCCATGCGTCTATGCGCAGCTGTGTCGCGTGCACCCGGAGATGGAAGCCTACATCGTCGTGTTGCAGAACCCCTTCTTCGCAGTGACGAGGAAGGAGGGCACGTACGACATCGCGAACGTGCCGCCCGGAACCTACCAGCTCGCGGTGTGGCACGCCAAAGGCAAAGCGCAGCCGAAGGCGGTCACCGTGGATGCCGGCAAGCCAGCGGTCGTCGATTTCGTGCTCGGCAAGTGAGGACGGTGCCGAGCCATGGCCGGTCGCGAGTATCAGGCAGTCGTCCCCGATTTTCAATACTTCCTTGGGTTGATTCCGTGTCGGACCGCCTGCCCCGTCCGCACAAACGCGGGCGGATATGTCCGCGCTGCCGCCGACTGGGATACGGCGCGCGGGTATCGGATCGCGCGCGCGCCGAATCCGCTCGCGTCGATCTGCGGGCGGATCTGCGCGCATCCCTGTGAGACGACGTGCCGGCGTGGCGTCATCGATCAACCGATCTCGATCCGGGCGCTGAAGCGGACGCTCACTGAACGGCACGGCGTCGAGCACGCACTGGGTGATCAGCCGGCGCCGCTGAAGCCGCTGCAACTGGCTGTTCGTGGTTCGGAGGGCGTCGCGCGTGTCGCGATCGTCGGCGCGGGACCGGCGGGTCTCTGCTGCGCCCACGATCTTGCGCTGCTCGGCTACCGCGTCTCGTTGTTTGAAGCGGCGCCGGTCGTCGGCGGGATGCTGTATCAGGGCGTGCCCGAGTACCGGCTGTCGCGTGACTTGATTCGCGCGGAAGTCGACCAAATCCTCGCGCTCGGGGTCGAGCTGAAGCTGGAATGGCGGCTCGGGCGCAACTTTACCGTCGGCGATCTGCGACGAGACGGATTCGCGGCCGTCTTCCTGGCGCTCGGCGCCTCACGCGGCCGGGACCTCAACATTCCCGGCAAGGACCTCGACGGCGTCATCAACGGTGTCGACTTTCTCCTGAACGCCAACCTTGGGTACCGCGTGGCGCTCGGCGAGCAGGTCATCGTCATCGGCGGCGGCAACGTTGCGATTGACGTCGCGCGGACCGCGCTGCGCTACGCCATGGCGGAGGAGCGCATCGAGATGCCGGGCGGCGCCAAGCAGCTGTTGCACACGTGGGGCTATGACAACGCCTTCATCGACGCCGCGCGGACGGCGCTGCGGCTTGGCGCACGGCGCGTGCAGCTGGTCTCGCTCGAGAGGCGCGACGAGATGCCGGCGCATCCCGACGAGATCCGCGAAGCGGAGGAGGAGGGCATCACCCTCTGTCCCGGGCGCGGTCCGAAAGCCATCATCGGCGAGAACCGGCGCGTTGTCGGCCTCGAGACGCTCGACGTCGCGTCGGTGTTCGACGCCAGCGGTCGGTTCAACCCGACGTTCGTGCCGAATAGCGAGCGCCGGCTGGATGCCGACACCATCATCCTGGCTGTTGGCCAGCAGCCGGACACAAGCTGTCTTTCGGCCGATCCAGACATTCAGATCACGCCGCGCGGCCTGGTAGCCGTCAATCCCCGGACTCTCGAGACAACGATGCCCGGCGTGTTCTGCGGCGGCGATCTCGCGTTCGGACCGCGGATCGTCATCGAGGCGGAAGCCGACGGAAAGCGCGCGGCGCTCGCGATTCACGAATCGCTCAGCGGAGCCACGGTGCCGCGCGCACGGGCCCGCTTCAGGCCGATCGACCTGAACCGCAGCGGGGACCGATACGACCGGATACCGCGGCAGCCCGTCCCGGTGCTCCCGGTCGCACGCCGGACCGGATTCCGTGAGGTCGAGCAGGGCTACGGCGAAGCGCAGGCGCGACTGGAAGGGTCGCGCTGCCTGTGGTGCAACGTGGAGACGATCTTCGATTCCGAGCGCTGCATCCTTTGCAGCGGCTGCGTCGAGATCTGTCCCGAAGCGTGCCTGGCGCTCGTCCCGGTCGCTCAGCTGCACGCCACAGACCAGGTCGAGGCTCTCCGCGATGCGATCGGTGGAGGTGAGGCTCAGGGTGCCATCGTCAAGGACGAGACTCGCTGCATCCGCTGCGGCCTGTGCGCGGAGCGATGCCCGGCGCATACCATCACGATGGAAGCGTTCGAGGTTTTCGACCGGAATCCGGATCTAGTTACCATCGAAGGGGTCACGCTTCGTCCATGAGCGACCTGGAGAACACGGCGGACGGCCAGCCAGCGCTACCCGCAGCGCCGGATTCCGGCGCGACAAGGCGCGAGTTCCTGAACGAAATCGCCGCCAGCGCGCTGGGCATCGCGGGGCTGGGCTCGATGATCCTCACCTAT
>JBGPJH010000228.1:0-5658 GCA_041485305.1 Vicinamibacteria bacterium | reverse complement strand
GTCGTCATCCGAACCGGAAAATCCGTGGCCGCAAACGGCGAGCCGAGGGCGCGCATGACCCGTTCCTGCGGAGACTGGCTGGCAGCTGCGGGCGGCACGACCGCGAATTCCTGCCGCGCCCGAACCGTGACGCCGCGGCGTCCGACGGTGACCTTGATCGGGTGCCGCTTGCCGTCCCGGTCCGACGGCGTCGATTCGACGCCCAACAGGTAGTACCCGGAGATTTCGTTCTCGAGGAGTTCGAAGACGAATTCGGCACCGGCGCTCACCCGGTAGGGCGCCCCCCCGGTCAACGCAGCCAGCATTTCCATTCCCTGCAGCGCCATCTGGCGATCCTCTTTGGCGCTCGGCGATGGGGTCGGTTCGCTCACGTCCGTCAACGGGGCATCGAGGATTACCACGCTCACCGTCGTGCGCGCGGCGGCCGCCAGCCGTCCGATCTCCGCCAGCTCGCCGCGGGGACCGTCCATCACCAACCCCTCCGAGATCCAGACCAGCGATTTGGGGCCGTCGAAGTCGCGCAGCGCCTGGAGCACCGACCGAAGGCTGTGGAGCGCGGTGTCGACGCGCCGTTGCATCTCGATCACGATCACGCCGGACTGCGAACGCACCTCGAGCTCGCACTGCTCGAAGGCCTGAGGCGACCGTATCTGGCCGCAGAGCCTGCCGATGACCGCCGCTTCCGTCATGCGGTCGCTGTGCCGATCGATCGAGTAGGCCTCTCTGATGCCGATATCAAGGTTTCCGCGGGGGCGGGCCGCCTCGCCGGTGGTGCGCTCGAGCTGACGACGGATCGCCTGATGGTTTGTCGTGAAGTCGGCCGAGGGTCCACCCGCTGGGACGGTGATGAGCGCGACCTTGTCGCGCGGGCCCAGCTTGTCGAGGAACCGACTCGCGGCGCGCATCGTCGATCGTCCACCGCCGAACACGATGCCTTCGCGATCGACCGCGAGGATGATCAACCGGCCGCGCGGAGCGCTCGCGTTGGAGCTGATCGTCGGATCTGACGACTCGATCCGGCGCGCCGGCCCAGCGGGTTCCTTCGCGCGCAGCGCGACGAATTCGGCCGACTGGACTTGTCGGGGACGGCCGTCGACGGTGACGACAAATTCCGGGCCCCGCAGATCGGCGACCGGCTGGCCGCGGTTGTCGACGACGTTGACGTCGACTTCGATCACTTCGACGCCACCGCGAAATACCGGCTGCTGCGGTTGACCGGCGAGGGCCGGCACGGCGAGGGCAAGAACAAGAAGAAGAACCGCGAGAGCGCGCATCGCATCCCCCTCCAAGGCCATTCCCGACAATCGGCGGCGCCGCCATCCTAGCAGAGGTTGGTTCGCGTCGGAGCGGAATATCGCGTACAGGTAGAATCACCAACTATGACGCGATTCTGTGCGTGTGTCATCGCTCTCTGGATGATGTCGCCGGCGGCTGCCGCGCAGGTCGTCACCCTGCCGCAGTTTCCCGGGGCCCCGGGATTCCCGTCAGTCCCGCAGCGCGACGCGGCGCCGAAGGTCGGCACGGCGCGGATTCGCGGCCGTGTGGTCGCGGCGGACACCGGTGAACCGCTGCGTAAGGCTCAGGTAAGAGCGATGTCGGCGGAGCTTCGCGAGAGCCGTCTCGCCACAACGGATCGCGCGGGGGCGTACGAGTTCACCGAGCTGCCCGCGGGCCGCTACCAGCTGATGGCGACGAAAGGCAGCTTCGTTCAGCTGCAATACGGACAATCCCGCCCGTTCGAAGCTGGCAAGCCACTCGAGATCGGTGATGGGCAGACCATCGAGCACGTCGACTTCGGTCTGCCGCGAGGCGCACTGATCACTGGACGCGTGTTGGACGAGTTCGGCGAGCCGGCGACTGACGTGTTGGTGTCGGCCCTGCGGTATCAATTCATCCTAGGGCGGAGACAGCTCGTGCCCGCCGGGCGAATCGGCACGACCAACGACCTGGGCGAATACCGCATTTTCGGCCTTCCGCCGGGTCAGTACTACGTGTCGGCTACACTGCGCACCGCGAATCCGCTCGACGTCTCGACCAACGATCGTTCGGGTTACGCGCCCACCTACTATCCAGGCACCCCGAGTGTCTCCGAGGCCCAGCGCCTCACCGTCGAGTTGGGCCAGATGCACTCCGGGCTTGACGTGATCCTTGCGCCGGCGCGGCTGGCGCGGATCACCGGGACGGTCGTCGATTCCGAAGGGAAACCGCTGGCCGGCGGCATGATCATGCTGGTTCAAGCCAGCGGCGCGGCGTTCATGGCTTTCTCTGGCGGTCAGGTCAAGCCCGACGGCAGCTTTGCCATCGTGAACGTCGCACCGGGGGACTACTCGCTGCGCATGTTCGCCGGCCCGGGGATCTTGGGCGGCGGTGGAGGCACGCCAGAGTCCATCTCGGCGAACGTCACCGTCGCAGGAGAAGACATCACCGGCCTTCGCCTCGCCGGTGTCAAGGCCTCGACGGTGACCGGGCGCGTCATCCTGCCGCAGGCGGCCCCCGGCGCCATCCGACCGTCGACGCTCCAGCTCGTGACGGTCGCCACGCGGCCCACTCCTCTGGGTGATGGGGGCGTTGGTGGCAGTCGGGTTGGCGACGACCTCACGTTCGCACTGAAAGTTCAGCCCGGTCACCAGCTGATTCGCCTCGGGCCGCAAGTGCCAGGCGCAACGCTAAAGGCCGTGCGAATCAATGGGGAAGACGTGACCGACAGCGGGATCGAGTTCCGTCCGAACGAAGACGTTGGCGGGATGGAGGTTGAGCTGACGACCGAGCAGAGCGAGCTCTCGGGCATCGCGACCGACCTGCGTGGGCAGGCCGTCAGGGACTACTCGGTCGTCGTGTTTGCTCGAGACTCACGGCGCTGGACCATCGCGTCGCGTTACTTCGGAGGCGGCCGACCAGACCAGGACGGACGGTTCAAGGTTCGCAACCTGCCGCCCGGCGACTACTACGCGATCGCCTTGGACTATGTGGAACCCGGATCCGGAACCGATCCGGAATTCCTCGAGCGGATTCGCCCTCGCGCGACGGAATTCTCGCTGACGGAGGGTCAGGTCAGAACGCTGGATTTGAAGCTTGTGAGCGGTCCCTAGCAGCAATCCGCGGTTCTACCGTGAGCATCAGCGACTATCTCATGTTCCCCGTGTGACCCAGGGAGTAGCGGCCCGGCTGGGGGTAGATGCACAGGCCGTGCGGCCCCTTGCCTACGCGGATGCGCGCGAGCAGATGGCCGTCGGTCGTGTCGAAGGCGTACACATCGGCGTCATAGCGTCCCGACAACCACAGCACCTTGCCGTCCGCGGACACCCCGCCCATGTCGGGGCTGCCGCCGCCGGGAATCGTCCACTTCATGCCAACCTTCCTGGTTTGCACGTCGATCAAGGCCACAGTTCCCTCGCCACGGTTGGACACGTACAGCCACTTCGAGTCGCGACTGAAGTAGAGGCCATGCGCTCCGCGCCCCGTGGGGATGAAGCCGACGATCTTGAAGGCGTCGCCGTCGATCTCGTGGACGCCGTTGCTGGCCATATCGGCGACGAAGAAGATGCTGCCGTCGGGAGTCAGCCGCACGTCTTGCGGCATGGCGTGCCCGGGGATCTTCAGGGTTCCCAGCAGCTTGTGCGTCGCGACGTCCACCTTGATCAGCTCACCCGAGAATTCACAGCTCGCGACGAGGTAGCGGCCGTCGGCCGAGAAGTCCATGTGGTCGACGCCTCGGCAGGGCACGCGCACCGAGTCGACCATCTTCATCGTCTGAGGATCGCGGAAGTCCAGCCGACGCATGCGCTCCGCCACCACGATGGCGTACCGGCCATCCGGCGTGTAGTACATGTTGTACGGGTCCTCGACCGGGATCGTGTCGAGCTTGCGCCCTGTTGCGGGATCGACCCGCGTCAGGCTGTCGCCAAGGTCATTCAGCACCCACAGGGTTTTCAGGTCGTAGGAGGGCGTCACGTGTTGCGGCTGCCTTCCCACTGCGAAGTGGTCGATGACCTTGAACGTGTGGGGGTCGATCACGTCGACGGTGTCCCGGCCGCTGTTCGGCACGTACACGCGCTCTGGGAAGTCCCGCACGACCGGGCTCAGGTTGCCAGGACGGTTGGCCGCGTAGACGTCGTGAGGGTCGAGCAAGGGCGGCATTCCTGGCAAGAGGCCGGGAGGCTGTGTCCCCAGTGTCACGGGCACCACGAGCAGCGCCAGCAGGAGAGCCAAGCCACCGCGCATGCCCATGGGCCGGGAGGTCGACCTGGACGCCTCGGGGTCGGTAGCCCCCCCCTTCTGGCGGGAGAACTGCGTCTGCTGGTTCATGAATGCCCACCACTTCGAGAAGCGATCGCGCACCGGTACTATCGGCCGTCCAGGCAGAGATCCCACACCGAACGACGCCATCGCCTGGGAGCGTGAAAGTGTGCGCAGCTCCGGTGCGGAACGTGCTACTTTAGCCCAAAACGTCAGACCATCCACCCAAAGGAGCCGGCGATGTTGCGAACAACACTTCGAGTCTTGCCCGCCGTAGGGCTGTTCTTCATGACCGCCGTGTGGTTGATGCCCGTTGCGGGCGGCCAAGCTGGCCCGATGCCCAGCCCAGCCAACGGCGAATGGACGCATTACGCCGCCGACATGAGAGGCACGCGCTACATGCCGCTCGATCAGATCAACGGCTCCAATTTCAACAAGCTCGAGGTGGCCTGGCGGTTCAAGACCGATAGCCTGGGTCCGCGTCCCGAGTACAAGCTGGAAGGCACGCCGCTCATGGTGAAGGGCGTCGTGTACACGACCGGGGGCACGCGCCGGTCCGTCGTCGCCCTCGACGCGAAGACCGGTGAGCAGATGTGGATGTACAGCCTCCGTGAAGGGCGCCGCGCGGCTATTGCGCCCCGACAGTTGTCGGGTCGCGGCGTGTCGTACTGGACCGACGGCAAAGGCGATGAGCGGATTCTCTTTGTCACCACGGGCTTCCGACTCGTCGCGCTCAATGCCAAAACCGGGAGCCTCGTTCAGGGCTTTGGGAAAAACGGCATCGTTGATCTGAAAGAAGGTGTGGTTTTCGGGTCCAATCAGCCGATCGATCTCGAAACCGGCGAGATCGGTCTGCATTCCACGCCGACGGTGGCCAAGGACATCGTCATTATCGGCTCATCGTTCAAGGAAGGCCTCACCGTCAAGACGCACAACAACACCAAGGGGCTGGTTCGCGCCTTCGATGTGCGCACGGGCAAGAAGATCTGGCAGTTCAACACGATCCCCAGGCCAGGCGAGGTCGGGAGCGACACGTGGGAGAACGACTCATGGGCCGTGAACGGGAACACCGGCGTGTGGACGGGGATTACGGTCGATGAGGACCTCGGCCTTGTCTTCCTCCCGGTCGAAACGCCGACCTCCGATCTGTACGGTGGCCATCGTCCCGGCAACAACGTCTTCGCCGAGACGCTGGTGTGCGTCGATCTGCGAACCGGGCAGCGGAAGTGGCATTATCAGGTCGTTCATCACCCGATTTGGGACCACGACCTGTCGTCGCCCGCGATCGTCGCGGACATCACGGTCAACGGTCGCGCGGTCAAGGCGGTGGCCATGCCGAGCAAACAGGCCTTCCTCTACGTCTTTGATCGCGCCACCGGCCAGCCTATCTGGCCGATTGACGAGCGGCCAATGCCAAAGGGC
>JBGPJH010000227.1:0-5669 GCA_041485305.1 Vicinamibacteria bacterium | reverse complement strand
CGGAGATGCCGTTGGTCACAATGCCCCGCAGTTCGTCGTCGGTGGACGCTCGCCGGAATTGGCCGCTGCGCAGGTTGACGCCGCCGACCTGATCGCCGCTTGGACCATGGCACTGCGCGCATTGGCCGGCGTAGATCGCGGATCCGTACTGAATGTCTGCCTGGGCGTACTGCCCGCCGTGATCCTGAGCCCCCAGCGCGGCGCCTCCCAGGAGCATGAACACCGCGAATCCGAATCCCATCTTCTTTTCACTGCACATTGCTGCCCCTCGCTACTTTCTTCCTGGCTCCGCCCCACCAGCCCGACCCGCCCCACTCTTGGCCGCCGCTTCCACTTCTGGACGCGACCGTCCATAGGGATCTGCCACGTCGTTGGCGATCTTTTCTGGCGGCTCCAGCCCGTGCTCTTTCATGACCTTTCTGAGCAACTCTGCGGTCTCGTCGGAACGCTTGACCGTCGCGCCGATGAAGATGCCGTCCGCGATTCTGAGCGGCGTCCAGCCTTCTTCGTAGGTGTACACGTCGAAGTCTGCACCGTGGTCCGACAGGAACTGCGCGATCTGAGGCGATCCACGCTTCGCTGCGCCATGCAAAGCCGTCCAACCCTTGTAGTTCGCATCGTTGACGTTCGTGCTGCCCAGCTCGTACGCCGCCTTCGTCGCCTCGAACGCTTCCTCGTTGGTCCCCGCGCTCTCGCCGGTGTTGAAAATGCCCACACCGGCGGCCGCCATCAGAACGCTGTCGTTGTCCGTGGTGGCAATGTGCGGATCGGCACCGTGCGCTGCCAGGAAGCGCATGAAGGGAACGTCAGCGTGCTTGGCCGCGAGGAGCAGCGGCGTGGCGCCGACTCGGTTCATGTCGTTTCGCCCGCCGTCGCGCCGCTCCTTCGTCTGCCGAGCGTTGACGTTGGCGCCGTGGTCGAGCAGGATTCGCGCCAGCTCGAGCGTGTCCATATGGTCTACGTCTTCCTGGGGTGGCAGACCTTTGCCGACGTTCGGCTTGCGGATGTACGCAAGCTCGTGAAGCGCCGTCCATCCGACCGACTTTCCATTCGTATCGGCCCCGTGCTCCACCAGGAACTTGGCCACCTCGTACTGCTTGTTGGTGATCGCCAGAATCAGCGCGCTCGTGCCTTCTCCACTACCGCTCGGCCGGAGCGGATTGCCGGCGTTGTTGCCCGACGTGGCGATTTGCCCAGCGCGCGCCGGCGGCGCGGCCGGCCGAAGCTCGTCGTTCACGTCGGCGCCCAGCTCGAGGAGCGCCCGGGTCGCGTTGAGCTTGCCCTCGCGAACCGCAAAGAGAAGCGGGGTAAACCCGCCGGCGGTGCGGGCTTTGAAGTCGGCCCCGAGCTCGACGAGCGCCTTGACGACCTCGCCGTGGTCTTCGCTGGCGGCCCACATCATCGCCGTCTGCCCGTGCCAGTTCTCCTTGGCGTCGACTTTGGCGCCGCGGGCCGCCAAGGCCTTCACGACATCGGCCTTTCCTGTTCGTGCGGCGATCATGAGCGCGGTCTCGCCTTCGGGAAGCGTGCCGTTGGCGTCCGCGCCGGCGCTGAGCAGCGCCTCAACCACCGGTACTCCCGCCGTTTCGCAAGCCTGCAAGAGCGGCGTTACACCGTAACGGTTGGCCGTCGTCACCTTGGCCCCGGCCTTGATCAGCAGCTTGGTGCCCTCCACGTCGTTGCGGCTGACCGCCCAGTGCAAGGCTGTGGTGCCGTCAGGCTCCGGCGCGTTGACGTCGACGCGCTTCTGAAGCAGGGCCCGAAGGGCCGCTGTGTCCGAGTTTCGAACGGCTTTGATGAGCGGCGTCTCAGCAGACGCGCTGGCGGCACCCAAGCTGGCGACCGAGAGGAGGAGTACGGAGGACCAGGTGCCAGGCAGTTTGACGCGCATTCTGAGCTCCTTCGATCGGGTGGCTCGATGAGATATTGAAGACAAAAGATAGCATGAAGATCTTTACTTTACACGGAACGTACGGCTACAGTACCAATAGAATTTTCTAACCAATCTCCTCATCGGCTGGGGTGTTTGCATGGTCAAGCCACGTTCTGGGATTCGTGCGATTTTTGTCGTAGCCGTGGGGTGTATCGCCCTCTCCCCCGCGATATCCCCCTCCCTACGCGCGGCCGGGCAGCAACCAACCTCGCCGGGCGCCGCAGCGGCTTCGGCTTCGACTTCCCCGCGCGTGGTCATGGATAAGTACTGTCTGGGCTGCCATAACGAGAAGCGCCGCATTGGTGGGCTTTCGCTCGAGCGTGTCGACCTGGCGAACATCCCGGCCGGCGCCGAGCTGTGGGAAAGGGTTATTCGGAAGCTCCGCACCGGCTCGATGCCGCCAGCCGGGGCCCCGCGGCCCGATCAGGCCACTTACAATGCCGTAGCGTCGTCGCTAGAGAATGAGATCGACCGCGACGCGACGGCCCGTCCGAAGCCTGGGAGGACCGAAGCGCTTCATCGGCTCAACCGGACCGAATATCAGAACGCGGTCCGCGACCTGCTGGCGCTCGACATCGATGCCGCTGCGCTGGTGCCGGCCGACGACCAGAGCTACGGCTTCGACAACATCGCCGGCGTGTTGAAGATGTCGCCGACGCTTCTCGAGCGTTACATGGGCGCAGCGCGCGAAGTGAGCCGCCTGGCGGTCGGCGTGGCGAAAATCCCGCCGACGGCGGAGACCTTCAGGCTGCGTTCGGACCTGTCGCAGTACGATCACCTGGACGGGCTGCCTTTGGGGACGCGCGGGGGCACCGCCGTCCGATACACGTTCCCGCAGGACGGCGAATACGTCATCAAGATCGAAATGCTCGACCTGTTTGCCGGCGCGCAGGTGAAGGAGCCGCACACGCTCGAGGTCAGCATCGACGGCAAGCAGGTGCAGGTCTTCAGGCTTGGCGAAAGCAAGAAGATCGGCCAGGACCCGACCGACCCGACGACCGACGTGTACTCGTCGCTCGATGCGCTGCAGGTTCGCGTGCCGGTCAAAGCAGGCCCGCGCGTCGTGACCGCAACGTTCGTCAAGAAAACCGATGCCCTGGCCGAATCGGTGCGCAAGCCGTTCTCGCGGCCGCACGGCGAAGGCGACTTCCTGCTGTATCAGCCGCACATCGGCACGGTCACTATCAGCGGTCCTTTCAACGCATCGCCCGCGCAGGACACGCCGACTCGTCGTCGGATCTTCGTCTGCCACCCATCGGCCGCCGCAGACGACGCGCCGTGTGCCAAGCGGATCATCTCCACGCTGGCCCGTCGCGCCTACCGTCGCCCGGTGACCGACGCCGACGTTCAGAGCTTGCTCACGTTCTACAACGAAGCCCGCGCTAAACGCGGTTTTGAAGGCGGCATCGAGAAAGCGGTTCAGGCGCTCCTCGTTAGCCCGTCGTTCCTGTATCGCGTCGAACGCGATCCCGCGCAGGCGGGGTCGAGCGGCGCGTACCGCCTCAGCGATATCGAGCTCGCCTCCCGTCTGTCGTTCTTTCTCTGGAGCAGCATCCCCGACGACGAGCTGTTGGAGGTGGCCAGCCAGGGTCTGCTGAAGGACCCCGTGGTTCTCGATCGCCAAGTGCGTCGCATGCTGAAAGATCCGCGCTCCGAGGCGCTCGCCTCGAACTTCGCCGCGCAGTGGCTCCGCCTCCGCAACGTATCGGGCGCGCTGCCCGACGACGTGATCTTCCCCAACTTCAGCGACAACTTGCGGCAGGAGTTCGTCAAGGAGACCCAGATCTTCGTCCAGAGCATCGTTCAAGAGAACCGCAGTGTCATGGATATGCTCACGGCCAACTACACGTTCGTCAACGAGAGGCTGGCCAAGCACTACGGCATACCAAGCGTTTACGGCAGCGACTTTCGGCGGGTGACGCTCCCGGACGAGAACCGGCGGGGCTTGCTCGGCCAGGCGAGCGTGCTCACAGCGACGTCCTACTCGGACCGAACCTCGCCCGTTGGGCGCGGCAAGTGGATTCTCGAGAACGTGCTCGGCACGCCACCCCCGCCACCGCCCCCGAACGTGCCCGCGCTCAAGGACAACGGCACCAACGGCAAACTGCTGTCGATGCGGGAACGCATGACGGCCCACCGCGCCAACCCTGTCTGTGCGACGTGCCACGCCCGTATGGACCCCCTGGGCTTTGCGCTCGATAATTTTGATGCGGTCGGTCGCTGGCGCTCGCGCGCCGAGGGTGGCCAGGCGATTGACGCCTCGGGCTCGATGCCCGACGGCACGAAGTTCAACGGCCCCGCAGAGCTCCGCCAGCAACTGGTGCGCAATCCCGAGCAGTTTGTAACCGTGGTAGCCGAGAAGCTGCTGATTTACGCGTTGGGGCGCGGGATCGAGTACTATGACGCCTCAGCGGTTCGCCGCGCGGTTCGGGGGGCTGCTGCGAACGATTACAAGTTTGCCTCGTTGGTTGTAGGCCTCGTCAAGAGCACCCCGTTCCAGATGCGAGGCGCACCAACCGTCGTACCCCAAGAAAAGATTGCCGCCGTCCGACCCTAGCGTGAGTGCCCGGTTAGAGCGACTGGGAGGAGACTCGATCATGATCATCACCAAGATGGCGCTGCCACGGCGGACCTTCCTGCGAGGGATGGGCGTCACGCTCGCCTTGCCGTTTCTCGATGCCATGGCTCCTGCGCTAACCAGTGTAGCCAAGGCGGCCACATCGCCGCGCCGGCTGGGATTCGTCTACATCCCCAACGGAGCCTCGATGCCGCACTGGCAGCCGAAAGGCGAAGGCGCGCTGACCGAACTGTCGCCATCGTTGGCGCCGCTCGAGCCGTTCAAGAACCAGATCATCGTGCCGATCGGCCTCAGCCAGAAGCAGGCCGAATCATTCGGCGACGGGAACGGCGAGCACTCGCGCGCTGGAACGGTGTGGCTGAGCGGCGTGCACCCCAAACACACCGAGGGCGCCGACGTCAGAAACGGTCCGACCGCCGACCAGATCGCCGCGTTTGAGCTCGGAAAGGACACGGCGCTTCGGTCGCTCGAGATGGCCATGGAGCAGACCTTCCTCATCGGCAACTGCGACAATGGCTACAGCTGCGTGTACACCAACAGCATCTCGTGGCGCACCGCGACCGATCCCAACCCGATGGAAACCAACCCGCGTATCGTCTTTCAGCGGCTGTTTGGCGATGGCGGGAGCGCGGCCGACCGGCTGGCGCAGGTGCGTGAAGATCGCAGCATTCTCGATTGGGTCACGGGCGACCTCACCCGCTTGCAGCAGAGCCTTGGGCCCTCCGATCGGCATGTGGTCAGCGACTACGTCGACTCAGTTCGAGAGATCGAGCGGCGAATTCAGGTGGCCGAGCGCCAGACGGGCGAATCTCCGCTCGTGCTCCCGGACCGCCCGGTGGGCGCTCCCGAATCCTACGAAGAGCATGCGAAGCTGATGTTCGATCTCACGGCCCTGGCGTTCCAGGCAGATATCACTCGTGTCTTCACGTTTACGCTCGGTAAGGAGCAGACCAACCGGTCCTACCCGGAACTGGGAGTGAGCGACGCGCATCACGCGATTTCTCATCACCAGCACGATCCGGTCAAGTTGGAGAAGGCGCACAAGATCAACAGCTACCACCTTTCGTTGACCGCCCATTTCTTGGAGAAGCTGAAGGCGACGCGCGAAGGGGACGGCACTCTGCTCGACCACTCGCTCATCCTTCACGGCGGTGGCAT
>JBGPJH010000226.1:0-5730 GCA_041485305.1 Vicinamibacteria bacterium | reverse complement strand
GAGCTTCGCACGGCAACCTTCCTCAACGGCAAGTCGGCCGTCACCCTGGTCGTCTCGAATCAGTCCGGCCTGAACACCGTCGCCATCGCCCAAGAGGTCAAGCATCGGCTGGCCCAGATCACGGCGGCGCTGCCGAAGGATGTACGGGTTGACGTCGTGATGGACCAGTCGCTCTATATCGAGGCTAACGTGCGCTCTCTCGAGCACCACCTGCTGCTTGGCGCCCTGCTCGCCTCGGTTGTCATCTTCTTCTTCCTTGCCAACATCAGGACGACGATCATCTCGGCCATTGCCATTCCCGTGTCCATTGTCTCGACCTTCTTCCTGATGAGGCTGATGGGCTACACCCTCAACATGCTGACGATGCAGGCCCTGACGCTCATGGTCGGGGTCGTGATCGACGATGCGATCATCGTGCTGGAAAATATCTATCGTTTCATTGAAGAGAAAGGCATGCGGCCGTTCGAGGCGGCCATCGCAGGGACCAAGGAGATCGGGCTCGCGGTCATGGCCACGACGCTTTCCCTGATGGCGGTGTTCGTGCCAGTAGGGTTCATGGGCGGGATCATGGGCCGCTTCATGGCGTCCTTCGGGTTGACCGCGGCCTTTGCGATTGGCGTCTCGCTGATCGTGTCGTTCACGCTGACGCCGATGCTGTGCTCGCGCTTCATCAAGATCCCGCAGGGCGTTTCTCGCCGCGGTCACCACTCATCGAGAGAGTCGCGACTGTTCGGTCTGATCGATCGCACCTACACAGCCATGTTGCGGTTTTCGATGGCGCATCGCGTGCTCGTCGTCCTGGCGAGCCTTCTCGTCATGGTCAGCATGGTGCCGCTGTTCATGGTCATCGGCAAGGACTTCATGCCAGAGGACGATCGCTCGGAGCTGCAGGTGAGCGTGCGCCTCCCTGAAGGCTCGGGCCTCGCGGCGACCATGACGGTGCTCGAACGCATCGCCGGAGATCTACGGGGATACCCGGAAATCGCCGACACGCTGACCACGATCGGGGGCGGCTCGGGCAATATGAACCCGATGGCCATGTCAGGGGCCGGGGGCGTGAACTCGGGGTCGATCATGGTCAAGCTCGTCGACAAAGACAAGCGTCAGGCGTCGCAGCGGGACGTGATGGTTCGTGCGCGTGGGCTGCTCCGTCGCTATCCAGACCATCTCCAGACCACCGTGCAAGCAGGAGGGGGGCCTGGCGGCGGCGGGGGCGGCGCCAGCGGCGTGCAGTACACGGTCTCGGGGCCGGATTTGACCGAGCTCGCCAAACAGTCGGACGCCATCCTGGAGAAGATCCGCCTGCTGCCGCAGGCGGTGGACGCGGACACATCGCTCGTGATCGGCAAGCCCGAGCTGCGCGTGGAAATCGACCGGCAGCGGGCGGCCGATCTCGGGGTGCGCGTGCAGGACATCGCGCAGGCGCTGAACATCCTGATAGGAGGCGACAACGTCACGACGTTCAACGTCGGGAACAATCAATACGACGTCACGCTGCGCGCAGCGGAGCAATTCCGTTCGAGCCTCGAGGGCATCCAGCGCATGACCATTGGATCGACGAAGCGGGGTGTCGTGGCGCTCGCCGACGTCGTGCGCGTCGTGCCCGCCACTGGTCCCTCGTCCATCGAGCGCCTCAACCGCCAGCGTCAGGTCACGCTCACGACCCAGGTCCGCCCGGGAGGCGATCAAGCGGCGATCATGTCTCAAATCAACCAGATCGTCGCCGGGCTCCATCTCCCGGGCGGGTACCGCGCAGCGCCAGCCGGCATGTCGGTCGAGCTCGGACGCACGGCCACGTACTTCTTGATCGCGATCTCGCTCTCCTTCATCTTCATGTACATCGTGCTCGCCGCGCAGTTCGAGTCGTTCATCCACCCCATTACGATCCTGCTCACCCTGCCGCTCGCCGTGCCGTTCGGCATCCTCTCGCTGCTCGCCGCCGGGCAAAACGTGAGCATCTTCGCGGGGCTCGGACTGCTGCTGCTCTTCGGCATCGTCAAGAAGAACGCCATCCTCCAGATCGACCACACCATCGGTTTGCGGGCCATCGGGCTGAAGAGGGACGAAGCGATTCTGCAGGCCAACCGCGAGCGGCTCCGCCCGATTCTCATGACGACGATTGCCCTGGTCGCGGGGATGTTGCCGCTCATCATGTCCAATGACGTCGGCGCGGCGACGAACCGATCGATCGGTGTCCTCGTTGCCGGTGGTCAGTCGCTCTGTCTGCTCCTGACACTGCTGGCCGTGCCGGTCTTCTATTCGCTGTTCGACGACCTGCAGTGCCTGCCACTGTGGTCCCGGATCGCCAGGCGAACCTCCCTCTTGACGGCTCCCCTTGGAACCCTCGGATCGGTGTTGAGGGGAGGGTTCGGGCGCGTGATCCCCCCGACGCCCGCCGCCGAGGATGGCCGTGAGTAAGCACATGCACGCCAGAGGTGCTTCGCCTCGCGGTCCGGCGCGACTAGTCTCGCTCGCCATTTGCTTACTGGCGGGAAGCGGGCAGCAGCAGCTTCGGGCGCAGAGCCTGGCACCCCGTCCCGACGCCCAACGGCGTCCGGTGGCCTCAGCCTCTGCCCCTGATGTGAGCTCGCTGCCGCAGCGCGTCGGCGTGACACAGGAAACCTCCATTGCACTCGCGGATGCCATCGCGCAGGCATTGAAGAACAACCCGGACGTCGGCATGGCGCGCGTCGCGGTCGAACAAGCCATCGACAACATCGCCGCGGCTGGCGGTGCGCTGGATCCGCAGCTCAGCATCCAGTCCACGTTACAGCGTCAGGAACTGCCAGTGAGCTCCATCATTGGGGGAGCGGCCAGCGGCAAGCTGACGCAGCAGGGCTTGCTGTTCGGACCCGATGTCAAGGGCGTGCTCTCCGGTACTGGCACGCGGTATCAGCTGTCATTCACGTCTCGGCGCCAGACCAGCGACAACCAGTTCGTCACGCTCAATCCTCAGTTTCCGAGCGAGCTGAGCTTCTCGGTGACGCAGCCTTTGTTCCGCGGAGTGCGCGTGGACGAACCGCGACGGCAGCTCGATCTGACGAGACAGAATGCGACGCTCTCCGAGGCACAGTTCCGCCAGAGGGTCATGGACCTGACGCTGCAGACCGAGCTCGCTTACTGGGATCTGTCTTTTGCCGAGCAGAACCTCCAAATACAAGTCCAGGGTCTCGAGCTGGCACGCGACCAGGTGGCGGGCAATCAGCGTCTGGTGGCCCAGGGCCTGGCGGCGCCCATCGACGTCCTGGAGGCCCAAACCCAGGTCGCCACGCTCCGTCGGGGCGCGTTCAGTGCTCAAGCGGCGCTGACACGGGCGGAGAACGCGCTGAAGACTCTCATGCTCCCGGATACGCGCTCCCCGCTCTGGGCGAGCGCCTTGCACCCGGTGACCGCCCCCGCGGCGGAGCCGACGCCCGGTTCGCTCGAAGAGGCAGTGAACCTCGCGCGATCGAATCGACCCGAGCTCGCGCAGGCCGCGATCGCCACGGCGGCCCACGAGGTCGATTCGAGGTTCTTCGGCGACCAGCGGAAGCCCCAGATCGATTTCATCGGCACCTATTCGAGCGCAGGGCTCGCTGGCCGTCTGATTTCCGGCGGGGTAAACCCCCTCACTCAGGGCTTTCTGCCGCTCATCGATCGACTCAACGCGCTTTCAGGGTTGCAGGGCTTGCCGCCGATAGGCGGGCTCTCCACGGGAGGTGGGTCCACCGTTCCTCCCGCGCTCACAGGAGGTTACGGCCGGTCGCTGTCGAATCTGGCCGGGTTGGGTTTTTCGACCGTGGAGGTCGGCGTCAGGCTCGCGCTGCCCTTCGGCAATCGGACAGCCGACGCGCGCTATGCCTCTTCGGTGGCCGAAGGACGGCGCCTCCGGCTGCGCACCGAGCAGCTGGAGGTCGCTGTGGAAGCCGACGTGCGCAACGCGATGCAGGCCGCTCAGTCGGCACGTGCCGGCCTCGGAGCGGCCCTTCAGGCTCGAACCCTCGCCGAGGAGCAGTACGCCAGCGAGCAGCGGCGATTCGAGGCGGGCACGTCAACCGTGTTCCTCGTGCTGCAGCGCCAGACGGCAATGATCGCCACGCGGACCGAGCACGCCCGTGCCGAAGTCGAGCTGAGCCGAAGCACCGCCCAGGTCCAGCGCGCGACCGGGCAGATTCTGGCAGCCCACCAGATCACCGTGCCCTGAAGGGCGACCGCCGCCCGGACGGGAGCAGTCGAACATCCGCTACAGGACCCTCAGATCCTCACATTCTTGAATTCTCAGACTCTGGGCCTCCAGTTCGCCCTTGCGTCTCGAGGTCACCAGACGTACTTTCAGACGTACTTGTGGAGAGTAGACGAATGGCCAAAATCCCCGACATCATCCCTGTCACCGACCTGCGTCAGGACGCGGCTGCCGCGCTGAAGCGGGCACGTCAATCGCGCCAGCCGGTCGTCATCACACAGCGAGGCCGTGCTGCAGCCGTTCTCGTGAGCATCGAGGCGTTCGAACACGCGGAGCACGAGCGGCAGATTCTGCACCTGCTGGCCAAAGGCGAGCTTGAGATCGCCGCGGGACGCGGCTTCGATCTCGACAGCGTACTCGCCGAGGCTGACGAGGTCCTGACGAAGGGCTGAGCCCATGGTGGTCAGATTCACGCCAGCCGGCCGCACGCAGTTCCTCGCCGCCGTCGAGTTCATTCGGCGGGACGATCCAACGGCCGCGCGGCGGTTTCGGCAGCGAGCAGGACAGGTGCTCCGGCGGCTCGAACGGTTTCCGGCGTCAGGCCGGAAGGTCCCTGAGTTTCCTGACCTCCCTCATCGTGAGCTCCTTGTTCGGCCCTATCGCTTTTTCTATCGCACGCAAGGCAAGACCGTGTGGATCGTGGCGGCATGGCACGGCGCCCAACTCCCAGGTGCTCCTCGATGACAGCCGCTGACGTTCGCGGCCAACTGACGCCTGCGCTCGGGCCGGACCTTATTGGAAACAAGCTGGAGAATCAGGGAGCGATCTAGGCCCGCCCCGAGAGGCGAGACGCCTGACACGAAGGGGCGACGAAGCTTACCGCGCCGCGCTCGACCGCTCGAGTGCGGCGCGATCCCACCCCGCGAGATTGGCGGCCTGTTCGTACGTGCTCTCGACAAACGCTTGGATCGCTCCCTCAGGTGACGCCGAGCGTCGAACCGCGTCGTAGGGCAGGACGAACTCCCCGAGCTCACGGCGATACAAGGCAGCGTCGGGTCGCACCCGCGCATCCGGGAGGCCTGACGGCTCGGGTACGGCGTACGCGTAGAACGAGGGTTCCAGGATCGGCCCGCTGCCGGGCCAGAATCCGTGACTGATCACCTCGTGCGAATACGCGTCCCGCATGAACGCTGGACCTTCGCGCGGCGGCGCCCGTCTGCCGGAGAAACGCGTCACCGCCAGGTCGAAGCTGCCCCAGAAGAAGTGAACGGGACTGGACTTGCCGACGAAGCCGCACTGGGAAACGGTGAACGCTCGCTCGATCTGCACGAGAATCCGCCAGAACCGGTTCGCGTAGATCGGATCGTACGACGCGTGGGCGGTGTCCTCGTCGAAACGGATCGGAGACGGAATCTCGACCGGCACCGGCCAGATCCGGACGCCGACCTTCATGTCGGAGAGCATCGCCATGACCGCGCGGTAGAAATCGGCGACGCTCTGCGCCTGGAGCCGCAGCGTTCGCTCGCCTCCGTCCGAGGTCCGGACGACGAGCCTGTGGTCGATGAAGT
>JBGPJH010000225.1:0-5732 GCA_041485305.1 Vicinamibacteria bacterium | reverse complement strand
GCACGGCCATGGCGGCATTGCCGCCGTTCCGGTTGCGCTCCAGTCCCCAGCCGCACTTGACGAGGGCAGGAGAGGTCCGGGCGTAGAGGTCCGCGACCCCTTCGAGCGCTGCCGCTCCGATGCCGGCAACCTCCGCGGCTTTCTCGAACGTCCACTCCTCGGCACGCTCTCGTAACTGATCGCCGTGCCGGGTGTGTCGACTCAGGAACTCCTCGTCGGCGAACCCTCGCGCGAACAGATGCCGATGGATCGCCAACGCCACGACGACGTCGGTGCCTGGCCTGATCGGGAGGTGGACGTCGGCAGACCGCGCAAGCGGCGTCGTTCTCGGGTCGATCACCACGAGCTGTGCGCCGCGCTTTTGTGCCTCTCGCACGTACGGGACCAGGTGAATGCCCGACGCCGAGGGATTCACGCCCCACAAGACGATCAATCGCGCCGCCGGGTAGTCTTCGTAGGTGACCGACGCCATTTTGCCGTAGAGCGCCATGTTGGCGGCCCCGGTGGGCGCAGCGCACAGCGTCCGCGCAAGCCTCGAGGTGCCGAAGCGGCGCCAGAGCGTCGCATCGAGGTTGTCCTGCGTCAGCATTCCGTTCGAGCCGCCGTACGAGTAGGGCAAGATCGACTCGCCTCCCGCTATGGCTTTGGCCTGCCGCAGGCGGTCGACGATCCGTTCGATCGCCTCGTCCCAGGGCACGCGCTCGAACTTCCCTTCGCCCTTGCGCCCCTTGCGGAATCCCGGGTAGAGCAGGCGGTCCGCCCCGTACACCCGGTCGCCAAACCGGCGCACTTTGGCGCAGATGAACCCGTCGGTCACAGGGTTTTTGTGCGAGCCGTCGATCGTCACGACCTTGCCGTGCTGCACCGTGACGGCGAGGCTACAGGCGTCCGGGCAATCGAGCGGACACGCGGTCTCGACGACCGATACGGGTCCGCCCAGCCGACCGGTCCGTTCGCGCGAGGTCACGGGCGTGGTCATGACTGTGCAGCATTATCGCTTACGCGACCTTCCGGCGGCACGTAGTGGCCTGTCTCGGCTGATCAAGTACTGGCTTCCGGGCGGGGCATCCCGAGAGGCTGCGTTGCTCCACGCTTGTCGGGATCGTCGTCCGTCGTCCTTGCCGCCGCCTCGCGATTCTGCAATCCTGCACGGGTATGGACCTCCGGCAGCTCGAAATCCTCCAGGCGATCGCCGAAACCGGGTCGTTCACCGCTTGCGGCCGGAAGCTGCATGTGTCGCAGTCCGCTATCAGCCGCCAGATCGCGCTGCTCGAGGAGGAGCTTGGCGAGCCGCTGTTCCTACGCGTCGGCCGGCAGGTTCGAATGACGCCCGCCGCGGAGAGCCTCGTGCAACTTGGTCAACGGGTGTTCCAGGACGTGCGCGACACCATCGGTGCGATCACGGACCGTACGCGCACGCTGCGTGGGACGCTTCGCCTCGCTGGTGGCATGACCGTCTGCCTGTATGTGTTTCCTCCCTTGTTGAAGCACATGAAACGCGTGCATCCGGAGCTCGATATCAGGCTGACCGTCGCGACGGCCGGGCGTTCGGTCGAGGAAATTCGCGCCGGGCGTGTTGACGCCGGCCTGCTGACGCTGCCGGTCGAAGAATCCGACCTCGTGACCGTCCCCGTGCTGCGGGAAGAGCTGCTGGTTGTGACCATGCCGACCCATCCGCTCGCCAGAAAGCGAAAGATCGTCGCGCAGGACCTTGCGGCAGAGCCGTTCGTCCTCTTCGAGGCCGGGTCGGCGACCAGGCGCGTGATCGATTCGTTCTTTCTCACCGAAAAAATCGAGCCGCCCGTCGTCATGGACACCGAGAATGTCGAGATCATCAAGGCCATGGTGAAGACCGGGCTGGGGATCGGGATCGTGCCCTATCAGGCCATCGCACGCGAGGTGCGAGCCGGCCAGTTCTTCTGCGCCCGCATCGAAGGGCATGAGTTGGCGCGGGAAACCGGCTGGGTCTACGCCAGGGCCAGCCGTGTCCCGCGCATCATCAACGAGCTGCTGACGGCCTTCGACGAGATCCGCGGCCGGCTCCAGCTTGCGCCGCGGGGCGGCAGCCGGGTCGCGTGAGATTCAAGCCCGAGCTGACTGCGCATTTCACCTTGGCAATGCCGCGGATCGCTTGTAGGCTTTCATCCATGAATATCGAGCGCGATCGGGTCATCTCCATCTGCCTGACCGAGGCCGAGTGGCAGGCGTTCGTCGCGCGCCACCCCAAGCCGGTCGATTGGCTGCGAGAACGCATTCTCCTCGATCTGGGCGATGGGACAATCGGGCAGCGAGAGCGGGCGGCGCCGGCGGCGGGGTTTCGTAGCGGGCCCCTCAACTGATCGGGTCCACTCTGGAGCTCGATCCTTCCTCATCCTCTTCGTCGTGCCCGGCCACGATGAATCGGATCTGCGTGTTACGACGGCCCAGGGCGGCAAGCTCGCGGTCGAGGCGGTCGAGGTAGTGGAGCACGAGGTGCCGCCGCTCCGATTCGGTGCCGACCCAGACGGTGATCAGATCGCCCGAGTCGCTGGCGTAGCAGGACGACGCGAACCACCGGCGGAAGTCTTCCGGGTCCAGTTCCAGCCGCAAGCGATCGAGAATCTGATTCCACGCGTTGCCTGCGGTCATGTTCCGAACTTGTAGCGAAGCTTCCGTACCCTCTACTCTTCTTTGCCGTCGTCGGTTTCGTCCTCGGGCTTACTCGTGGCGAAATCGTCGATGTCCTGAGGTACCTCGTCCGTCGAGTCGTCGTCGAGGGTGAACGAGCGCCCCGTGGCTTTGAGCGGAATCGGCCCGCGCGGGCGATCGGCTTCCTTCTTCTTGGCTTTGGCGTTCGCCCCGCGCTGCGGCTTCGCGTCCGGGCCGAAGTTCCTGCTGCGCGGTGTGGCAGGGGCAGAGGGGTCGAAGGGACGGGGTCCGCCGAAGCCTCCCGGCCGCGGCGGGAAGCCGCCGGGCCCAGTACCCGACGGCCCGCCCGGACGCGGACCCGAGAAGCCTCCCGGCCGGGGACCGCCGGGCCCCCGATCTTCCCGGGCGCGCGCCTCGCTGACTGCCAGCGGCCGTCCGTTGAACGGCTGCCCGTTGAATCTTTGGATGGCTTCTTCTGCCTGCGAACGTTCGGGGAATTCGACGAACGCAAACCCGCGAGGCCGACCCGTTTCGCGATCGACCGGCAGCACAACCTGCGAGGGCGGTGCGACGCTTCCGAAGTACGTGCGCAGATCCGCTTCCGTGGTGCTGTAGGACAGGTTGCCGACGAACAGACGGACAGCCAATCAATTCTCTCCTGGACTGATAGAGGACCGCTGGAAACCGCGAAGGAAGGAAACGAAAGCAGGCACGCTGACAGACTGAAATCTTTGGTCGGCCAAACCTTACCTGAAGTCGTGCAGCATGGCAAGCGGCTATAGTAGGAGCCGGAAAGACAGCCGTGAACCGCCGCACCCTTTCGGCGCTCGCCGCCATCGTCGTCGTTGCGACTGTGCAAATCCGCGCAGCGGGCGGCCTGGCCTCGATCCGGGCCGACGATTTGAAGGAGTGGCTCAGCTACATAGCGTCCGATGAGCTTCAGGGCCGGGTAGTCTTCAGCGAAGGGTTGGGTCTTGCCGCCGGATACATCCAGAGTCACCTGCAGGGGTGGGGCGTCAAGCCTGGCGGCGACCGCGGCGGCTATCTTCAGACCGTTCGCGTGCTCGGCGTGAAGGCGACCAGCCGGTCGTCGGTGACCGTCCAGGTCGGCGGCCAGACCCGAACGTTCAAGGACGGCGAGGGCGTCAGGTTCCCGAGAAATGCCGGGGCGAAGCGAACGTTCACCCTCGACCGGGTGGAGTTTGTCGGATACGGGCTCGACGCGCCGAACCTCAGCTCCGCAGACTTCGCGGGCCGGGACGTCAAGGGTGCGGCCGTCGTCTTTCTCGGTCCCGGCGGGCCGAGGGGGATCGACGCGGCGGGCTCTCGACGCCTGCTCTCCAACCGTGCCCGTCATGCGATCGACCAGCTCCGGGCCGCCGCGACGATCGGGCCGGTTGTCCCACCCTCTGGGGGCGGTAGGCCGAGCGCTGCCGCCAGTCAGGGCACCGCGCCCGCTCCCGATTTCACGACGACCGTTCGCCTGGATGGAGCCACGCCGCCTGCGGTCTCCGCGACCGACGCATTTTTCGAGTTCCTCTTCAGCCGGGCGCCGACTCGCTACGACGAGCTGCGCCGCAGAGCCGAGGCACAGGACCAGCTGCCTGCCTTCCGGCTCGATGGCGTCGCAATCACCTTCCAGGTCGACGTCGACTACGAGATCGTCCGCACGCGGCTGACGCACAACGTCGTGGGGATCGTCGAGGGAACGGATCCGCAGCTGAAGTCGACGTATGTCGCTCTCGGCGCGCACTACGATCACGTCGGGTACGCGCAGACCGAGGTGGGCAGCGATGGCCGCCGGTCCCAGCTGCCGGGGCTGGTCTCGCCGGGTGCCCCCGACGACCGGATTTGGAACGGCGCCGACGACGATGGCTCTGGGACGGTGGCGTTGATGGGGCTGGCGCGGGCGTTTGCGGAGGGTCGGCATCCCAAGCGGTCCCTTCTCTTCGTGTGGCACGCCGGTGAAGAGTCGGGCCTCTACGGGTCGCGCTACTTTGTTGAGTACCCGACCGTGGCGATCGAGAAGGTCGTTGCCCAGCTGAACATCGACATGGTCGGCCGCAACCGCGACGACAAGGCGAGCGAAGCCAACACCGTGTACCTGGTGGGGTCGGACCGCATCAGCACCGAACTGCACGAAGTCAACCGCGACGCCAATCGCGGGTTGTCGCCGCCGCTGACGCTCGACTACGAGATGAACGATCGCGCAGATCTCGAGCAGGTGTACTACCGGAGCGACCACTACAGCTATGCGGCGAAGGGGATTCCGATCATCTTTTTCACGACCGGCCTGCACTCGGACTACCACGCCAACACTGACGAAGTGTCGAAGATTCAGTTCGCCAAAATGACGCGGGTCGTGCACCTGGTGTACGAGACCGGATTGCGCCTCGCCAACCTCGATCACGCGCCCGTCAGGGACAACCTGGGACCGCGGGCAGGGAAGGGCAGCCGGTAGTGACGCGTCCACTCCTCGTCATCTTTCTGACCATTCTGGTCAACCTCGTGGGCTTCGGCATCATCATTCCGCTGCTGCCCTTCTACGCAGAGACGTTCGGCGCTTCGCCGCTGGTCATCGGTCTGCTCTTTGCGGCGTTCTCGGTCTGCCAGCTGATTGCGGCGCCGGCGCTCGGCGATCTGTCGGATCGCTACGGCCGCCGCCCGGTGCTCATCTTCAGCCTCGCGGGCACGGTGGTGAGCTTCGTGATGCTGGCGGTCGCGCACAGCGTGACCATGCTGTTCCTGGCGCGCATCGTGGACGGGCTCTCCGGCGGGAACATTTCGACGGCTCGGGCGTACGTGGCCGACGTGACGGAGCCCAAGGACCGCGCGCGCGCGTACGGTCTGATTGGCGCCGCCTTCGGCCTCGGATTCATTCTCGGCCCGGCACTGAGCGGCGTGCTGGCCAGGATCAGCTACACGGCACCGATCTGGGCGGCGGCGGCCATCACGCTCGCAGCGACGGCGATGGCCTGGTTCTGGTTGCCGGAAACGGTGCACCGGGCGGCCGCCGGTACCGGCATGCCGTTCCGAAGTCTTGCGCAGATGATGCGCCGCCCCGGCCTGCGCCGCATGCTCGTGATCGACTTCGTCTACTGGCT
>JBGPJH010000224.1:0-5743 GCA_041485305.1 Vicinamibacteria bacterium | reverse complement strand
GACTTCTGGAACTACGCGATCGGTCCGAACCCGCCGATCCACATCATTGTCGAGCACAGCCGCGTGACGCTGACCGGCGTCGTCAACAGCGAGGTCGACCGGAGGTTGGCGCAGTCCATCGCGACGCACCAGTTCGGCGCGCTGTCGGTCACGAACAACCTGAAGACGGACGCCGAGGTTCGAGCCGCGCGCGAACAGTCGTAGTCGGAGTGAAATCCCGGTCGTATGGGAGACGGGCGCCGCGCCAGACGGCGCTCGTTAGTACTGAGCGTATCCTTCGGTCAACTCGATGTAGACGCCTGACGGATCGGTGATGAACGCAGCCTTCAGCCCCACACTCGGCACGTCACGATACGCGACGTCGAACTTGATCCCGCGCGCTTCGAGCTTCTTGCAGAACGCCTCCAGATTCTTCACCTCGAATCCGATGTGATCGATCGTCCGGCCTTTGGTGCCGACGGTCGGCGTCTGGGAAGTCGCGAAGCTGAGGTTCATGCCGGGCGCATCGGCGGTCGTCTCGATCGTGCCGCGCTTGCGCGGCGTCAGCGAGAACGTCTCGACATACCAGTCCCGCAGCTTCACGTAGTCGGGCGTGAGGAAGTGGATGTGGTAGGCCGACGCTTTCACGGGAAGGGTCTTGTCCTCCTGCAGCTCGATCCGGGTCTCGTCTGGTCCCATCAGGTAGGCGTTCGGAAAACCTTCGGCGCCTGTGAACTCCTGCGTCACCGGATAGCCAGCCGCGCGCCACCCCGCCAGCACCTCGGCCAGGTTCCGAACTTTGAAACCGAAGTGATCCATCACGGTTCCCGCGGAACCACCGGTCGGCGCCATCTGGCGAAACGCGATCAACATGCCGGGCAGCCTGACCGCGGTGAGCGGCCCCTTCTGCACGACGACGCCGCCGAAGTGCTCGACCCACAGTTTCTTGTGGACTTCGATATCGCGGACGTTCAAATGCACGTGCCCGTACGTGACGCCGGCCCCGTTGGGTGGCGCAAGTTGGGCATGAGTCGGCATTGCGAGCAAGAGCGCGACGGCAACAATCAGCCAAACCTTCATGGCGATTTCTCCTTCATTCCTCGACTACGGCAGTGCACCTTATCATTGAGACCCAGGACATGACCACAGGTGGGCTCTGTCAGATCGTTTTGTGAACACGGCTGGAAAACCCGGTCCGCGGGCTCGCGTCCAGGAGAGAGCCGTCGCGAAACACTGATCCTCTTGGGCTCCCAGTCTGGGGTCGACATCTCACCGGAACGCGCGTCGACCCTCGCCCGCTTGATATAAGATCGCGCACCGCAACATGGCGAAGGTGCTCGTTACCGGCGGAGCCGGCTTCATCGGATCGCACGTCGCGGAGGCTCTGGTCCGCCGAGGCCATCAGGTCACCGTGCTCGACGATCTCAGCGGAGGATACGCCGACAACGTCGGGCCGCGTGCGACCTTTGTGCAGGGGAGCGTGGCGGACGCCAGCCTGGTCGATCGCCTGTTTGCCACGGGGCGTTTCGACTACGTCTACCATCTGGCGGCGTACGCTGCCGAAGGGTTGAGCCACTTCATCAAGCGGTTCAACTACACGAACAACGTGATCGGGAGCGTCAACCTGATCAACGCGGCGATCAACACCGAGGTCAAGGGCTTCGTGTTCACGTCCTCGATCGCCGTCTACGGCACCAGCCCCACGCTGCCTATCGACGAAGCCGTGCAGCCTCGGCCGGAGGACTCGTACGGCATCGCCAAATACGCGATCGAACAGGAATTGTGGGCGTGCCGCGAGATGTTTGCGCTGAACTACATCATCTTCCGCCCGCACAGCGTGTACGGACCCCGGCAGAACATCGCCGATCGGTACCGCAACGTCGTCGGCATCTTTATGAACCAGATCCTGAAGGGCCAGGCGATGACGATCTTCGGCGACGGCACGCAAACGCGCGCGTTCAGCTACATCGACGACGTGGCCCCGATTGTGGCCGAAGCCATCGACACGCCCGCCGCATGGAACGAGGTCTTCAACATCGGTGCCGATCAGCCCTACAGCTTGAACGAGCTGGCCCACAGTGTGGCGCGGGTCATGAGCGTCGAACCGGCGATCGTGCACATGCCCGCTCGCCACGAAGTGCTTCATGCGCATTCCGCGCACGAGAAAGTCCGGCGAGTGTTCGGAGAGCGGCCCCACACGGCGCTACAAGACGGACTGCAGGCCATGGCCCTCTGGGTGCGGCAGCACGGCGCCCGCTCGAGCATGCCGTTCCAGGGCATCGAGGTGATGAAGAACCTGCCGGACGTGTGGCGGCGTACATGACCGCGTCTCTGTCGCCGCCCTCTCGCCAGGCGTACCACGACGTCCATCTGAGCGAGCATCCCGGCCGGCGCGTCGTATGGCAGGCGGTGGCAGACCACCTGCGGGGGTGGATACCGCAAGGTGCGCACGTGCTCGAGCTGGGGGCCGCCTACTGTGACTGGATCAACGCGGTCCGCGCCGCGCGCAAGGTCGCGATCGACATCTGGCCAGACTTTGCACGCCATGCGCACGACGATGTCGAGGCGATCGTTCTGGACGTGGCTCGTGGGCTGCCGTCTCTCGGTGCCGGGCAGTTCGACGTCGTGTTGGCGTCGAACGTGCTCGAGCACTTCGATGCGGACTCGGTCTCGTCGATCGTCGGCGATGTGTTCGCGCTTCTGAAGCCTGGGGGGCGCTTCATCATCATCCAACCGAACTTCCGGCTCGCCTACCGCCGGTACTTTGACGACTACACGCACCGATCCGTCTTCACCGATACATCACTGGCCAATCTGCTGCGGGCGCACGGCTTCGAGATCGCGCTTGCCCGGTCGAGGTTTCTCCCTTACTCGATGCGCGCCATTCGAGCGCCAATCCCGTCGTGGCTGGTTCGAGCGTACTTGCGGTCGCCAATCAAGCCGCTGGCAGGCCAGATGCTGATCATCGGACAAAAGAGCTAACCGTCGGTCAAGAGGTTTCCCGATTCCTATGTACGGCTCGAAGACCGTCAGCGTCGTCCTGCCCGCCTACAACGAAGAGGCGTACATCCGAGCGGCTGTCGAGGACTTTTTCCTGCCAGCCGTTGTGGACGAGATCGTCGTGGTCGACAACAACTCGCAAGACGGGACAGCCGACGAAGCGCGAAAGACCAACGCGCGGGTGGTCCGGGAAACCGCTCAAGGGTACGGCTTCGCCCTGCGGCGAGGCTTGCGCGAATCCACCGGCGATCTCGTCATCATGGCAGAGCCCGACGGGACGTTCCTCGGGCGCGACATCCTGAAGCTGCTGGCGTACGCCGACGATTTCGATATGGTGTGCGGAACGCGGACGACACGCGAGCTGCTCTGGGCTCAGGCCAACATGGGCTGGTTCCTCCGGATTGGCAACTGGATGGTCGCCAAGCTGATCCAATTCCTCTACGGCGGTCCCTCGCTGAGCGACTGCGGTTGCACGCTGCGACTGACCCGTCGCACCGCCCTGGCCGCGATCCAAGATCATTTGACCGTCGGCGGATCGCACTTCCTGCCGGAAATGGTGATTCTCGGCCTCAAACACCGGCTGAAGATCATCGAAGTGCCGGTCAACTACCGGGGTCGTGTCGGCGAGTCGAAGATCACGGGCAGTTTGAACGGCACGCTGCTCACGGGATTTCGAATGATCACGCTCATCCTCCGATACAAGTTCCGGTGACTCGAGCCAGTATCGCTTCGCGCCTGCGAGTCAGCGACACGGTGCTGGCGTCGCTTGCGGTCTGTCTGGCCGCCTCAATTCCCTACCTCTCAACCATTCGCAACTATTTCGTCGCCGACGACTTCGGCGTCGTCCAGCTCCTGTCGAGCAAACCCGCGCTCTATTTCCCACGGTGGTTCGTGTCGTCCTGGATGGATCAGATCTGGGGCTTCACGCCCGACGAGGTCCGGCCGTTCGTGGCGGCGTCCTATCAGTTGACGGCGTTGTGGGGAGCCGCGTCCCCAGAAGCCAATCATCTTTTGAATATCGCCTTCCATGCGGCAACGGGTCTGCTGGTGCTGGCCATCGCGCGTACGGTGGCCCGTGTGAGCCTGATCGCCTCGACGTTCGCGGCGGTGGCGTTTGTGCTGTTCCCGTTTCAGGCGGAGACGGTCGCCTGGATCACCGGGCGCGTCGATTCGATGCCCGCGTTCTTCTATCTCGCGACCTTCCTCACCTATGCGCGATGGCGAGCGCCCGGTCCCTCGTCGCCGTGGCTCTACATGGCTTCGCTCGGGCTCTTCTTCGTCGCCTTGTTCTGCAAGCAGAACACCATCACGATGACCGCCACCATCGTTCTGTACGACGTCATCGTCGGCAAACGGATGGTCCGGCTCTCGTGGACGTGGCTGTGGCCGTATCTACCGTACACGGCGATGACCGTGGGATATCTGTGGGTCCGCTACGTCCTGTTTGGAGAGGTCGCCCGAGAGAGCCAGCTGTCGCTAGAAGCCATCAGTCTCACCAGCGGGTTCCTCGTTCGGCACCTTCAGCGCTCGTTGTTTGGCACGCCTGCCGCGGCTTCGCCTCTGGCATGGGCGATTCTTGCGGTTGCGGCGGGTGGATTGTTGTGGCAAGCGCGAAGAGCGCGAACAAACCTGCCGCGCGGGTCCGCAGCGTTGTTGTTGTACTTCGGGCCCGTCTGGTGGCTGCTCGGCGTCGCACCGATTCTCGTCGCCGGCTACGAGAGCCCGCGCCACATCTATCTGGCCTCAGTTGGATGGGCCATCGTGCTGGGCCTGGCGCTGGAGGTCCTTCGAACCATCCGATCGTTCGAAACCCGACGAGCGCTGACTTCGGTGTTCGTGGCGGGACTGATCGCTCTATATCTAGTTCAGCTTTGGCCGGCCGTCGGCGCCTGGAATCGGTCTGCAGCGGTGTCGCGCAAGGCCGTGGCCGACCTCGAGCGGGAGGCACTGGCTGCGTCTGAAGGCACACTGCTGATCGTCAGCGCGCCGGTGCGAAGCTGGGAATGGGCGGTGCCGTTCGTCGCTCGCCCTCCTTATACGCAGTCGGATCTGACCAAGCGGGTCCTCATCGTCTCCCCGTGGCTCCTGCATTGTTGTCGCTCGCAGTGGTGGGACGACGCGCGAAGGACGTTGGGTACCTGGTCGGCCCGCCGTGATCGTTCGGGGGTCGTCGTGCTTCGGTGGGACGCACAAGCGGGGACCCTGTCTCGCGTGACCGACCGCGACGATCCGGCCCTAGGCGCGCTGATGGAGCTCCTCCGAGGCACGGATACGCTCGAGGCTTTGAACAGCGGCATCCTGCGGATCGCCGATCGGCTCGCGATCAGTCCCGTGGCGCGCTAGCGCTCTCCACCCACAAATCCTTGACAGGATCCGGGCCCCCTCGTACTATGACAGTCGGTCAAAAAGTTACCGAAAACAGGTCAGGTGTAGTCCAGTCGCCGGTGCGACGGATTCGCAATGAGGGCCGACATGAAACTCAACCCACGAGCGTTTGTGATCGCCGTTCTTGGCGGTGTGCTCCTCGCGACGGCCACCCCGGGGTTCGCCGCCCCGAAAGAGGTGACGTACTACGGGGACGTCGCGTCGATTATGCAGGCCAACTGCGTCTCCTGCCACAGGTCGGCCGGCCAGAACATCGGGAGCCTCGTGGCCCCCATGTCTTTGATGACATACGAGGACGCGCGCCCGTGGGCGCGTTCCATCGCTCGCAAAGTCAAGGCACGCGAGATGCCGCCCTGGTTTGCCGATGCGCCGAAGGGCG
>JBGPJH010000223.1:0-5746 GCA_041485305.1 Vicinamibacteria bacterium | reverse complement strand
ATCGCGACGATCGCCGTGGTGTCGCTCGCCGTCGCGGCGGTTGCGGGCCAAACCCAGAGGCCGCGGTCCGAACGCGGCGGTGCCGCTGCGCCTGCGTTTTCCGCCAAGACGCCGTGGGGACATCCCGATCTTCAAGGCATCTGGGATTTCCGCACGGTAACCCCGATGGAGCGTCCCGTCGAGCTGGGCGACAAGGCCGTGCTCACGGCGAAGGAGGCGGAGGAGTTCGAGCAGCGCACCGTTGCCAGCCGTGACGCCGATCAGAAACGCAGCAGCACGGTCACCGCTCGCAGGCAGGTCAACGGCACCACGGAGACCGAGGATCTGGCGCTGGCGTACAACGATTTCTGGTGGGACCGCGGCACCAAGGTGGTCGGCACGCGGCGTACCTCGTTGATCGTCGATCCACCCAACGGTCGCTTTCCGCCGCTGACGGAAGCGGGCGAGAAACGGCTCGCGGCGGAGGATGCGGTGAGGGAGCGCCTCTCGGAGGGACCTGAGGATCGGCCTGTCGGCGAGCGCTGCATCCTGGGCTTCAATTCAGGGCCGCCGATGACCCCCAACGCGTACAACATGAACGTGCAGCTCCTCCAGACGTCCGACTACGTGGTCCTCCTCAACGAGATGGTGCACAACGCCCGGATCGTGCCGTTGGATGGCCGCCCGCACGGCAACATCAGACAGTGGGTGGGTGACTCGCGCGGCCGGTGGGACGGCCACACGCTGGTGGTGGAGACGACGAACTTCTATCAGAACACGTCGCTCCGCGGGTCCAGCTCGAACATGCGGCTGACGGAGCGCTTCACGCGCGTCAGCGCCGACATGCTGTTGTACGAGTTCACGGTAAACGATCCGAAGACGTGGACGAAGTCCTGGACGGCGCAGATTCCGATGATGAAGACCGACCTGCTGATGTACGAGTACGCCTGCCATGAGGGGAACTACGGTATGACCGGCATTCTCTCGGGCGCGCGGGCGCTCGAAAAAGCTGGTGAGGGGACCGCCCCGTCCAAGTCGCCGCAGTAACCGTGCGGTAGTAGTGAGGCGCGAGGCGGCGCACGATCCATCGATCCGTAATCTTGAGAACGGGTCTGGCCCGCGCACCGCTCTCTCGAGGAGATCGGCGCCAAACAGGCGTCGAGACGAGTCCCCTGGCAATGGTGGTGGCTGGTCGCGCTGGCGGACCGGTTAGCGCGACCGACAGCCGCCTACGACGAGGCGCCAGCCTTCGACGTCGATCATGACGTGGCTGAAGTTCGGGCCGCGCGACAGGCTGCCGCCGGACGGCGACGGGCCGGGCGTAATCCGCACGCCGCCGCCGATGCCCACGCCGTCCTGCGCGACCTGGCCCCTCTTAATGAGGCCGGTGATCTCGATCATCGAACCCTCCTGGGCCTTGATCTCCGCCATCATCTCCTTCGGCCCGTTCATGCGCAGGTGCATGCCTTCGGGAATGTCGGAGCGGCCCGGCTGATCCTCGGTGCGGGGACCGGCGGTGAACACGAAGCCCTTCGAGCATCCCGGGATGAACACGCGAACGGAGTCTTTCGGCACGGGCTTTTTTTCCTGAGCGCCAAGAGGCCCGCTCAACATGGCGGCGACGATGAAGAGGACGGTGATCTTCATATGGGTAGTCTGCACGAGTTCAGGCGTAAACGCAGGTTGTTTGTACAACGACGCGGCCGTCGACGCAGTTCCCGCTTGATAGAATGACCGCAACCTATGCCGGTCACCGACGGCTTCGTTCGGTTCGTGCTCGAACAGCTGGATCCCGTTGGCCCCATCACGCCGAAGCGGATGTTCGGCGGTGTCGGGCTCTACGCGGGCGATCTGTTCTTCGCCCTGGAGCGGACCCGTTGGAATCGAGCGCGTCTATTATCGGCGGATCAGGATTGTGCGATGAGCCTCACCGACAGCCCGATCGCGGTCGCAGCTTCCGTCTGGCGTTTATCCGCGCTCACGAAGATCAGTCCTGGTGTTGGCACGCGAGCGGCGAAGAGCTGCGCCGACGCCATGTGGATGGCGTCGAGTGTCCGAAGGGGATGTGTCGCCACGAGCGTCTCGGCGCCGGCTAGGACGTCGGTTCCGACTTCGACCAACGTCCAGTAGGCACGGTCCGCCTCGACACGCTTGAGGATAGCCGGCACGTGCGCGACGTCAAGCGCGCCTTCGGTCGCACGGCGCCTCAACGCGCCACGCAGCTCGACAGGCAGAACGGCCGATGCCACGAAGTCGTAGCGTCGCAGAAGTTGCAGCACCTCACGACGGCCCGCCTCTTCGACGTATCGCTTAACGATGGCGCTGGTATCGAAGTACGCCCACACTAGGCACGGTCTTCGCGCTCATCGATGACAGTCTGGGATAGGGGCCCGCCCTTGACCTTGACTGGCCGCCAGCGGGGCGCCGGCATTGGGCCCTTCCGAGAAGCCGGAGTGATCAAGCCCTCGGCGGCCATTGCCTGAAGCGCGGCCTCTCTGGCGTCCGCTTCCTTGATCGGCTTGATCACCGCAATCGGGTGCCCGCGTTCGGTCAGGACGACCTCTTTTCCGGCACGCACGGCCCTAATGGCTTCAGAGAAACGCTGGTTGGCTTCGCGAAGGCCGAGCCGCATGTAGTGATGATACTACATTTCGGAGGTCGCAGGGTCGAGTCCCGACTTGGCAGGGATCAAGGGTGAGGGCACGTCCCGCAGGGCGCGCCCTCACGACGAACGTCAGCGGATGTTCGCGCGATACGTGATCGTCCGGCCCGGCTCGACGCGCACGTCGAACGCGACGGGCGGATAGCCCTGCTCCTCGATCTCGATGTGATGCGGACCCGCCTCGAGATTCAGGTGCTGGAACACGCCGTCGTAGTCGTCGACCACTCCTGCGTAGTAGCCGTCGACGAAAACCTGGGCGTCAGGCGGCGCGTCCACGATCCGGACGGCACCGTAGGCGCGTCCAGGAGCGAGGGAGTAGTACCCGTAACCGGCCGACGGATAGTCATAAGCCGGGTAGCCGTAGACGGAGTAGGGCCGGCCGAAGTAGAAGTTCAGGCTCCAACCCGGACGATAGCCGTACGGCCGGTAACCGTACGGAAGCACGTACGACCGATAGACATATGGGCGGTAGCTGTACGACCCGTAGGTGTGCGCCCGGCTGCCAAACGAACGGTTGTCGTGTCCCCGGTTGCCGTACCCTCGGTTGTCGTACGCCCGGTTGTCGTGCCCCCGGTTGTCGTACCCCCGGTTGTCGTGCCCACGGTAGGGGTCGACACGTCCTCGGGGCTCGACGGGAACCTGGGACTCGACGCGTCCGCGAGGTTCAGCGCGCCGCTGGGACTCGACAGGCCCCTGGGACTCGACCCGACCGCGCGGCTGGACCCGTTCCTGGGACTCGACACGCCCTTGGGACTCGACCCGACCGCGCGGCTGGACCCGCTCCTGGGACTCACCGCGTCCTCGGGACTCGTCACGTCCGCGGGACTCGCCGCCTGAGCGTGGGTGGGCGCGTTCGACGCCTTCGCGCCGTCCACCCTCGTTGCCGTTTCGCCGGTCACCCCGCTCGGCAAATGAAGGCGTCGCCGTCAAGGCGATGCCTACCACCAGCAGTGCGGTAGTTCCGATACGGAAAGATGCCATGGGATGTGCCTCCGCTGAAGCAGATGGCAAACCCATTGCCACCGGGTTCGGCAGGATTTCCTAAGTTTTTCGCGAGTATTTCGAGAGGCTACGGTTCGGGTATCATCCGGGAGGGACAGTGGGATGGCGCTGAGGGGACAGAAGCCAGGGGAGCGCCTGGCTGTCCCTGCCTCTGGCTCTCGGCTGTGAATTTCGAGGCCGCGAGTCCCAGCTTGCCGCTGGATTCGCCCCGGCCGCTTTGCTAAGATCGAGGACGATTAGGGCTTTGTCCGCCAGGCGGCTTTGGCCGCGCGGGGTGGGAATCGCCCGCCGTTTGAAAGGACCCGATGATGGCTGGAACGAAGCTCCGCTGGATAGTTGCTGCCGGCGCCGCCGGTGCACTGTTGGCCTTGCCCGGTGTCGCCCTGTCCGCGGACGCGGCCGCCACAAGGACCGCGACGTTCTCGAAGGACGTCGCGCCGATTCTCCAGGCGAAGTGTCAGTCGTGCCATGAGCCGGGATCGATCGGGCCGATGTCCCTCATGACTTACGAGGAAGCGCGGCCCTGGGCGAAGTCGATTCGCGCGCGCGTCGCCGCGCGTCAGATGCCGCCGTGGCACGTCGACCGCAGCGTCGGCGTGCAGAAGTTCAAGAACGACATGTCGCTCACCGACGAACAGATCGAGACCATCGTCAGGTGGGTGGACGAGGGCGCGCTGCAGGGCAACCCGGCCGACATGCCGCCGCCCCGGCCCGTCCAGACGACGCTCTACTGGCAGGGTGAACGGGACGGCTACGGCCCCCCCGATCTCGTGGTGAAATCTCCGGAATACACGATGCCGGCGGTGAGCCAGGATCAGTGGTGGCGCCGACTCGTCGACATCCCGGGACTCACCGAACCTCGCTGGGCGCGGATGGTCGAAATCCGGCCGACGAACATCGCGGGTCGCAAGATTCTGCATCACTCGGTCGCTCACCTCGTCCTGAACAACGACCCCGATTCCATCAACCGCGGAACGGCAAGCGGCAGGCGGGATCGCACCGACGACCCGGCCGATCTCGTGAACCAGCGTCCGTACCTGATGGAATGGGCCATCGGCAAGGGCTACGACCGGTACCGCGACGGCACGGGCAAGCTCCTTCTGCCGGGCGAGAAAATCTCGTGGGATCAGCACGTCCACGCCGTGGGCGAGGAAGTCACGGCCGGTTCCGAGATCGGCATCTGGCTGTATCCGAAGGGCGAGGAGCCGAAGCACCGTAGCTATCTGATCGGCTTCACCGGCCTCAAGAACGGCGCTGCCGGACTCGACATCCCGCCCAACTCCGTCACTCACACGGAAGGCTTCACCGTGCTGAAGGAAAACACCATCATCACCAACTTCCAGCCGCACTTCCATCTGCGTGGCAAGGCGATGCAGGTCGAAGCGCTTCTGCCGGACGGCAGCTCGCAAGTCATCAGCTACGTGTCCGACTTCAACTTCAACTGGATGACCAACTACATCTTCGCGGACGACGCCGCGCCGGCGTTTCCGAAGGGGACGATCATCCATGTGACCGCGTTCTACGACAACACGAAGGCCAACAAGAACAACCCCGATCCGGATCAGTGGGTCGGCTACGGCGACCGCACCGTGGACGAGATGGCCCACGCCTGGATGAACGCGGTCTACATCAGCGACGCCGAGTATCAGGAGTGGCTGGCGGCGCACAAGAAGCCGACCGCCACGCAGAACCAGCAGTAAGTCGGACGCGACAAGCACGCGCCGCGGGGAGAGGCCCTATCTGATCCCCGCGGCACTCGTCCCCGGCAGCCGCCATGCTCGGTCCCGGACCTTCCCGCGGCAACCCCTACCGAAGAGGAAACCCAATGGATCGATCGATCGCCCTGCGCATCTGTCGTGCCTTGATGCTCGTGGCTGGCAGCGTGCTCCTCTCCGCCCAGGTTCAACTGCCGAGCGCCCCGCCCAAGCAGTTCGGGGCGAGCATCTCGCCCGCCTTCGAGGGCTGGTTCGACAACCCGGACGGGACTCACAATTTTCTCATCGGGTACTACAACCGAAATACCGAGTCGGAGCTCGACATTCCGATTGGGCCCAACAATCATTTCGAGCCTGGCAACCCGGACGTGGGGCAGCCCACCCATTT
>JBGPJH010000222.1:0-5759 GCA_041485305.1 Vicinamibacteria bacterium | reverse complement strand
GGCCTGAGCCACCAGACCCTTGCCGGTCCCCGATTCCCCGGTGAGGAGGATGGTGCTGGTGGTGCGCGCGACGGTCTCGATCATCTTGAACACCTCGAGCATGGCCTCGCTTCGCCCGATGATGTCGGCGAAGCGATGCGGGAGCCCCAGGGTCCGCTTCAGCAGGACGTTCTCCTGCCGGAGCTGGCGGTTCTCGATCTTCTCGCGGACCTTCATCTTGAGCAGATCGATGTCGAACGGCTTGCTCAAGTAGTCGCACGCACCGAGCCGCATGGCCTCGACAGCCGTCTCCGTGGACGCAAAGGCGGTAATCATGATCCCGAGGACGTCCGGGTCCGCCCGCTTGGCAGCGCGCAGCACATCGACACCGCTCATGTCCGGCATCTTGATGTCGGAAATCAGGAGGTCTATCGGTTCGCGGGCGAGCGCTTCTATGGCGCTGCGGCCGTCTTCGGCCAGCGACACTTCGTAGCCCTCGCGCCGGAGCACAATGGCCAGCAACTCCCTCATCGACCGCTCATCGTCGACGACGAGGATGCGCGTGCGACGGCGCTCAGCGACAGCCGGCGGGCTGGCGATGCCGGCTTCACTCATACCGTGACGTCCACACGCAGGGGCAGACGCACCGACACCGCAGTGCCGGCGCCGGGATGCGAGCTCACCTGGATCTCGCCGTGGTAGTCGCTGACGATGCGGTGGACGATGGCGAGACCGAGCCCGCTGCCTTTGGCGAAGGTCCCGTGAAAGGGCTGGAACAACCGCTCGAGCTCTTCCGCGGCCATGCCAATGCCCTCGTCCTGGACCGTGATCGCGACGGTGCCGGAGGCCCGGTCCTTGGTACAGGCAAGCCGCAGCCGACCACCGGCCGGCATGGCCCGCAGGCCGTTGGTTGCGAGATTCCAGACGATTTGCGTGATTTGCCCTTCGTCGGCTTCGTAGAGCAACTCTACGGGCGGCACGTCGATTTCGATCGCGTGGCGTTCGTGCACCTCCGAGCTGTTGCGAAGCAGCCGCACGGTGTCGTTGAGCGCGCGGCGGAGGTCGAACGAGGCGACCGCGAACTTCTGCGGCCGAGCGTACGCGAGAAACGACCGTATGGTGTTGTTGAGCCGCTCCGACTCGCGCAGCACGATGTCCATGAGCTGCTCCTGTTCCGAGCTGAGCGGCAGCTCCTGGCGGAGGATCTGAATCGATCCGGACATGGAAGCGAGCGGATTGCGGATCTCATGGGCGATGCCGGCGGCCATCTCGCCGACGGCCGCGAGCCGCTGCTGCAGGCGGGCGTCGCGCTCGAGTTTCTTGAACTCGGTGACGTCCTGGAAGGTCACGAGGTAACCGGCTCGGCCGCCCGGGGTTTCGAGGTGCGTCGCGCCCAGACCGATCTCGATATCCGAGCCGTCAGGCCTCCGATACCGAAATTCGAGACGCCGGGCGCCGCGGCCACTCAGCCCGACATTGAGAGCATCGACCAGGTGAGCGGGCAATTGCAGCACGTCGGCCAGTGGGCGGCCTACGACCGACTCGAAGGCGAGCCCGCTGATCGTCTGCGCCGCATGGTTGAACGTCATGATCTGCTGCGATCGATCGGTCGTCGCGAGCCCGCTCGGCAGGCTGTCGATGACGTGCTGGTTCAGCGCCCGAAGGTCCGCGATCTGCGTGGACGCCTGTTCGAGCCGAGCGCCGGCCGCGCGGACGCTCTCGGCCAGCGATCCGCTCAGCAGCGCGACCGCGAAGAACCCGAAGAGGTTGAACGCCACGGTATACTGCGCGACCGAACGCGGCGGCAACGCCAGGGAGTCGGTCACGAGCCACGGATCGTGGAGCAGGCCGGAAGCGGTAAGGTACTGAACGAGGACGACGCCCACGTAGACCACGGCGCTGAGCGTCGCGACCAGCAGGCCGCCCCGCCGGAACTCGATGGTGCTTCCCGCAACGATCGGCAGCCCGTAGAGCAGCGAGAAGAAGCTGGTGACGCCGCCAGTCAGGTAGATGAAGGCAGATGTGATGATCGCGTCGCAGGCCAGCTGCACATCGACCAGCCACCGATGCCCGTCGACGAAGCGCAGCGTCAATGCATAGCCGAGAGTGAGCGCGTAGGTGAACGCGATCAGGAAGAAGAACGGATCGACGGGGAACGACCCGGGAGCGGTCGTTTGGATGACGATCGCGCCACCGAGCAGCAGCGTACAGACCACCGCGCGCACGGCGATAAGCCGCGCCAGTTTCCGCCGCAATCCGCTGTCACCCATGGAGGTGGCCCGCGTGGTCTCTCATTCCGTACTAGGTCAACTTGCTGATCAGGTCGAAGATCGGCAGGTACATCGCGATCACGATACCGCCCACAATCACGCCCAAAAAGGCGATCATGATCGGCTCGAGCAGCGTCAGCAGACCCGCCACAGCGGCGTCGACCTCTTCCTCGTAGAAATCGGCAATTTTCGAAAGCATCGTATCGAGCGCTCCCGTCGCCTCGCCGACACCAATCATCTGCACCACCATCGGTGGAAACACGGCCGTGTCCTTGAGCGGGGCAGCAATCGTTTCGCCGCGCTCGATGCTCCGGCGGGTCGTCATCACGGCGTCTTCGACGATGGCGTTGCCGGAGGTCTTCGCCGTGATCTCGAGTCCGTCCAGAATCGGCACGCCCGAGCTGACGAGGGTGGCCAGCGTGCGGCAGAAGCGCGCGACCGCAATCTTGCGCAGAATGCCTCCGAGGACGGGCAGCCGGAGGAGCATGGCGTCGATCACGTGTCGGCCCCCATCGGTCTTGTAGTAGCGGCGGAAGGCGTACGCTCCCGCAACGACGCCGCCGGCCAGGAATGGGAAGTACTGAACGAGCGACTCGCTCATCCAGATGACGATGCGGGTCGGCAGCGGAAGCTCCGCCCCGAGGCCGGCAAACAGCGTCGAGAACGTCGGGATGACCTTCCACAGGATGACGCCGACCACGAGGGTGGCAATCACCATGACCGCCACGGGGTACATCATCGCCGACTTCACCTGGCCGGTCAGCTTGACCGTCTTTTCGATGTAGATCGCCAGGCGCTTGAGAATGGTGTCGAGGATGCCGCCGGTCTCGCCGGCGGCCACCATGTTGGTGAACAACGAGTCGAAGGTCCTGGGATGCTTGCGCATCGCGTCGGCCAGCGAGGCACCGGCTTCGACATCGGAGCGCGTCTGGAGAATGACCGCGGCGAAGTTCCGGTCGTCCTCTTGAGTGCCCAGAATGTCCAGGCACTGGACGAGCGGAAGGCCTGCATCGATCATCACGGAGAACTGCCGCGTGAACACGGCCAGGTTCTTCGCCGATGCCTTCTTGCCGAGTTTGCCGGCCTTCGCCTTCTTCGCAGCGGGAGCCGTCCTGGCAATGGCCGGGATGATGCGCGTGACGAGGATCTGCTCCCGCCTGAGCGCCACTACCGCTCCGTCGAGCGAGTCGGCGATGCGCTCGCCGCTGACGGTCTGGCCCGCCCGCGTGCGACCCGAGTAGGCGAAGATAGGCATACGGTTAGCGCTCCGCGACCGATGACCGCGTCACCGGCGTTCGTCCGAGGCCGGCGCCTGGCACGACGCCGACGCCCCGGTTGATCATTTCCTGCAGCTCGTCCTTGAGCGACGATGCCCCGAGCGCTGCGTCGAGGGTGATCTGCCGCTTCTGATAGAGCGTGGCGAGCGACTGATTGGCGGTCTGCATTCCGAGTCGCTCCTGTCCGACCTGCATGGCCCCGTAAATCTGATGCACCTTGTCGTCTCGAATGAGATTCCGAATCGCCGGCGTCGGAAGCAGGATTTCGAGCGAGACCACTCTCCCCCGGCCGTCGGCACGCGGCAAGAGCGACTGGCAGACGATGCCCTCGAGCACGAGCGACAGCTGCGTGCGGATCTGGGCCTGCTGGCCCGAGGGAAAGACGTCGATGATCCGGTTGATCGTCTGGGCCGCCGAGTTGGTGTGCAGCGTGGCGAACGTGAGGTGGCCCGTTTCGGCGATCTTGAGAGCGCTTTCGACGGTTTCCAAATCCCGCATTTCGCCGATCAGCACGATGTCGGGGTCTTCGCGGAGCGCAGCGCGCAAGGCGTTACCGAAGCTCGCGGTGTCGCTGTGGACCTCTCGCTGGTTGATGAGACAGTTTTTGTGCTGGTGGATGTACTCGATCGGGTCCTCGATCGTGAGAATGTGAGCGTGGCGCTCCGAGTTGATCCTGTCCAGCATCGCAGCCAGCGTGGTCGATTTGCCGCTGCCGGTGGGACCGGTCACCAGCACCAGCCCGCGCGGCCGCTCGGCGAGCGCGGAGAGGACCTGCGGCAGACCGAGCTCGCCAAAACTGCGAATCTGATCGGGGATCAGCCGGTACACCGCGCAGACCGCGCCGCGTTGGTTGAAGACGTTGCAGCGAAAGCGCGCCAGCCCTTTGATGCCGAACGCGAAATCGAGCTCCATGGTTTCCTCGAAGCGCTTCTTCTGGCCGTCGGTCAGCACGCTGTAGGCGAGCTGCTTGCTGTCGGAGGGCGCCAGGTCGGGCAGGTGCAGCCGCCGCAGATGGCCGTGCACGCGGACCTGGGGCGGCGTGTTCGTCGTGAGGTGGAGATCGGACCCCTCCATCTCCACCATGGTCTTCAGCAGCTCGGGCAGCGTCGGCATTGGCATCGGCATCCGGTCAGCGAACGGCTACTTGACCGTCTCCCTGACCACCTCCTCGATCGTCGTCACGCCCTCCTTGACCTTCCGCAGCCCGCTCTGTCGCAGCGTCATCATGCCGTCGTCGACGGCCTTTCTGCGGAGCTCGAGGCCTGAGGCGCCCACCAGAATCAGCTCGCGCAACTCTTCGCTGATTTCCATCACTTCGAAGAGCCCCACGCGTCCCTTGTAGCCGGTGCTGTTGCATTTGTCGCAGCCGGCGCCCTTCATCGGGGTGACCGTGGCGGCGTCGTCCGGTGAGAACCCCGCCTGCATCAACGCCTGCGGCGCGTGTGGATGGGCCCGCTTGCAGCGCGGGCAGATGACACGCACGAGCCGCTGCGCGCAGATGAGGTGCACCGAGCTTGCGACCAGAAAGGGCTCGATGCCCATGTTCATCAGCCGGTTGATCGTGCTCGGCGCGTCGTTGGTGTGGAGCGTCGACAGCACGAGGTGGCCGGTCAATGCGGCCTTGACCGCAATTTCCGCCGTCTCGAAGTCGCGGATCTCGCCCACCAGAATGATGTTCGGATCCTGCCGCAGGAAGGAACGGAGCGCCGCGGCGAAGTTCAAGCCGATACTTTCGCGAACCTGTACCTGGTTGATGCCGACAAGATTGAACTCGACCGGATCCTCCGCCGTCATGATGTTGGTATCGGGCTGGTTGAGCCGGGAAATCGAGGAGTAGAGCGTGTTGGTTTTGCCGGATCCGGTTGGTCCAGTCACCAGTACCATGCCATAAGGCTTCAGGATGGCCTTCTCGAACTTCACAAGCGACTCTGGCTCGAAGCCCAGCTTGGTCATGTCGAGCCGCAGGTTTTCCTTGTCGAGCAGCCGGAGCACGATTTTCTCGCCCCAGAGCGTGGGCAGCGTGCTGACGCGGAAGTCGAGCTGCTTCTTTTTGCCGCCGATCTGCATCTTCAGCATGATGCGGCCGTCCTGCGGGAGACGCTTTTCGCTGATGTCAAGCTTGGCCATGATTTTGAGGCGGGAAGTGATGGCGTCCTTCAATTTCAGGGGCGGATTCATGATCAACTGCAGGACACCGTCAATGCGGAAGCGGACGCGGAACTCTTTTTCGTAG
>JBGPJH010000221.1:0-5772 GCA_041485305.1 Vicinamibacteria bacterium | reverse complement strand
TGTCCACGCTGCCATCAGGGTCCACGGCCTCATAGTCGTCCGTCACCATGCTAGCCAGCGTCGCGGCGTCGCCCTTGTTCCAGGCTTCAGCGTACTTGGCGCCCATGGACCGAATCGCCGTCTCATCGGCCGGCGTGCCCGACGTGGGCAGCGGTGGAGCGGCACACCCCGCGACCAAGAGCAACCCAACGCACACAGGGACATGCAGAGCCCTAACGCTCACGAAACCCTCCTTTGGTCGACACGGCTGCGCGGGAGTCTACTACTCAGCGGACGCGCCCGCCAGTGCGAGTTTCGTTTGCTGTCCGCAGGGGTTCCGACCGCTCTGCTTCGAGGTTCGACGCGCTTGCTGTCGGGACTGAAGTCGTCATGGCGCTAGGCAAGGTGTGCTGACTGACCTCGCCAAGCAATTCGCGCCACGACGACGCGTTACCTGGACATGAAGGATGACTAGCCCGGTCGTTCGGCAACGCCGCCCCCACTAATGAACTTCTCGACTTGGCGACGGTGCCGCAAGATATGAACGATGGCGTGCTCCAGCCACTGTTCAAGATCGTACGTCACCCTCCACGGCGAGTGGATGACCGTGCCCACGATGTCCTCCTCGGTCATTTCCCACTTGCCCTCCAGCGTCAGAGCTGTGTGCCGGAGCATCGCGTCAAGTGCATCCAGCGACTCTTGGCGTGAGAGAAGGCGCTTCGGAGGTCGATCCTGGGCCATGGAGAACGCCGCGCGAATCTCCGTCGCATAACCGTACCCGGCGCTCACCACGTGCGACATGATCGTTTGTACCGAGCGGCAGTTGTCATCGCGCGTCTGAGGATCAACGATCCGTGTGAACTGCTCATCGGTCAGACGACCAACCAGACCCCGGAGTTCCGCGGCCGCCCGTTCGTACTCGTCCATCAACGCGCCAACCGCACCCTTCCGGTATTCCTGCTTCATGCTCTGTAATTCTCCTGGCCGTGTGAGCGTCCTTGCTGAACACCCAGGCCCCGCTGACCTTGCCAGGGATGCTTTCCACAGCCGGGCACTGGGACCAATCGAGCGAGGCCATTGGTTGATCTCGTTCCGGCTTTCAGCTTAAGGGATCTCAGTCGCGCCGTCACGTCGCGTCGGCGCGGTCCGCTTCCGCTTGGTTTCATCGCTTCTCCACGCTGTCTCAGCCTGGTGTGGTCGCGTTCTACACTTAGAATGGCAGTCATGCCCGACACCGTTGTCGATCTCGTTTCGTTGATCCGGACTGGTGACTTCGCCAGGCTGCGCGAGGAGTTGATGCAGCGGCGGCCGCCCGAGTTGGCCGAAGCGCTGGCCGAGCTGCGCGCCGACGATCAGGTCATCGCGTTCCGGATTCTGCCGCGCCGTGTGGCTGCCGCCGTCTTCGAGTACATGCCTTCGAGCGCCGAGCGGGCTCTGGTCAAGGCGATGGGACAGGACGAGATCGCGGCGCTCCTGAACCAGATGTCGCCGGACGACCGCACGTGGTTCTTGAGCGAGCTCCCCGCAAATGTCACGAAGCAGCTCCTGGCGCTCCTCACACCGGAGGAGCGGCGGGAAGCCGTGACGCTCCTCGGGTACGCGCCCGGCACCGTCGGGCGACTGATGACGCCGCACTACATTGCCGTCAAGGAGGATTGGACGGTCCAGCAGGTCCTCGATTACGTCCGTGAGCACGGCCAGGACAGCGAGACGCTGAACGTCATCTACGTGGTCGACGATGGCGGCGTCTTGATTGACGACATTCGGATTCGCGAGTTTCTGGTGGTGCCGACCACCAAGCGCGTCTCCGACCTGATGGACCGTCGATACGTGACACTGAAGGCGACCGACATGCAGCAGTTCGCGGTGGAAGTCTTCCGCCGTGAAGATCGGAGCGCGCTGCCTGTGACGGACACAACGGGCGTGCTCATCGGGATCGTGACTGTCGACGACGCGCTGGATGTCGCCGAAGAAGCAGCAACCCGGGAATTTCAATTGTTCGGTGGGTCCGAGGCGCTCGACCAGCCGTACCTGGCAGTCTCGCCGATTCGAATGGTGAAAAAGCGGGCAGGTTGGCTCGTGGTGTTGTTTCTCGGCGAGATGCTGACTGCCACTGCGATGGGATTTTTCGAGAAGGAGATCGCGCGCGCCGTCGTGCTGGCGCTGTTCGTTCCCCTGATCATTTCGAGCGGAGGGAATTCCGGGTCTCAGGCATCGACGCTCGTCATTCGCGCGCTTGCAGTTGGGGAGCTGAAGTTGAGCGACCTCTTCCGCGTCATGCGTCGCGAGCTGTTCTCGGGGTTCGCACTTGGCTGCATCTTGGGCGCAATCGGCTTCTTGCGCATTTCGATCTGGTCGGCGTTTTCGAACCTGTACGGACCGCATTGGCTGCTCGTCGCGTCAACGGTAGGCCTTGCCCTGATTGGGGTCGTGTTATGGGGCTCGCTGGTGGGTTCGATTCTGCCGTTCATTCTCCGACGGCTCGGCTTCGATCCGGCGACTTCGTCCGCACCATTCGTGGCCACTCTCGTTGATGTGACTGGATTGGTCATCTATTTTTCCGTCGGCGTTGTCGTTCTGCGCGGAACGCTGTTGTGAGTGAAGAGGCAAACATCTCGACTAGAATGCGGCAATTGCGGACTACATCGCGAGGTGATCAATGGGTTGCGTCAAGACCATGCAGCGGCGTTCGCAGAGACTATCCCGGCGGGGGTTCATCACGAGCGTCGTGGCCGCAGGCGCCGCATCGTCTGCGCCAGTGGCCGACGGAACCCGACTGCTGGCGCAGCAGCCAGGCAGCATCCGAGGGTTCGACCACGTGGCGCTGCCGATGCAGAACACCGACGCCATGCTCGCGTTCTACCGGGGTCTCGGGTTGCAGGTCAACGAGAACGCGCAGGCCTGCTCGGTCTACGTCGGCAACCAGATGATCAACTTTCACCGGCCGGTGTTGTGGCAGCGCGAGACGTTTACGCTGCGTGCGCCGGCCGCCAGGCCGCCGTGCGGCGACCTCTGCTTCGTCTGGGACGGCACGCCGGAATCGCTCAAGACGATGCTCGATCGAGCCGGGGCCAGGATCGTCGAGGGTCCCGTCGCCCGGCAGGGCGGCCGCCGGGCCGCCGCGTCGAGCGTGTACGTGCGGGACCCGGACGGGAATCTCCTCGAGTTCATGATCTATTCATGAGCCCTCACAACCTCAGCCTTATTTCCGGCCCAGATACTCAGCGTCGCTCACGGGTCCCATAAACGTCGCGCCGCCGACGTTGACGGCGATTTGGACCAGGCCCTGGTCCGGCGCCGCACCGTGCCAGTGGGGGACGCCAGCTGGCAGCAACACTGGTTGACCCGGGACGAGCTCCTGCATGTTCTGCCCCTGGATCTGCGCGCGGCCGCGGCCCTGTTCGAGGAGCAGCACCTGACTCCCCGAATGGGAATGCCAGTAGCTTCGCGCCCCTGCCGCGTACTGGAACCGAACCGACCGGACGTCGGACGCATCGAGACTGCTGACGCTGCCGGTGAAGTTCGACGTCACGGGCGTCGGCGGGCGCGCAGGCGTGGGCTGCTGCGCCGCGGCGACCCAGCCGATCGACGTCAGCAAGAGCGCCAGGGCCACTCGAGGGTATCGGAACACTTTGAGCATTCGATTCATTGACAACTCCCAAGCACCCTATTGTTTGATGGCCGCGACGACGCGCTTCACCAGTTCGGCTTCGTTGCCGGCGTGCCAGCGCCAGACGACCACCAGATCGTGGTCGGGCGAGATGGTGATCGTGTTGCTGCCGGCGCCGCGGGCGCCGTAGACGGTGGCTGGAAGCCCCGGATAGTTCTTTTGCGCCGTGTTCAGCCACCACAGATACCCGTAGTCGGGCCCGTGGGCGCTCGGCGAGGTGGCGGTTTTCACGTAGGCAGGTGGCAGCACCTGCTTATCGCCCCACTTCCCGCCCCGCAGCCAGAGATACCCGAAGCGGGCCATGTCCAAGCTGTTGATCCACATGCCGCCGCCCCAACGCGTTCCGCCGCTCACCGACGGCATCTTCTTGCCGCCGATCTCGACGTAGCTGTTGTGGTAGGGCACCCACTTCCACGCGTTCGACGCCCCGATGACGTCCATCACCTCGTCGCGGAACACTTCCGGCACGGGTTTTCGGAACGTGCGCAGCAGCGACAGCGCGAGCCGGTTGATGCGCACGTCGTTGTACTCGTAGTACGTCCCGGGGCGCTGGAGCTCGCGCGGCTTTCGCTCGCCCTCGCCGAACGCCGTCGTCCCGACGAAGTCGTCCTTCTTGCTCCACATGCTGCCTTCCCACTCGGTCTCCTGCTGCAGGTGCATCTTCCACGTGACCACGGAATTGCGCGGCGACTCGTATCCGCCATCCTTCACGAGCTTGCCCACCGGCTCGTCGAGGTTCGGAATCTTCCCGTCGCGCACGGCAATGGCGGCCACCGTCGACAGCATGCTCTTCGCCACGGAATACGTCGGATCATTCCAGGTCGTGTCGCCGAACTCCGCGACGACGTAGCCTTTGTAGATGACGACGCCGTTGGTGTGTGCGCGCCTGGTCGGTATCGAGCCGAGGAGCGACCCGAAGATCCGCTCCTGGTCCGAGAAGTCCATTTCCCGGTTCGACTCGTGCGTCTTCGCAAACGTGATGGCCTCGTCGAGCTTACTCGCGTCCATCCCGAGCTCGCCGGGCGCCTTCTTCGCCCACGATCCCGCCGGCGGATAGTACGCGGTGTTCGCCGCCCCGGCGACAAGCAGCATGCACAGCGCCATGGAGAGACCGACCCAGGGAGCGATGGCGTTCGGCGTGCGGTGATTCATCGACCTCATGTGTGGCTCCTTCATGACCGTGCTACGCGAACCGCCCGATTCTATCCCCGCATTCGGCGTAATTGCCAAAAAGTCGCCCCGGTGGAACCAAAGGACGCCCCGGTCAAAATCGAAGCAGGCGTGTTCCTTTAATTGCGAACGTCCGGTTCTGCAGTCCAGGGCTCCCGGGTGCTGGAAGCGTATTTCGGCCGTCGCTGTACACCACGAACAAGTCGCTGCCGGGCCGGTACTCCCAGCGGAGACGCACGCTCGAGCCGAGCGTGTGCGAGCTCGCGTTGAGCTGCACGAGGCTACTGACAACCAGGCGCGGGTTGGGTGTGACGACGAAGCGGCTGCCGAGGAGCTTCGCCGTGAAGTCTCCGAAGGGCAGGCCGACCCAGTTGAGCGAGATGTTCGGCTCTACGGCAAACTGTGGAGCGATGGCCAGGCGCCCGCTGTAGCTGGCCTCGGTGCGCGTGCCCTCATAAAAGGTCCCGCGCGCGACAGCCACCCGCCCGGACATCCTTCGTTGCTGCCCCAGCAGGTACGAGGTTCGAAAGGTCTGATAGTTGTAGCCGCCAGCCGGGACGACCACGCCCGGTGCGATGACGAAGTCCGCGGGCAGCCGTTCGTAATCGCGCGAGTAGTCCAACACCAACTGGTCGCTGTTCTGGAAGTCCGTCTGGAAGGTTCCCTCGATTGCCCGGTTCTGCAACGTCGTGACGGCCGCGTCGGTGATGTAGTCGAGACCCCCGAGGAACGTGAACTTGCGGACGCGATCGTTTTTGGCTGGCCTTGGGCTGAACCGCGCTGCCGCCAGGCTCCGCCGGAAATCGGTGCGGCGCACATAGCCGACCTGTGGGTCGAAGTGCTCGCCGACGAGCAGGTGCTCAGCAGTCAGACCGTACCGGTCGCCCGCGAACTCGAAGCGGCCGCGATAGCTGGCCGTGCTGCCGGAGCTGCCGGAGGTGGCGCTGCGCGCG
>JBGPJH010000220.1:0-5792 GCA_041485305.1 Vicinamibacteria bacterium | reverse complement strand
ATCGCGCGCTCCAGGTCTTTGTTCGTGGCTGCCAGCAGCCGGACGTTCACCTTGATGGTTTCCGTGCTCCCCAGCCGCTCGAACTCGCGTTCCTGGAGCACGCGCAGCAGCTTCACCTGGGTCGGCAGGTTGATGTCGCCGACCTCGTCGAGAAACAGGGTGCCGCCTTCGGCGAGCTCGAACCGCCCCTTCTTGCGCTGCTCGGCTCCGGTAAACGCGCCCTTCTCGTAGCCGAACAGCTCCGACTCGATCAGGCTGTCGGGCAGGGCGGCGCAGCTGACCTTGACGAAGGGTTTGTTGGCGCGCGGCGAGTTGTAGTGAATCGCGTGCGCCACCATCCCCTTGCCGGTGCCCGATTCGCCGCGGACGAGCACGGTGGTGTTAGTGGCCGCCACCTGGGCCATCTGCTCGTACATCTGACGCACCGGGCCGCTGGTGCCGATGATGCTCGAGAAGTCGTACCGCTCCTTCAACTCCTGCCGCAGGTGGGTGTTCTCGTCGACGAGCCGCTTCTTGTCCTCCTCCACGAGCCGCTGAATCTTGAGGGCCTGGGCGATGTTCGAGGCGACGATGCCCAGAAACTTGACGTAGCGGTCGTAGTCGCGGTCCGGATTGAACCGCAGGTCGACCCCCAGCGCTCCGACGGCGCGTCGGTTCAACAGGATGGGAACCGCGATGAAGCTGAGCTCCCCCTTCACGAGCTCCGAGCGCTTGGCCGCACGGTTGAGAAACGCCGGCTCCTGGCTGACGCGAGGAACGACGATTGGCCGGCTGCTTTCCACGACCCGACCGACGATGCCCTCGCCGAGGCGGTAGCGCACCGCGTGCGACGGCGCCTCGAGACCGTCCGACGCTTCGACGCGCAGCTCGTTGTTCTCGTGGAGCAGGACCACGAGGCTGCGGACCGTCCCGTGATATTTCGCGGGGATCTCGAGGGCACGGTGCAACGCCGAGCGAAGGTTCAGCGTGCCGGACAGCGCTTGACTGACTTCGAGCAGCGTCGACAGCCGCCGCGACTCCCGGGCGTGCCCCTCGGCCGGGTCCGCCGCGGCCCGGGCCCTAGCCATTCTGCCGGGCGCCGGCGCCGACCAGGTCCTCCTCGGTAATCGTCACCGGCCGGAGGAACGGCATCAGCGCGCGCAGCTCGGCGCCGACTTTCTCAATCTGGTGCGCCCGATCCTCGCGGCGCCGGCGGTTGAACCACGGGCGACCGGAGGCGTTCTCGTCGATCCAGCCACGGGCGTACTGCCCGCTACGGATTTCGTCCAGCATCCGCTTCATTTCTTGCTTCGTCTCGGCGGTCACGATCCGTGGACCGCCCGTGTAGTCGCCGTGCTCGGCGGTGTCGCTCACCGAGTACCGCATGTAATTGAGGCCACCCTGGTAGATCAGGTCGACGATCAGCTTCAGCTCGTGGAGACACTCGAAGTACGCGATTTCGGGCTGATAACCCGCCTCGACGAGCGTTTCGAACGCTGCCTTGATCAGCGCGCTCACGCCGCCACACAGCACCACCTGCTCGCCGAAGAGATCGGTTTCGGTCTCTTCTGCAAACGTGGTCTCAATCACACCGGCGCGCGTGACGCCGATGCCCTTGGCATAGGAAAGCGTCAGCTCCTTGGCCTGCCCCGTCGCGTTCTGGTGAATCGCGATGAGGGCCGGTGTGCCGGCGCCTTCCACGTAGAGCTCGCGCACCCTGTGTCCGGGGCTCTTGGGCGCGACCATGGCGACATCGACGTCGGGACGGGGTGTGATGGTCCCGAACCGGATGTTGAAGCCGTGCGCGAACATCAGCATCTTGCCCGGCGTCAGATTGGGCTCGATCGCTTCCTTGTACAACCGGGCCTGCGTCGTGTCGGGAGCCAGGATCATGATTACGTCCGCCCACTTCGCCACGTCCGCGACCTCGCCCACTTCGATCCCGGCCGCCTGCGCCTTGGCGCGCGACCGGCTGGCGGCGGGCAGGGCCACGCGAACGCTTACTCCGCTGTCCTTCAGGTTCAGCGCATGCGCGTGCCCCTGCGATCCGTAGCCGATGACCGCCACCTTCTTGCCCTGGACGAGCTTCAGATCCGCATCGCCGTCGTAATACATCTTCGCCATCCGTCGTCTCCTATCGGGCGGACCTGACCGCCTACAGCGTCACCCTACACCGAGAAACTACCGACGTCTCGCACCTCGGCTGGGCCGGTCGCTCCCGGCTTGGTCGCGCCATCCAGTGCCGGCATCGCCGTGCCCCGCACCATCTCGACGCGACCGGTTCGCACCATCTCGATGACCCCGTAGGGCCGCAGCACCTCGAGCAGACTATCAATCTTATCCTCTGTGCCCGTCGTTTCGATGACCAGCGACTCGGGGCTGACGTCGACGATGCGGGCGCGGTAGACGTCGACGAGCTGCATCACCTGCGCGCGCGCGTCTCCCATCGCCGACACCTTGATCATCGCAAGGTCGCGCGCGATGGTCGGCACCTTGGTGATGTTGTCCACCCTCCGCACGGGAATCAGCTTGTAGAGATTCGCCTCGACCAGGCGTGCGCCCCGTTCGTCGGTGTCGACGACGATGGTCATCCGCGAGAGGCCGGGCGTCTCAGTGTGGCCAACGGTCAGCGATTCGATGTTGAACGCGCGGCGCCGAATGAGCGACGCCACGCGGTTCAGCACGCCCGGTTTGTTATCCACGTACACGGCGAAGGTCTGCATGAAGGATGTTCCCTAGTCCGCCGCGGTTTCCGCTATCGGCGAAGGCCGCCGAATCATCTTGTGCAAGTCCGCGCCGGCCGGCACCATCGGATACACCGAGTCCTCCTGCTCGACCCGGAAGTCGATGACCGCACCGCGCTGGCGCCGCGCCGCAGAAACGGCGCCCGCCACTTCCGCGCGCGTGGTGACCGTCGTGCTCCAGACGCCGAAGGCCTCCGCCAGCTTCGCAAAATCGGGTCCGGAGATCGGCGTGGCGGCGTAGCGGCGCTGGTAGAAGAACTCCTGCCACTGGCGCACCATGCCGAGGTAGCCGTTGTTGATGATCGCAATCTTGACATCGAGCTCTTCCTGCACCATCGTCGCGAGCTCGGCCATGGTCATCTGAAAGCCACCGTCGCCAACGACCACCCACACTTCCGCGTCCGGACGCCCGACCTTGGCGCCGATCGCCGCGGGCAGCGCAAAACCCATCGTGCCCAGCCCGCCGGAGGTGATCAGCGAGCGCGGCGCCTCGTGCTTGTAGTACTGCGCCTCCCACATCTGGTGCTGGCCGACATCGGTGACGACCAGGGCGCGTCCTTCCGTCATGTGCCAGAGGTCGTTGATCACATGCGCCGCATAGAGGTGACCATCGTCGGGAAGATTCTGGATGTCGCGAACCGCCGAATCGCCCTTCAGCTCGGAAATGTGCGCGAGCCACGGGGAACGGTCCGCCTGCGCGATCCGGGGCATCCAGTCGCGGATGACCGCACCGACATCGCCAGAAATCGCGGAATCAACGCGCACCAGCTTGTTGAATTCGGCCGGGTCGATGTCGACGTGAATCTTCTTGGCGTTGGGAGCGTAGGTCTTGAGGTTGCCGGTGACGCGATCGTCGAACCGCATGCCGAGCGCAATCAAGAGATCGGATTCCTGCACGGCCGTGTTGACCCACGCTTCGCCGTGCATGCCCATCATGCCGAGGTTCAACGGGTGCGACGCCGGAAAACCGCCGATGCCGAGGAGCGTCATCGCGACCGGCAGCCTGGCCTTCTCGACGAACGCCCGCAGTGCGTCCTGGGCCCCTCCGAGAATGATGCCGTGGCCCGCCAGCACGAGCGGACGCTCGGCGGCGTTGATCAGGGCCACCGGATCGGCGCCGCTCGAGTGTCCCGGCCTCGCCAGTGCTCGGACGTCGGGCGCCGCGCCCTCCCAGTCGAACTCGCACGATCCCTGCTGGGCATCCTTCGTGATGTCGACGAGAACCGGACCCGGGCGACCGCCGGCCGCGATGGCGAACGCTTCGCGGATCGCCGGCGCGATGTCGCTCGCGCGCGTGACGAGGTAGTTGTGTTTCGTGATCGGCAGCGTGATGCCGGTGATATCGGTCTCCTGGAACGCGTCGGACCCGATCAGGCCGCTTCCCACCTGGCCCGTGATGCACACGATTGGCGACGAGTCCATCATCGCGGTCGCGATGCCGGTAACCATGTTGGTCGCCCCGGGACCCGAGGTGGCGACGGCAACGCCGACTCTACCCGTCGCGCGAGCGAATCCGTCGGCCATGTGCGAGGCACCCTGCTCGTGACGCACGAGAATATGGCGAATCGGGTAGTCCAGCATGGCGTCGTACGCCGGCAGGATTGCGCCGCCCGGATAGCCAAACACCACGTTCACGCCCTCGCGCACGAGGCAATCCCAGATAATCTGCGCACCCGTCAGGGTTGTGCTGCTCATCGCTCCTCTTTGCTCGGTTCGTTGGGGCCCTTCCCGTCTAAGGGCCTGCTCGCCCGCCCAACCTACCCTATCCGCGCCAACCTGCCCAATCCGTCCCACCTGCCCAACCCGCCCTGTCCGCCCCACCTGCCCGATCCGTCCCACCTGCCCCAACCCGCCGCCCTATCCCGTGATTGCTCCGATCGACGCCGACGACACCGTGCGCGCGTACTTGGCCATGACGCCGGTCTGGTAGCGCGGCGCCGGCGCGGTCCACGCGGCCAGGCGCGACCTGATCTCGTTATCGGTCAATTCCACGTCGAGGCGCCGATTGGCCACGTCGATGACGACGATGTCGCCGTCGACGAGCGCCGCGATCGAACCACCGCGCGATGCCTCAGGCGATACGTGCCCGACCGTGAATCCGCGCGTCGCGCCCGAGAAACGCCCGTCGGTCAAAAGCGCCACCGAGTCGCCGAGCCCGGCGCCCACGATGGCGGCGGTGACGGCAAGCATCTCGCGCATCCCTGGACCTCCCGCGGGACCTTCGTAGCGGATGACCACCACGTCGCCAGGCTTGATGGTCTGCCGCTGCACCGCATCGAACGCCTGCTCTTCGCTGTCGAACACGCGCGCCGGCCCTCTGTGCCGGGCCCGTTCGGTGCCCGACAGCTTGAGCACTGCGCCTTCGGACGCGAGGTTGCCAAAGAGAACAACCAGACCGCCGTGCGGCTTGAGCGGCCGGTCGTTGGGACGGACCACCTGCTGCCCCGGCGTCTCGGTCGCGCGGGCCGCCTCCTCCGCCAGTGTCCGCCCGGTGACCGTCACGGCGTCGCCGGCGATACGGCCCGACTCGATCAGCCGTTTCACGACGAGCGTGCTCCCACCGGCCGCGTGCAGATCGGTCGCGACAAAGCGACCCGACGGCTTGAGGTCGGCAATGAGCGGCGTGCGCTCGCTGATCCGGTCGAAATCCGCAAGGGTCAGCTCGACCCCCGCCTCCTTCGCGATGGCGAGCAGGTGCAGCACGGCGTTGGTCGATCCGCCGGTCGCGGCCACGACCGCGATCGCGTTCTCGATCGCCTTGCGCGTGATGATGTCGCGCGGCCGCAGACCCAGCTTGACCAGCGCCACGATCTGCTCGCCGACCAGCCGGCCGACGTTCGCTTTCGCGGGGTCGGTCGCGGGGACGCTGCCGCTTCCAAGCGCCGAACTACCGAGACACTCGCAGACAATCGCCATCGTGTTGGCGGTGAACTGCCCTCCGCACGCGCCGGCGCCCGGGCACGCGACGTCTTCGAGCATCTTGAACTCGGACTCCGTCATGCGACCCGCGGCACGCGCCCCCACTGCATCGAAGACGTCCTGCACGGTCACCTCGCGGCCCTGGAAGCT
>JBGPJH010000219.1:0-5816 GCA_041485305.1 Vicinamibacteria bacterium | reverse complement strand
CATCGGGGTCACTCCAAACACGGAGTGGCTCGAACGCAGCGGCCTCACGCTCGACAACGGCATTGTCTGCAATGGCTCCTGTGAAGCTGCGCCGGGTGTATATGCGGCCGGTGACGTCGCCCGGGTCGCAAACCGGTGGCACGGCGATTCGCCGCGAATTGAGCATTGGACCAACGCGGTCGAGCAGGCGGTGCACGCCGCGGAGAACGCGCTCGCCGGCCCCGCGGCGGGTACGAGCTTCTCGTCTGTGCCGTACTTCTGGTCGGATCAGTACGACCGCAAAATCCAGTTCATCGGTCGCGCACGTCCGCACGACGAGATGGTGATCGTCGACGGGTCGCTCGCCGACCGACGGCTTACGGCGCTCTACCGGCGCGGCGATCGCGTGGTGGCGTGTCTCGCCGTGAATCAACCGCGCGAGCTGATCAAGTACAGGAAGCTGCTCGCAGGCGGCGCGACGTGGGAAGCCGCCATATCGGGGACGGCCGTTTCGTAGCCCCTATCTGGGTCTCCTTACACCCGGTTCCCCACTCTTGGTAACATCCGGCCTGGCTGCTTCAGCGCGTCCTGCGGCGAGCATGCCGGCCATGCCGTAGTTCCCTTCGTGACAAGCGTACTCGTAAATCAGCTCTGTGCTCCTGGTCATCGGATACCGGACCGTCCACGGCCGCGTGTACATCTGGGGATCGTCAACCGTGATGGTGTACTCGATCGTGTCCGTGTCAACCCGTCTGAAGCGTTCCACGATGTGTAGTCTCTCACCGGAGCCGCTGTGCGAGTTGAAATCCGCCCAGGGCTGCAGCGCGCTCACCCGTTCGGAGATATTCGTGGTGTCGACGACCAGCGTGTCGCCCTCCCAGTGCCCGCGCGAATCGCCCATCCATTGCCGGACGCTTTGCGGAACGTGGGGGCGCCCATCGAGTGGGATCAGGCGGGTCTCGTGGATCTGCTCCATGAGAATGGCGATATATCCGGGTATCTGGAAGATTTGAGCGTTGTTGTTGTATGCCCGCGGGAACATGGCGTTCGGCATGCCTCCGCGCGTAATGCACCGTTCCCACAAGTGGCGGTCTTCCCAGGAATCGGCGCCGCGGAGGAGGCCTTTCGAGGCCGCTTGCCCCGCAGGCGTCAACGGCGGGAATCTTCCGTCCGGCGGATCCACGACCATCGACGTCTGCTTCGTCCGCTTCCCTCGACCGAACCAGAAGTCGTTGTACGCTCCCGGGTCGCCCGGTCTCGGCGGCAGATCAGCGCGGGCCTCGTCGTCCCCATTGAGTCGACTGATTTCGTCGTCCGTCAGCGTTTCTCTTCCGGCGTATGCCGCCGGGCGTTCCATGGGCGTCACGCCTGAAGCGGTCCAGATGCCCTGCAAGTCAGGGTCGCCCCACGGCGTCCTCAAAACGGCGGCGGCCTTCTTGGCAACCGTCGACGTCGCGCCGGGGAGAGCGCCCTGCGCGGCAGAGGGTACGCCTGTCAGCGATGCGGTCCCAATGACCGCGGCTGGGATGCCAACCCACGCGAGGAATCGACGGCGCATGTTACACCTCCGTGTTGGTCCGGCTGAAGCCGGACATTACCGATGCGCGACTCCAGGTATCGTAACGTGTCCTGGTAGGATGTACCGGCTTTCTCGTAGGCGGGTCTCTCGCGCCACCAGCCAGGGCCGAACGCAGCCGCACGTCCCAAGATAGAGGGATTGCTTCCGCGCTAATGCCTGGGCGTCATGCGACGTCAGAAGGCGAACTTGGCCGCGATCTGCACCAACCGAGGTGAAGCGGCGCCTACGATGTGCCCGAACGTCGGACTCGCCACATTGCCGTCGACCGCGCCGGCACCGTAAAACTGCGGATGATTGAAGACGTTGAAGGCCTCCAAACGAACCTGGAGCGATCTGGATCCGGTCAACCGAACGTTCTTGATCAGGCTGACGTCAAAGTTTTCGATTCCTGGACTGTAAAAGAACCGCCGTGGCGCATTGCCGATCTGGCCGGGCGGCGGAATGCTGAAGCACGACGTGTTGAACGCTGCCCCGTTCGCCGGATCGTGGTTGATCCGGAGGTCGCATCCCGGCGTGTAGTTCGGCGTGTCGACGAGATGATTGTTGACACCATTGCCGAACGTCCCCAGCAGCGACGAGTCGGTGTCGTTGTACAGGGTCACCGGAAATCCGCTGCTGAAGCGCGTCGTGCCCGCAATGGTCCAGCCGTCGGTGAGTGCGTTCTTCGCGTGGAACAGCCGATCGATGGGCAGATCGTAGTTGTAGCTGATGACGAAGTTGTGGCGCATGTCGAACGCCGACGGCGCCTCAGAGCGGCTGACATCGAACGGGTTCACCTGCTCGCCGAGATTCGATGCGACGTCCATCGACTTGCTCAACGTGTACCCCGCGAGAATGCCGGCGCGCCCGCGCGTGTAGCGCAGGTTCACCTCCAGGGCGTTGTACCGCGAATACCCCGTCGTCTCCTGGCGGGTCATCGTTCCATAGTTGGGGCCTAGTGGCCCGCGCGTGCCGTTGATGACCTGACCCGAGGCGGTCGTGAACACGCCATTTTCAGCGAACGGCCCGCAGGTCGGACTGCCCGGCGCCACCTGACTCGGTTCACTGACGCTCAGGCACAAGGTGGGGTCGCCCGGGTTGGCCTGACGGATGACGACCAGATTGTGACCACGGCTGCCCACGTAGCTGGCGGTCAGCACGGTGTTGCGCGCCAGCTCCCGCTGCACCGACACCATGAAGTTCTCGGAAAACGGCACCTGGTTATCGTTGGCGAAAAAGGGGTCGGCGTTCACGGGCAGAAAATTCGACCAGTTGAAGCTCGTGACGGGATTCGACGCCGATGCGCCGAGCGGCGGAGGCGGTCCGGGGAATCGCTGCCCGTTGTCGGTGCCGTCCGCCGCCGTAATAAAGGGCGTGGCGAAGAGGGGCGGCGCGGGGCTCAGGTAGTTGTAGCCGTACGGCGGGACGCCGTACATGATCCCGGCCGATAAACCCTGGAAGGCGGTGTAGAAGAGGCCATAGCTCGCGCGGACACTCGTCTTTTCGTTTGGGGCGAACGCGACGCCCACACGAGGCGAGAGGTTGCCCCACCGCGTCGGCGCCAGCCCTCGCGCGACGCCCGGATCGCCGGGAACCACCAATCCGCGAGGCGCGCCGGGAAACACGACCGACTGCGCTCCGGGAATCACGGTCTGGAGCTGGTTGTCTCGCTCGTACCACGGCTGCATCACGTCCCACCGCAGACCGTAGTTGAGCGTGACCTTGGGACGCACACGCCAGCTGTCCTGCGCGAACACCGCGCCGTACTTGTTCCGCAGATGAAAGACGCCACCCGTCGACTGGATGTAGTTGCTTGGGATGCCGAGCAGGAAGTCCGCGAAATCGGAGCCGGTCTCCGTACCAGCGAACGTGAACGTGCCGTTGAAGGTCGCGTTCGGATCGAGCTCCACCTGGCCAAACTCGAATTGGCCGCCGGCCTTCAGGGTGTGGGCGCCGAGCACTCGGGACACCGTGTCGCTGACATTCAGCGTCCTGTTGATCTGATTGACACCAGTAATCGTCACGCCCATCGTGAAGGCGTCGAACGCGATGTTCTCGACGCCTTCCAGTTCGGGCGCTTGCACGACGATGCCGGAGGTTCCAGGACCGGTCACGAACCCTTGGGAGGCCAGGCTCACGCCGCGTCCGCCATTCGGAAATCCGACGTTGTTGGCGTTCCGGCTGAAGCTGGCATGGAATTCGTTCACGCCGCTGGTCCCGAGGACCGTGTTGGTGCCGAACGACAGCAGTTGCGCGCGGCCCAGGGTCAGCGCGTCGAATCCTGGCACGTTGGCGCCGCCTTGCTGTCCCGGATAGGGACTGTCCAGCCGATAGTCGTCGAAAAAGTAATAGCCAGACATCAGCCCGAAGCGCGTGTTGCCGTCCAGGCGCAGCGCGAACTTGTCGTCGCGGACGGTCTGCGAGTAGGCGCCTGTCGAGAACTGGCGGTCGCCGCTGTTCGGCGTCGGAATGTAGGGCAGCAGGTGCTGGGCCGGCGTTGACCAGACCTGCGTCGGAACGATGGCGTTCGGGAACACGCACTGCGAGGCGCTCGTGCACCCGGGCACGTAATACCGTTCGCCGGGCGAGACCCGGTACCCGAGCTTCTGCGACAGGAGGTTGGCCCAATATTGCCCATTCACCGTTCCTGTCAAGGAATCGGCCACGCCCGCCAGGTTGCCGGCGCGTTCAGCCATGGATGGGACTGGAATCAAGCCGGTCTCCACACCCTCTGTCGTCCGCGTCGCTTGATAGTCGGCAAAGACGAACAGCTTTCCTTTCTTGAGCGGACCACCAATCGTCCCACCTGGCTGGTTCTGCTCGAACGTAGCTCGCGCCGGTGAAAAGTAGTTTCGGGCGTCCAGGGCCGTGTTGCGAAAGAACTCGAACGCGTCGCCCCGGACCCTGTCACTGCCGGACTTCGTGATGACGTTGACGATCCCTCCGTTGTAGTTCCCGTACTGCGGATCGAAATTGTTCGTGAGCACCCGAAACTCTTCGATGGAGTCGAGGTTCGGCACGACGGAGGTACCGCCGTTCATGTGCTCCTGGACGTCACCACCATTGACGAAAAACCCGTTCGCTGTCTCCCGCTGTCCGCTGACCGATACGTTCCCGGCGTTGAGTTGTCCCGACGGTGCCACCGTCCCGGTCACACCCGCCATGATCACGGAATTCCGCTGAATCGTCGTCGCGGGCACGACCCCCGGTTGAATCGGCAGCAGGTCGGTGTAACTCCTTCCATTGAGCGCCAGCGTCGTCATCGTGGGCGCAGATACCACCTCGCCGAGCTGAGTCGACGCTGTTTCCACGCGAATCTGGTCAGCGCTCACAGTGACCGTTTCCGACTGCTCGCCGATGTCGAGCGTCGCGTCGATCCGGAGGGCAGCGTCGGCATCGACGACGAGATTCGTTCGCTTCTGGGGTTTGAATCCCTCAAGCTGAATCACAAGTTCATAGCGGCCGACCGGCAACCTGGGAAGGGCGTACCGGCCTTGGCCGTCACTTATGGCGGTGAACTGGGTACCCAGAGCCGTATTCGTGGCTGTCACCGTGGCGCCCGGCACCACGCCGCCGGTGGTGTCCTTGATCGTCCCCGAGATACTCCCGGCCACCTGCGCCTGAGCCGTTCCCGCCGCCAACACGGCGATCAGCGTCAAGAAGCTGAAAACGCAAACCTTTAGCCGGTGTACTGTCACGAACCTCCTCCAAGTGTTGACGGGATCGCACCTGTCGGCCGCGCAGGCCGGAGCCCCCCGTCGGTGACGCGTTAGTGAGCGCCCAGAGCACGCACGTCACAGATTGTGGTGCGAGGCGAAAAGCGCCGCACCTGAAGAGTTTCTGAACTTTTCGTTCAGGAAAGAACGTTGGAGGCGATGCGGACGTCGACGCGTCATCGTTTCTTGCGGCCAATGGCCTGACAGTACGCGACGAGGTCATCGATCTCCTGGCGACTGAGACTGCGACCCCACGGCGGTGACAGCGGCGAACGCCCAGCCGCTGTGCTCCCTTCTGCGATGACGTTTCTGACGTACGCGGTGTCTCCGATGCTCTTTGACACGGTCATGTCCGGCGGCGGTGGGTTCAGGTTCGACGCATTCTGACCGTCGCCACGCCCTTCGTCGCCGTGGCACGTCGCGCAGTAGTGGAAGAACAGGTGTTTTCCCTGACTCTCGGCGTACGATAGCTCACCGCCGCCGCGCTCTTCGGCGCGAATCGCATTGAGAAGTGGATCGCCCGGCGGCGCATTTGTCCTCCCGCAGCCGACGAGCGACGCGCT
>JBGPJH010000218.1:0-5866 GCA_041485305.1 Vicinamibacteria bacterium | reverse complement strand
GACCTCGCCAATTTTGTACGTAATTCCGGTGTAGTACAGGATCCGTTCCGTCGTGGTCGTCTTGCCGGCATCGATGTGCGCCATGATGCCGATGTTGCGCGTTCTGCTGAGCGGTGTCTGCCTGGGCATTACTTCAAACTCTGAATGTGTTCATCTGGTCACAAAATGAGCACATGAACAAATTCCCGGTTCTTACCACCGATAGTGGGCAAAGGCCTTATTGGCTTCCGCCATCCGGTGCGTATCCTCTCGTTTCTTCACCGCACCGCCCCGCAGGTTCGCAGCGTCCAGCAGTTCGTTCGCGAGCTTTTCCTGCATCGTCTTTCCGTCGCCCCGTTCGCTCGCGTACCCCACGATCCACCGGATGCTGAGCGACAGCCGCCGGTTCGGGTTCACTTCGATCGGCACCTGGTAGTTGGAACCGCCCACACGGCGGGACTTCACCTCGAGGCTCGGCTTGACGTTGTCGATCGCCTTCTTGAAGACCTTCAGGGGATCGTCGCTGGTCTTCTCCTTGATGATGTCGAAGCTCTGGTACAGGATCCGCTCTGCGGTGCTCCGCTTGCCATCGCTCATCACGCAGTTGATGAACTTGCTGACGAGCGGGCTGTTGTAGAGGGGATCCGCCAGGATGTCGCGTTTGGGAACTTCGCGTCTGCGTGGCATGGCTTAGGCCTTCTTCGGGCGCTTCGCGCCGTATTTCGAGCGTCCCTGCCTGCGTCCCTGCACGCCTACCGCATCGAGCGTTCCGCGGACCACGTGATAGCGCACCCCGGGCAGGTCCTTCACGCGGCCGCCGCGAATCAGCACCATCGAGTGCTCTTGCAGATTGTGGCCGACGCCGGGGATGTAGGTGGTCACCTCGATCCCGTTGGTGAGACGCACCCGGGCGACCTTGCGCAACGCGGAGTTTGGCTTCTTCGGTGTCTGCGTGAACACGCGGACGCAGACGCCGCGCTTTTGCGGGCTGTTCTGCAGAGCCGGGCTCTTCGTTTTGCTGACGATCTTCTTGCGTCCCTCGCGCACGAGTTGACTGATGGTCGGCATAGTTTCCCTGCGTCCAACTCCCAAAAAGGAAACAGCGCGCGCCGCGGACGCCGCTGCGGCGGCAAATGGCTTTCAGGCCTAGAAGCCGCGAGGCTTGGCGCCTGAAAACGTCGTAACCCTACACTCTGAGTATGTCGCGCGACGGATGGTCTCCCCGGGCAGGGCCGGGAGGTAGACACTTCCTGCGAGTTCGGAGCTAGATAGGGTGTCCTAACTCCGACAGAACCTGACGAATATAGCATGCTGCCGGCAGGCGCGCAAGCAAACCAGGCGACCAGCGAGGACCCGGAACGACCCAACCAACCAGCCCCCCGCTGCACCCCGAGCACCTCAGCACCCCGAGCACCCCACTGAGCACCTCAGCACCCTGAGCAGCACCCGAAGCACCTCACAGCACCTCAGTTCTCGTTGTAGATTCTGTGGTGGTGCATCTCCTAATCATCGGCGGAACCCGCGCCGACCGGGCAACGGCGGCCGCCGACCAGGAAGAGAGACTTCAATTTCCACCTGCCGCGAGCGTCCAGCTTGACGCGTGGGTGCTCCCCTTCGTCCGCCCAAGAGGGCACCTAGGCACCGCAGCACCTTCGGAGCACCCCAGCACCTCAGCACCCCAGCACCCCTTGGCTGAGCCCCGGCTGTTGCGGATAGACGATCTCGAGCTGGCATTTCCGAACAATCAGGCGAAGGGAACGCGCCTCGTGCTGACGCAGTCAACGTACCTCCTGCAAAAGTGGATCGATACGATTGGTTCGTCGGACCGCATCATCGCCACGGCCACTGGCGATCCGCTGCGACGCAGCGCAGCCGAAGCCTTCGAGCGCCGCGGGCCGTGGCGCCGGTTCGAGCTTGTCGACCTCGATGAGACCACGCCGTCCACGGCCGTGGACCTTCGGGACCGCGAGGACATCGGCAACGCCTTCCCCCCGGGGTCGTCCGCGCTGGAAGCCCGACTGGCGCGGGCGTTCCACAGCGGGTCGGGCGTCGAACGTCTGCGTCTTTGCCGGGAAGCGTTCGTCGAGGCGGCCCTGTCGCCCGTCGCCGCTCTCGCGTGTGCGAGCGCGTGTCGTGAGCAGCAGGATTTGGCGGCGGCACGGAAGGCACTCGACACTGCCAGGCAACTCGCGCCCGATTGGGAAGCGATTCACTACGAGGACGGAAAGTTCTGGCTTGCGTGCGAGGAGATGGAGCTCGCGTGCGAGGCCTTCCAGCGCGCGACTGAGTGTATGCCGAGCTTTTCGGCTGCCTACAGCAATCTTGGCGCCACGCTGGGCGAGCTGGATCGGCCGGAGGGTGCGCTCGCGGCCTTTGCACATGCCCTCGAAAGCGACCCGGAGAGCTTCACTCTCCTGAACAATGTCGGCGTCGTCAACCGTGAGCTTGGACGGCTTGCCGAATCGGAAGCCGCGCTGTCGCGCGTCATCCAGATCGCGCCGGACTTCGTGTTCGGGCACTACAACCTCGGTCACACGCGGTTGCTCCGGGGCGATTACCCGGGCGCGCTCGAGGCCTACGAAGAAGGGCAGCGGCGCGATGGCGAGAAAAACCGGCGGCAGGGCTGCCGCCTGGCGATCGTCCGGTTTGCCAACGGCGATGTTGACGGCGCCCAACGCGACCTGTGGCGGATGGCGGACGCCGCACCACCCGAGGAACGCGAGGATCTACTGCTCGAAGCCTACGAGATCGCGCAGGCCGTGGTTCGCGCACGACCGGAACTTGCTGCCCGCCGGGCGTTTATCGACCGGATCGCGGCCGAAATTGAGGGGCCCTCCAAATGACGAGATGACGAAATGACCAAATGAACAATTTCAGCGGCTCTCAACCGGGTTTATACTGGTGGGGCAGTCCGGGGGCAGTTTGGGGGCGTCTCACACGGAAGGATTCGCGATGGACGACCAGATCTTGAAGAAGCTCGAGCAGAGAGTGAACCGCCGGGGCTTTCTCCGCGGCTCGGGCCTTGCCGCCGCGGCGGTGATTGGCGTCGCCGCCTTCCCGCTCGGGTCCTCCGCGCAGGATCAGCGGCCGCACGACGACAAGAAGGACGAGCCGAAGAACGAGAAGACCGCGGATCAGAACTCGGACAAGAAGGAAGATAAGCCGGAAGAAGACGAGTTCAAGATCACCAGGAAGGACGAACGGGGCCGCGATTACCGGACGTGCCCGCAGTGCGGCTTCCACATGTACAAGCAGGATCGCACCTGGACCTGCGAGAACTGCGGATACAGCTACACCGAATAGGCGCACCTCGCTCGGCGTCAGCCCTCGTCCGGCTCGTAGCGCGCAACGACAGCCGTGCAGTTGTCCCGGCTGCCGTGCGCAAGGGCTTCGTTGATCAGTCTGGCAGCGATGTCTTCCGCCTCCCTCCCCTTCTCAAGCAGCCGCCCGATCCAGTTATTGTCCAAGGTGCCGTGAACGCCGTCAGTGGTGAGCGCGAGCCATGCCCCACCCCTCAAGATTTCCTCGGTGACATGAACGTCTGCCGGCGGGCGCCTGCCGACGACGTTGGTGAGCGCGTGGCGCATCGGGTGATGCCGCAGCGTGTCAGGATCGGCGGTTGGATCGTGCGCCAGGACCGACGCGACCCACGAGTCGTCGTGCGTGACCTGCCGCAGGCTCCCCTCTGCAAACAGATACAAGCGGCTGTCGCCGACATGCGCGACCGATAGCCGGTCGCCCCGAACCATCGCCGCAACGACCGTTGTTCCCATCCCATCATACTCGTCGTCGGCCGCAGATGCTTCGAGAACCCGAAGATTGGCCGCGTGAACCGCGGTACGCAGCAGATTGCCGACCGAAGAGAGCGCGGGGTCGAAGCCGAACGCCCAGGCTGGAGTCTCCTCCTCGTTGCTGACCGATTGCAGAATCGTCTCGACGGCGACCCGTGCGGCGATTTCGCCAGCACGATGGCCGCCCATCCCGTCTGCGACGACCGCGAGGCGGAGCCGGTCGTCGATGGCGAAGCAGTCTTCGTTGATCAGCCGGGTCGGCCCTTTGTCCGTGACGCCGTGCGCACGCAGCATGTCGGGGAGGTTCCTCGACCTCGGTGAACGTCTCGTCATGTATCGGTTGCACCTCAGCACGCCAGCACCCCAGCACCTCAGCACCCTTTTTGTTGCTAGACTGTGCTCCGAGAGGATGTGGCCATGACTATCTCGAACTCGTGGCGCCGCGTTTTCCGTTGGGTCGCCCTCGCCGTTCTGCTCGTCGGCGTCGCCGCGCCGACGTCCCTGAACGCGCAGGGGGCTACCGGCCCGCGGTGGGTTGGCACCTGGTCCACCGCGCCGGTCGTGCGACCGCAAACGCCGCCAACCGTCGCACCGGGGACCCCGCCCGTCCAGGCAGCTCCAGCCCCGCCGCTCCATTTCAACAATCAGACGCTGCGCCAGATTGTTCACACCAGCATCGGAGGCGAGCGCGTGCGCGTGGCGTTCAGCAACGCCTTCGGCACCGCGCCCCTCCAGATCGGCGCTGCCTCGATTGCCGTTCGCGAAAGGGAAGCCGTGATTCACGCCGATTCACGCCGCGCGCTGACGTTCAGCGGCAGCCATTCGGTCACGATACCGCCTGGAGCGGTCATGCTGAGCGACGCGGCGGACCTCAACGTTCCGCAGATGATGGACCTGGCGGTCGACATCTACGTCCCGGGCGACACGGCGGCCGGGGATTCGCCCCTTACGACCCACGCGGCAGCGCTGCAAACCAACTACGTCTCGACGACCGGTAATCATGCGGGCAAGACCGAGTTCCCGGTGACCACCACCACGTCGTCCTGGTTTTTGTTGACGCGGGTGGAAGTGAGCACCAGGCAGGCGACCGGCGCGATTGTGGCCTTCGGCGATTCGATTACCGACGGCGCCCGGTCCACGCCGAACGCCAACGCGCGCTGGCCCGATCAGCTCGCGAAGCGTTTGCTCGCGCAACGCGGACGCGATGGGGTGGCGGTGCTCAACGCCGCTATCGGTGGCAACAGAGTCCTCAGCGACGGCTTGACGACCAATTTCGGGACCAACGCGCTCGCACGGTTCGATCGGGATGTGCTGGCGCAACCCGGCGCCACACACGTTGTCGTGCTGGAGGGCATCAACGACTTCGGCATGGCGCGTGAGAACGCGTCCCCGAGCGCCGACGACATCATCGCGGGCCACCGCCAGCTCATCGCCCGCGCACGCGCTCACGGGCTCAAGATCATCGGGGCAACGCTGACGCCGTTTCGCGGCGCGGCGTACTTCACCGAGGCGGGCGAGGCCAAGCGTCAGGCCTTCAACACCTGGCTGCGCACGAGCAAGGAGTACGACGGCGTCATCGACTTCGACGCCTCCGTGCGCGATTCGAAGGAGCCGTCCGCGTTCCGGACCGAATTTCAGTCGGGCGACCATCTGCACCCGAGCGATCTCGGATATCAGACGATGGCGAACGCGATCGATCTCGCTCTATTCGGAGTCAGGTAACACTCATCGGGTGCTGGGGTGCTTGGGCGCTGAGGTGCTTGGGTGCTCACGCTGCTGGGGTGCGCAAACTCATCGAGCGGCAAACGGGTCGCAGATGCGGACGCCTCGCAGCAGCTGACCATCGCTCGGGTCCTCTGTCCAGAGCACGTCGCACCCTGATTCAACGGCGGCGCGAACGACCATGGCGTCGTGCCACCTTCCCACAGCCGCTCCAGGAGGCGTCGCGCAGCGACCAGCTTGAGACCGGCTGACGCATCGAAGGCGTAGACGAGGACGTTGGCGTCGAGAAACTCCCGCGACGCTTCAGCGCTCATGGAGCTCGTCACGGGACCGCGTGCGGCGGCCCCCGTGCCGAGCGAACGGGGCGACCTCAG
>JBGPJH010000217.1:0-5883 GCA_041485305.1 Vicinamibacteria bacterium | reverse complement strand
TCGATCTGATTCAAGGCGCGCTGCACTTCGCGCTCCGACGGCGTCTCGTTCTGGAGCTTCGCAATCTCCTCGTCAATCACTTTCTGGAGTTCCTCGACAGTGTGCCCCGGTCGCGGCGTGACTTCGACGAGGAAGTACGATGACAACGCCTGCGAGTTCTGACCCGCGGAGACGCTCTGCGCGACCTGCATGTCGTACACGAGCCGCTTGTACAGCCGCGAGTTCTTGCCGCCGGCGAGCACATCGGCCACAACGTCGAGTGCCGCGTCGCCCGGCTCGAACCGGCGGGGCGTGAGCCACGCCAGATACAGCCGCGGTAGCTGCACGCGGTCGGTGATGGTCTGCTTCTGCACGCCGGTCAGCCTCACGCCGGGAATGGTCATCGGCTCCACGGATGGGCCGGTCTTGACGTCGCTGAACCACTTCTCGACCAGCTTCCGCGCCGAGGCCGGCTCGATGTCGCCGGCCACGACGAGGCTGGCGTTCGCCGGCGCGTAAAACGTTTTGAAAAACGCGACCACGTCGTCGTAGCTGGCGGCGGTGAGATCCGGCATGTAGCCAATCACGGGCCAGTGATACGGATGTCCGCCCGGGTAGAGCATCTCGCCGAGTGTGACCGATTCGGCCGTGCCGTAGGGCGTGTTCTCGACGTTTTGGCGTCGTTCGTTCTTGACGACATCCCGCTGGGCGTCCACGGTTTTCGGGGTCATCGTGTCGAGCAGATACCCCATGCGGTCGGATTCGAGGAACAGCGCAAGCTCGATGGCGTTCGACGGCACGTTAATCCAGTAGTTCGTGCGGTCGTACTCCGTCGACCCGTTGTTCGACCCACCCGCGCCTTCGAGCGATTCGTCGAACGCGCCGGGCTTCACGTGCCCCGATCCCATGAACATCAGGTGCTCGAACAGGTGGGCGAATCCGGTGCGCCCCTCGCGTTCCCGAGCCGATCCGACGTGGTACCACACGTTGACGGTCACGACCGGCACGCTGTGGTCTTCGTGCAGAATCACGTGCAGGCCATTGGGCAGGGTGAACTGTGTGTAGGCCACCTGCAGCGGGGCGGGGGCTTGTGCCGACGATGGCGACCCCAGCAGGAGGGCGAGGAGCGTGGCGGCGGCAAGCTTCATCAGGCGATTCTATGATGAAATACCGGCATGCCGAAGCTGCGTCCGCTGGTCGGGGTGATCATGGGGAGCCGGTCGGACTGGGAGACGATGCGCCAGACCGACGAGGTGCTCCGGGAATTCAAGGTGCCCCACGAATGCCGCATCGTGTCCGCACATCGCACGCCGCGGTGGATGGCCGAGTACGCCTCCAGCGCGGCCGAGCGGGGCCTCGAGGTGATTGTGGCAGGCGCCGGCGGCGCCGCGCATCTGCCCGGAATGGTGGCGGCGTACACGGTGCTGCCGGTGGTGGGCGTGCCCGTCCAGAGCCTCGCGCTCAACGGGCTCGACTCGCTCTTGTCGATCGTGCAGATGCCGAAGGGAGTGCCGGTGGCCACGGTGGCGATCGGTGCTCCGGGCGCCGTAAACGCCGGGCTGCTGGCCGTCGCGATCCTGGCCACCTCGCGGCCCGAGCTGCGGGCGAAGCTGCAGGCCTACCGCGACAAGATCGGCGACGCCGTGCGTCGCGACTCACTCCGCGTGGGGCCCAGTCACCGTTCGTGACTTCGCCCGTCGTCCTCCCGGGGTCCACGATTGGCGTGCTCGGCGGCGGTCAGCTCGGTCGCATGTTCGCGATGGCCGCGCGTCGCCTGGGCTACCGCGTGCACACGCTGGCCCCGGAGCACGATACGCCTACCGGGCAGATCGCCGACGTCGAAGTGCAAGCTTCGTACGACGACGTCGACCGGATCCGCGAGTTCGCACGCGGGGTCGACGTCGTGACGTTCGAATTCGAGAACGTCTCGGCCCACGCGGTGGCGGCGGCCGAAGCCTGCGCCGTCGTGCGGCCGAACGGACGGGCCCTGTCGATTGCCCAGCACCGCGTGCGCGAGAAGACGTTTCTCGGCGACCAGGGGTTGCCGGTTGCGCGGTTTGCGGTGGTCGGGAGCGAGGCCGAGCTGGCCGAGGCCGTGCGCACCATTGGCCGGCCGGCCGTGCTGAAGACCGTGGCGCTCGGGTACGATGGCAAGGGCCAGGTGCCTGTCCAGCTCGATACCGATCCGGTCGCGGCCTGGAGCGCGCTCGGCCGGCAGGAGGCCATTCTCGAGGCCTTCGTGGATCTCGACCGCGAGGTGTCGGTGATCGGCGCCCGTGGCGTCGATGGCTCGGTCTCCTGCTTCGGTCCCATCGACAACGCGCACCGCAATCACATTCTCGACGTGTCGGTTGCGCCGGCCAACGTGCCGGCACGCATCGGAGTGCAAGCGGTCGACGTGACGCGCGCGGTTCTCGAAGCGCTCGACTACGTCGGCGTCCTCTGCATCGAGTTCTTTGTGACCCGCGGGGGCGACCTGCTCGTCAACGAGCTGGCGCCGAGGCCGCACAACTCCGGGCACCTGACGTTCGATGCGTGCCGGACCAGCCAGTTCGAACAGCAGCTGCGCGCGATCTGTGGACTCCCGCTCGGCTCTCCCGACCTGCTCCAGCCGGCCGCGATGGCCAACCTGCTTGGCGACCTCTGGATCGAGGGGGAGCCGGACTGGGCGGCCGCGCTGGCGTGGCCAGACGTCAAGCTTCACCTGTACGGCAAGACGGCCCCACGACCGGGTCGCAAAATGGGACATCTGACAGTCTTGGCGCCGACGCCAGAGGAGGCCCGGGATCGCGTGATGGCCGCGCGCAGCTTGCTTCGTCCCAAGCGCGCGACACCGCGCCGAGAGAGCCGATCACCGGCCATCTGACGGGCGTATAATCCGCCGTCATGACTGAGAACAGATGGCTACCGGTGGTGGGCGGAATATTCATGAACCTCGCGCTCGGGTCGCTCTACGCGTGGAGCGTGTTCGTGCTGCCGCTCGAGCAGGAGTTCGGTTGGAAGCGCGCGGACACATCGTGGGTGTACACCATCGCGATCGTCTGCTTTGCGCTCACCTTCATCGCCGCTGGTCGCCTCCAGGACCTGAAGGGACCCAAGATCTGTGCGTTCCTTGGTGGCGTTCTGGTCAGCGCGGGATTCCTCCTGGCCAGCTTCACGACCTCGCTTCTGACCCTCTACATCTTCTTCGGCGTCATCGTCGGGATCGGCAACGGGTTTGGCTACTCGACGCCGATGCCGGTCGGGTCGAAGTGGTTTCCCGACAAGCGCGGCCTCGTGGTCGGGTTGATGGTCGGCGGGTACGGCGGCGGGCAGGCCATCTTCGGCACGCTGGCCAGCGGCTATTTGATTCCCGGCGTCGGATGGCGGACGACGTTTCAGATCTTGGCGGCCGTCTTCTTCGTCATGACCATGGTCGGCGCGATGCTGCTGAAGAATCCGCCGCCCGGGTACCGTCCGGCGAACTGGACGCCACCGGCGGGCGCCGTTGCCGCTCACGCCGAGTTCACGACCGGCCAGATGTTGACGACGCCGACGTTCTACGCACTGTGGATCGCGTACTGTCTCGGCACGACCGCCGGACAGATGACGATTAGCCAGCTCGTCCCGTTCGCGCGAGCCGCCGGTCTTGGGGCGACGGTGGCGACTTATGCGCTCGTGGTCAGCTCGCTCGGAAGTGTCGGCGGGCGCGTCCTTTCCGGCTGGATGTCGGACACGCTCGGGCGCCTGCCCACCCTGAAGACGATGATTCTGATATCCGCGATTGCGATGCCGGCGCTGTTCCTGTTGCGCCAGCAGACTCTGCCATTCTTCATCCTCATCGCGCTCGTGTACTGGTGTTACGGCACGCAGCTGTCGGTGTTTGCCTCGACCACCGCCGACTTCTACGGCACCAAGAATCTGGGGCTGAACTACGGAGTCCTCTTCACCGCATGGGGTGCGGCCGGCACGCTGGGGCCCGGAATCGCGGGCCGCGTGTTCGATCGCTTCGGTGATTATCGTTACGCGTTCTTTGCGGCGGCGGCGTTTGCCGTCATCGCCTTGATCTCGTTGTCGATGGCCAAGGTGCCGACGGCCGAGACGGTTCCGGTGCTGCCCCGGACCGGGCCCCTTTCGACCTCGGTTGGGCGGTCCTGAGAGAGTCCGCGCTTGGCGGGGAGCGCGGATCTGTTCGGCACAGAAACAGAGGCGACCTCGGGTTCTGGGTCGCGACCACCGTGCGCGAGTCGGGGCAATGCAGAATCGAGAGCGGTGAGGCAGACGTCAGGTCCGCTCTTGTGAGTTGCGAGCAGGCGCAGCGCGGACCCTCCGCCTTCGCGACAAGCTGCGCCGTACAGTTCGGGCGGACGCCGTTGGGTCCACTTTTCGGAGGATCAGACATGAGAATCGTTCAGGCAGTAATGGTAGTGGCCGCGCTCGGTTGTTCGGCGGTGCTCGGGGCGCAGGGATCGGGCCCCCGCCGCGACGGCAACTGGCAGATCACGACGCAGATGGAAATGCCGGGCCTGCCACAACAGATGCCACCCATGATCACGACCCAGTGCATCACCAAGGAAGATGCAGCCGATCCCCAGAAGTCGCTCCCGCAGCGTCCTCAGCGTGGCGCGACGCCTGAACAATGCAAAGTGTCCGACTACAAGGTGGACGGCAGCAAGATCACCTGGTCGCTGAAATGCGAGGGCCCGAACGCGATGACAGGCGCCGGCGAAACGATCTACAAAGGTGACACCTACACGGGAACCATGATCATGAACATGTCGCAAAACGGTCAGCCCATGGCGATGACGATGAAACTTTCCGGGAAGCGCCTCGGCGACTGTACCAAGTGAGCGCGGCCGCGGTTCGGAGGGAGGACGTGATGGGCAACATCAATGTCGGTCGGGTGATCCTCGGGGGTTTGCTCGCAGGCTTGGTCGTGAACATCGGCGAGACCATTCTGAATCTGTTCGTTGTGGCGCGGGGCATGGAGGACGCGCTCAAGGCTCGCAACCTTCCGCCCCCTGGGGGTGGCGCGATCGGGGGATTCGTGCTCCTGGCGTTCTTGCTGGGCATTGCCACGGTGTGGCTGTACGCCGCCATTCGGCCCCGATTCGGCCCAGGCGCCGGGACCGCCGCCATTGCCGGTCTGGCGGTCTGGTTCTTTGCCTACCTGTACGGCGGCCTCGGCCAGGAGTTGCTGGGCTTCTTTCCTGCGGGCCTGACGATGGTGACGCTGCTATGGGGACTCGTCGAAATCGTCCTCGGAGCAGTGGCCGGGGGGTGGGTGTACCGCGAATAGCTACTAGAATGGCCTCCATGTCGACGATGACGATGAGCTCGAAGGCCCGACCTTTGTTTACGTTCGTGGGTCTCGCGGCCTTGACGTTTTCCACCCTCGCGCAGGAGCGCGACCGCTCGAAGATTCCCGCCAAGTACACGTGGAACCTCGCCGACATCTATTCGAGCGACGCGGCGTGGCGATCGGCGAAAGAGAAGCTCCAATCGGAGCTTCCTCAGCTCGGGCAGTTCAAGGGAAAGCTCGGCCAGTCGGCCGCCGTGCTGGCAGACGCGCTCGACAAGATGTACGGCTTCGACAAGGAGGTGTCGCGGCTCTTCACCTACGCCAGTCTGCTGGCCGACCAGGACACACGTGACGCGCAGCACCAAGGCATGAAGCAGGAGATGGTGCAGCTCGAGGCGACACTTAGCGCTCAGGCGGCCTTTGTCGAGCCGGAGACTCTCCGGCTGCCGGCGGGAACTGTCGAGAAGTTCCTGAAAGCGGAGCCGCGCCTCACGGTGTACCGCTTCCCTCTCGAAGACATCGCGCGCCGTGCGCCGCACACGCTCAACGAGTCCGAGGAGAAAATTCTTGCCGACGCCGGGCCGATGGCCGGGAGCGCGTCGGAGATCTACGGGATCCTGACG
>JBGPJH010000216.1:0-5897 GCA_041485305.1 Vicinamibacteria bacterium | reverse complement strand
GTGGTCATCTTCTGGGCCGCCAGGCCCGCCGCAATCCCAAGCCCGACGATCGCGGGCACGTTTTCGGTCCCGGCCCTGCGGTTCCGCTCGTGCTTTCCACCCGTCAGGAGGGGCTGCAGGCGGGTCCCGCGCTTCACCCAGAGGGCCCCCGCGCCCTTTGGGCCGTTCAACTTGTGACCCGACAGCGCGAGTAGATCGACTCCGAGCGCCCGCACGTCGATCGAGATCTTCCCCGCGGACTGGACAGCGTCGGTGTGCATGAGCGCGCCCCGCTCGTGGGCGGCGGCGGCAATCTCCGCGATCGGCTGGATCGTGCCGATCTCGTTGTTGGCGTGCATGACCGACACAAGGACGGTGTCGTCGGACATCGCCTCGCGCACCCGATCGGGCGACACGATGCCGGTCTGGCCGACCGGCACGAGCGTCGTGCGCCATCCTCGGCGTGAAAGGGCCTTCAGAGTGTTCAGAACCGCTTCGTGTTCGATGGCGCTGGCCACCAGATGCCGCCTGCCGGTGGGCTCCACGGCCTCGGCGGCGCCGCGGATGGCAAAGTTGTCGGCTTCCGTGCCGCCGCTCGTGAAGATCACCTCCGAAGGCTCGGCGCGAACGAGCGCGGCCACAGCCGACCGCGCGTCGTCCAGCGCCGCTTTGGCTTGCTGGCCGAAATGATGCACGCTCGACGCGTTGCCAAATAGGTCGCGGGTCGCGCGGACGACTGCCTCGATCACTTCTGGAGCGAGGGGGGTCGTGGCGTTGTAGTCGAAGTAGACACGCATCGTGAATCTTTCATTGTAGCATTCCCCCTAAGTCTCGGTAACAAAAGGACTAGACAACCGTTCTGAGGGGGCCATATACTTGCTGGGCTCCAGTACCTCCCCGGCACTAGACATCGAATTTCGCCAGGGCGCATAGTGTTGAAGGGTACAGGCGGAGGTTCACATGTGGAAACGCGATGAAGCGGTGCGACCCGCGAGCGGGCAACCTGGTGCTCCGCAGACGGCCGCACCGTCAACGGCGGGGTCTTCCGGTCTTCGTCACGAAGCGAGTCAGGGCATGGAGAAAGATATCGTGAACATCGGCAAGTCGATAGTGATCAAGGGCGAGTTGAACGGCAGCGAGGATCTGACCATCGAAGGCCAGGTCGAGGGCACGATTCAGCTGCGCGATCATGTGCTCACCATTGGGCCGAACGGGCGCATCAAAGCGCAGGTTTTCGCGAAATCGGTCGTCGTGCTTGGCGAAGTCACCGGCAACGTGACCACTACCGACAAGGTCGACATTCGCGACAACGGTTCGGTTGACGGCGACATTGTGTCGCCCCGCGTCGCGATTGCCGAGGGAGCGCACTTCCGAGGCAGCGTCGACATGCAGCGGAAGGGCGCACCGGCGCAGCAAGCGCAGCCGGCGACGAAGCCGGCCCAGGCGCAGACCGTGCCTCCGCAGGCGGCGGTTCCTCAAGCGGCGCAGCGCGTGGGGGCCTGAGGGCCCGGTCACGGGTTCTGGAGGCTCTGCCGGCCTCCAGCTGTGTAAGATTTTGTCGAACGACTGTTTGTCGTGGGCCTGCTAGATCGTCTCGCCCCGCGCCGAAGCGACCCAGGGTCGCAGGCTGGCCCGACACCCGCGCCTGAAGATCCGGTTTTCGCCACTAAAGCCCTCCGGAAGTTCCTGACCTCGCTCGTGTCGCGTGAGTTGCCGTTGCTCCTCGACCTGGGCCCCGTGGTCGGCGCGAACGTCACGTTTTTCGGCGAGCATCTGGGCTGCAAGATTTTCGTGGAGGACATCTTCTCGGATGTCGATCGCCATGTGCGTGAAGGGAAACTCGATGAGCTGCCCGCGTTCCTCGGCCGGCGTTTTTCGCAGTCCGACGGCATCTTTGACGGCGTTCTCTGTTGGGATCTCTTCGACTACCTCGATCGTCCTGCCGCGCAAGCGCTTGCGAATCAGCTGACGCGGCTGCTGCGGCCGGACGGCGCGCTGCTGGGCTTCTTCGGCAACACACAATCGCACGACATGCGGTACACCAAGTTCATCATCGTCGACGAGGTGAACCTGAGATACCGCCGCTATCCGGCCGCCCGCGGCCGTCAGGTCATCCTGCTGAATCGCGACATCATCAGGCTGTTTCCCATGTTGCGTGTGACCGACTCGTTCTTGCTCCAGAACAACACTCGAGAGATCCTGTTCCGCAAGTTGGCCTAGCCACCAGGAATGGCGCGCGCGACGCATGCCCAGGCCCGTCATCGCTCTGCTCACCGACTTCGGTCTGCGCGACCACTATGCGGGAACCATGAAAGGCGTGGCGCTGGGGATCTGTCCAGAAGCGGTGCTGGTCGACATCACCCACGACATCCCGGTCCATGACGTGCTCACGGGAGCGCTGGAACTCGCCGCGTCGTATCGCTACTTCCCTCCTGGAACGGTGTTCTTGGTCGTGGTCGATCCCGGCGTCGGCTCGGCGCGACGGGCCATCGCCGCCGAGGCGGGCGACTATAGGTTTGTGGCGCCCGACAACGGCGTGCTGTCCGTCGTGTTCGAAGAGACTCCCGCCAGGCGGATCGTTGAGCTGACGGATCGCCGCTACGCCCGTCCGACAGTCAGCCGCACCTTCGAGGGACGGGACCGATTCGCTCCGGCCGCGGCCTGGCTCGCCAAGGGTGTGGCGCTGACAGCGTTGGGCCGTCCGACGGCCACGAGCCATACACTCGACGTGCCGAAGCCGCAACCGACCTCCGACGGGGTGAGCGGCCAGGTGCTGCGCGTCGATCGGTTTGGTAACCTGATCACAAACATCGACCGGAAAGCGGTCGAGGGCGTTGCACCATCCGGGGCCGTGGTCGTTGAGGTCGCAGAGCGAACGGTTCGAATCGTCGGCACGTATGGCGAGGCTCGGGCGGGTGAGGTCTGCGCGCTCTTCGGCAGCTCGGATCATCTCGAGATCGCCGTCAGCGGCGAGAGCGCGGCAGCCAGGCTGGGACTGGGACGGGGGACCCCGGTGCGTGTCCGTCGCGGCGCGTGATAGGATTCCCCGTTTACTATGGTGAGCTTCGAGCTGACCGACGAACAGCGACTCCTGGAACAGTCGGTTCGCGAGTGGGGCGCGCGCGAGGTCGCTCCGCACATCAAAGAGGCGGACCGACAGCACCGGTTCGACCGCGAGCGCATTCTCGGCGGGATGTCGACGCTGGGTCTGCTGGGCATTTCCGTGCCGCCCGAATACGGTGGTGCGGGCATGGATTACGTCTGTCTCGGCCTCGCCAGCGAGGAGCTCGAGTACATCGATACCTCCCTCAGGGTCGTCATATCGGTGCACGCCGGCTTGAATTGCCTGACGCTACTCGCGTGGGGCACCGAAGACCAGAAGCAGCGCTACCTCGTCCCACAGGCCCAGGGGACCAAGATCGCGGGCTACGGCCTGACCGAGCCGGGCGCGGGCAGCGACGCGCGTGCCATCCAGGCAACGGGGGTGAAGACGGGCGACCGCTACGTGCTGAACGGCGAGAAATCCTGGATCTCACTCGCCGAGATCGCCGACAACTTTCTCGTCGTGGCATGGACCGATCTTGAACGGAAGAGACAGCGCGACCCGTCCGGCTTGAGCGCGTTCATCGTTGAACGCGGCTTCAAGGGGTTCTCGAGCGGTCCGATGACGGAGAAGTGGGGCATTCTCGCCGGCAACACCGGCTGGTTCACGATGGACGCGGTGGAGGTGCCCGAAGAGAACCTCGTGGGGAGGCCAGGCGAGGGGTTCAAGATCGCGATGTTCGCGCTCGATCAGGGGCGCTTCACCGTGGCTGCCGGCGCGACTGGACTGATTCGGGCGTGCCGGGATGCGTCGGTCAAGTACGCGAAGGAGCGCCGAACCTTCGGGGTGGAGATTGGCCAGCATCAGCTGGTCAAGGAAATGATCGCCCGCATGGAGTCGGACTATCAGGCCGCCCGACTGCTGTGGCTCCGTTCCGGCTGGCTGAAGAATACCGGTCGGCGGAACACGCGCGAGACCGGGCTCGCCAAGTGGTTCGCGACCGTGGCCTCAGAGCGCGCCGCCGGCGACGCGGTGCAGATCCATGGCGCCAACGGGTACTCCGACGAGTACCCGGTCGGTCGCTTCTACCGGAACTGCAAGGGCGCCGTCATCTACGAAGGAACCAGGGAAATCCACACGCTCATGCAGGCGGACTATGTGCTCGGGTACCGGACCGACCGTCCGACCCGGTGCGAACTTCCCGCCTACCACAAGTAACTTTATGGACTCCGATCTCTCGCTCGAATTCCTCCGCGTCGTCGAGCAGGCGGCGATTGCCTGCGCCCACACGATGGGACAGGGCGACCGACACCGATCCGACCAAGCCGCGGTCGAAGCGATGCGCCGCGTCATGGACACCGTGCCGATTGACGGGACGATCGTCATCGGCGAGGGCGAGCGCGACGAAGCGCCCATGCTGTACATCGGCGAAAGAATTGGCATGGCCCACGCGCTCCATGGATCGGCCGCCGCAGGATTCCCCCAGGTGGACATCGCCGTCGATCCGCTCGAGGGGACCAATCTCTGCGCGACCGGCACGCCGAACGCGATTGCCGTTCTCGCGGCATCGACGAAGGGCGGGCTGCTGCACGCGCCGGACTTGTACATGGAAAAACTCGTCGTCGGGCCGAGCTCGAAGGACCACGTCAGCCTCGATGCGCCGGTGGACGAGAACCTGAAAGCCATTGCGCGGTGTCTCGGCCGACAGGTGGAGGATTTGGTGGTGACCGTGCTCGATCGGCCGCGCCATGAGAGGTTGATCGACCAGATCCGGGAGGCCGGCGCCCGTATCCGCCTGATTGGGGACGGCGATCTGTCGGCGGGGATCGCGGCCGCCGTGGTCGGAACTGGCGTCCACGCCGTCATGGGTACCGGTGGCGCGCCGGAGGGCGTGTTGACGGCAGCGGCCATGCGGTGTCTGAACGGCGAGATTTTCGCCCGCCTCGTCGTCAGCAAGCCCGAGCACCAAGAGCGCTGCCGCGCGATGGGCATCACGGATTTCAAGAAGGTCTATCGCGCCAGGGACCTCGCACCGGGGTCCCGGGTGATCTTCGCCGCCACGGGCGTGACCGACGGCACGCTGATGCGCGGGGTGCGGTTCTTCGGCGACGGCGTCCGCACCAGTTCCGTGATTATGCAGAACGACCCGCATCGCATACGGTTTATCGACAGCATTCACGTGGCACCGCTCGCGGACGTGAAGATACGATTCTGACCGCGTCCGGCCTGGTCGCCGCGAAGGATCATGAGATACGGCGTCGTGTCATGCCGCCGATCATACGTCTGGTAGTGGATCGCGCCGCGCCGGATGCGCAGGCGCTGGAACGGGCGGCCGACGTGATTCGCGCCGGCGGCCTCGTCGCGATGCCGACTGACACGTTTTACGGGCTTGCCGTCGACCCGTTCAATGCCGCAGCGGTTGCCCGCGTGCTTGCCGTCAAAGGCCGCGGCATCGACCGGGCTCTGCCGCTCGTCGCGGCCGATCGCGATCAGGTATGCCGATGGCTTGGAGATCTGCCGCCGCTCGGCGCTCGCCTCGCCGAACGCTTTTGGCCGGGTCCGCTGACATTGCTGTTGCGTGCGCCGGTGCGCCTGGCCGCTGAGGTGACCGGCGAGACCGGCAAGGTCGGCGTTCGCGTGCCGGCCCACGCCGTCACGCGAGCCTTGTGCGCGTTGTGCGATCGGCCCCTGACAGCCACCAGCGCGAACGTCAGCGGGCAGCCTGCCAGCAACGATCCTCGTGACGTCGAGGCGTCGCTCGGGTCCGGTATCGACGTGCTGGTCGACGCCGGGCCAACCGCCGGCGGGCCGGCCTCCACCATCGTCGATGTCACCGGGGACGACGCTCTGCTGATCAGGGCGGGTTCGGTGCCAT
>JBGPJH010000215.1:0-5964 GCA_041485305.1 Vicinamibacteria bacterium | reverse complement strand
CACTATGCGCATGGCCGGCGAGCTGCCGATGATGCCAAACGGCAGCGCCTCTTGAGGATGTGGATGCCCGCTGGCCGAAAGAGCCGCCTGCTCGCGAGCGTTGGCGATGAGAGCCTCGAGATCGCGCGCGGACGGTGGTCGCGGCAGCACGTCGAACACGCCGGCCCGAATCGCGTCGGCTGCGGCTCCAGGCCGCGCAGGGTCGGCGAGGCCGATGACGACGGCGTTTGGCTGCTGCGCCCTCACGGCTCGTGCAATTCGCACCGCGTCGCCGTTCTCGCGGAGATCGATCAGGCACAGAGACACCGGATCCCCGAGATTCCGCATCGCTTCCTTGGCATCGACGTGGACGGTGGCGTAGCCCATGTCGTGCAGGATCGCTTCGATCTCGCCGGGCGCGGTGGCGCTGGTCACCAGGAGGGCCGTCGACGTGAGCTCAGCGGTCGGTGGCATGTTTTTCTAGCTATCAGCTTTCAGCGATCAGCTTTCAGCTTTGCAGGAGTCGGTAACATCTTTTGGCTGTGGGCTGTGGGCTGTGGGCTGTGGGCTTCGGCTCTCAGTGGTCGCTCAGCGGGCGGAATTCCCCGGAGCCCGTCGGATCGGTCTCGATCCGGTCCATGCTTCCGTCGGCGCGGTAGATCAGGCGTCGGTTCGGCTTGCCGCGATGCTCGGTGTCGAGTGCCATGCTGGCCAGTGCGCCACCGCGATAGGTTTCCCATTTGTCGAGCAGGCCGTCGCCGTCGGTGTCTTCCTCGACTCGCACCAGCGAGCCGTGCTCGAAGTACTCCCACCGCGAGACCTTTCCATCGCGTCGCGTCGATCGTTCGATGCGCTCGGGCGTTTCGGCAGGCCGGCTGCGAGTGTCGGAAGTTGCCTGTCCGCTCGCGTAGTACTCCCACCGATCCACCTGGCCGTCTCCGTCCTCGTCGGCCTCCACGCGAATCACGCGCATGCCGTCCATGTATCCCCAGGTGTCGACCTTGCCGTCCCCGTTCGAATCGGAGGCCAGGCGCTTTAGTCGGCCTGTCTTCTGGTCGTACTCAGAGGTGACGGTCCGGCCGCTGGACGCCGCCTGGGACCGGGAGGATTCGCAACCGAGCGCGCCGAAGGAGGCCAGCGCGAGCCAGAAAATCCACAGGGTGTCGAGTTTCCGATACAGGTCCAAGGTACAGCTCCGCCCTGTCAGTCACATCCGATCGGCTCGCAGAAGTATCCGGATGCAACGCTGGGGGGGACTAAGGATTTATATCGGCCGGACTAGATGTGTCAAATAGGACGTTAATCGCTGACAATTTTGATACAGATGAGCTCAATGAAGTTCCGCGACAATTGATTCGAGGCGCTTTTCACTTGCGTGTCGCGTCGCCCGACCGCCTTCCGGCTCGACGCCGCGGAAAAACGTCGCTCCAGGGAGTTCGTCTTGGCGCACTCCGCGTGGGGCCCAGACACCCACGCGTCGGTCACCCTCCTTCCGCGGCGTTTTTCAGACTGACGCCGTCGCGGCGCTCGCAGTCAGGCCGGCCAGTCGACCCGACACGCAAGCGAAAAGCGCAACGTTGACCGAGAACGGAATTGAGAGAGTGAGTGTCTAGGACTCTTCGGCGTGCTCGCGGAGTACTCGGCGCACTTCCTCGATCATCGTGGCCAGCGGAAAGGGCTTGACGAGGACGCCGGCGACGCTCGCGGGCAGCGGCTCGGTCGTTCTGCCTTCGAACTCGCTCAGCATGACGATGACGGGGATCGGCCCGGTGATCGATCGATCGGTGAGCCACTGCGAGAGTTCCCGGGCACCCATGCCCGGCAGTGTCAGCTCTGCCAGAATCACTTGCGGTGGCTCCGCCTGGATCCGCGCGAGAACCTCTGCGCCACTTGCGGCTTCGTCGACGTGAAAGTTGAACAGGTCGAGATAACGAGCGCAGGGCTTTCGTGCGCCAGGGTAGCTGTCTGCAACGAGGAGGTTAGGGTATTTGCCCGCCCGATCCGTGATCCGACGGCCGCCCCGAGCGACTCGTCGACGGTCCGGCAACCGTTCCAACCGACGTTCAGCAGTACTCATCTAGTCGAGGCTGATGACTCTGCGGAGCATTGATGTGATTGGGACTCTAGCACAGCCGCACGGACAGTACAAGTGGTACCAAGGAGACACAGAACACCTCTAGGGTGCTTAGGTGCTGAGAGCTGTTCGCGACAGTTAGCTGGCCGCTGACCGTTAGCTGACAGCTTTCAGCCATCAGCTATCAGCTCAGAACCGAACGCTGAACCGCTGACCGCTGTTCGCTGAAAGCTGTTAGCTGGTGGCTGCCTCACCTAAGCCTGGACAGAACCGACGCGTTGTGGGCCGCCACGATGCCCATCATGGCGTTGGACGCCACCATCAAGCCGATCGCTCCGATGCGGTGATTGCCGCGCCACAGTCTTTCAGCGGCCGCTACCGAGGCGACGGTAATGCCCGCCTTGACCGCGACGAAGGCCGCTGGGTTCCTGACGACGCTCTTCATAAAAGGATTCTGTTCAACGCCTCCGAGTTTCAGCACCGACAGCGTGGAGTAGGCGTCGAACGCCTGCAGGCCCGCCGATGCGGCGTAGAGCGCGGGAAGGACGAGCGGTCGTCTAGGCGCTGGAGCGTAGTTGAGCGCGGTGTTGAATCCAACCGCCAACTGCGGTGCGTCGGCCAGCGCGGCCGCCGCGATGACTGCGGCCGGCGACAGCAGGGCAGCCGAGGGACGCTCGTCTGCGGCGATCGCGGACGCTGAGGTCAGCAGCAGCATCGAGAGCACGGAAGTCAGCAGTCGGTACATCAAGACCTCTCCAGAACAAGGGGGTGCGGAACCGTTCTGTCGATCCCTGGAGAGAGCCAGCGACGTGCCGTGTCACGCTGGCGACTGAAGTCTTGTTGTTAGTTGGTGTTACGAAAGCGTCGAGGTTCGAGCGAGGTGTGCAGTTGTGTCAGCTGCGCACGGCACAGCGTGCGCGCACACAGCGAACATACGCTCTCGCTTCTCCACGATGTCAGCTGTCAGCTTTCAGCCGAGAGCCCCAAGCCCAGAGCCCAAAGCCCAAAGCCCAAAGCCCCAAGCCCACAGCCCAAAGCCCCAAGCCCACAGCCGAGAGCCACCGATCTGATAGCTGATGGCTATTGCGGAATGCCGAGACGCTCCAGCCAGCGGTAGAGCGATCGGCGACTGATGCCAAGCTGCTTGGCGGCGGCCGCCTTGTTGCCGCCCTCTTGACGGAGCACACGTTCGATCTGTTCTCGCTGGGCGGTGGTCATGAGCGAGGTGTTGGCGGTGGCAGCGGCAGGGCTCACACCTTGGCCGTTGGAAGGGGAGTGTGCTCCGGTGACTTCAGGACAGGAGGGCACGAGCGACATTGCGCTGACCAGCTCGCGCTCGGTCACGATCCGGCCGTCGCTCAGAATGCAAGCCCGCTCGATGACGTTTCTCAGCTCCCGCACGTTACCTGGCCAGGGCGAGTTCTGCAGCAGCCGCTCTGCGGCGGGTGTGATGCCCTTCAACGGACGATTCAGCCGCTGCGCGAACTCGCGCACGAACGCTGCCGTCAAGTACGGAATGTCCTCGCGCCGGTCGCGAAGCGGTGGAATGTGCAACTCGATCATGGTGAGCCGAAAGTACAGGTCGCTCCGGAACCGACCGGCCGCCGACGCCGTTCGGAGATCCCGGTTGGTGGCGGCGATCGCAAAGACGTCGGCGCGCCGCGTTTCGAGCGACCCCACGCGTTGCACTTCCCCGAGCTCCACGGCCCGCAGCAGCTTGGGCTGAAGCGTCGGGGGCAGCTCGCCGATCTCGTCGAGGAACAAGGTGCCTGCGTCCGCGTGCTCGAACAGTCCGACCTTTGTGTCGGTCGCCCCCGTAAAGGCACCGCGCACGTGTCCGAACAGCTCGCTTTCGAACAGCGTTTCGACGACGGCCGAGCAGTTCACCGTGATGAGCCGGCGATCGCGCCGCGGCCCCAGCTTGTGCAGCGCCTTCGCCACCAGCTCTTTTCCCGTGCCGGTCTCGCCCGAGATCAACACCGTCCGCGCGTACGGCGCGAACCGCCGGACCGAGTCGAAGAGGTCCTGCATCAGGGGACTGCGGCCGATCAGCCCGTAGAACTCGAACTGCTTGGCGACATCGGCATCGATCCGCAGCAGCGTTTCCCGCCGCTCGATGCTCTTGCTGACCGTGACCAGCAGATCGCGAAGCCGTTCGAGGTCGAACGGCTTGGTGATGTAGTCGAGCGCCCCGGCTTTGATGGCCTCGATGGCGCTGTCGACGGTGGCGGCGCAGGTCGTCAGGATGACGTGCGACTGCGGGTCGGCGGCCTTGATCTCTCGAAGCACGGTCAGGCCGTCCACCGCGGACGCCCCGACATCGACCACCGCGCCATCGGGCTTCATCGTGGCCAGCAAGGCGAGCGCTGCGCTTGCGTTCGCCTCCCTGACGACGCTCAAGCCGAGCTCGGCGGCGAATTGCTCGATGACCCGCAGGACGAGCGGGTCTTCGTCCACGACGAGCAAGGTTGGAACTCGATAGGTGGAGTGGTCTTCCAATGGGTCGATTCAGGGAACTACCCCTTATATCGACCGGAGCACCGTCTGCAGGAGGTCCAGACCGCCGACCTCGAAGTCGTACACCAGGGCCCCGGAGAGCCAGCGCCCGAAGAGGGTTCCGAGCCGCGACAAACTTCTGACGGTCGCTCGGGGACAGATCGGCACGCGGCTTCAACAAGACGACGTGTGCAACCATGGTTAGGGCCCTAACCTTCCTCTGGAGGCTTCGGCTTGGTCACCGTTTCTGGAACCGAAGGCGTCTTCGGCGCACGCCCCTTGTCTGGTGGAGTGCCCGCCTCTCCTCGGGCACGCGGCATGTCGCGCGCGCGCCGATCTGCCTGCCCGCGGGCGAAGCGGTCCGTGCGATCCCGAGGCTGATTGTGGGGACGGCGATCCCCGTGGCTCGATCGCTTTGTGTCCCGAGTGTCACGAGCTCGAAACGTGTCGGAGTGTTTGGGGCCGGGCCTCCCGGCTCCACCGGGGCGCGGAGGAGTGCGGGACGACCCGGGAGTTGGCTCGGTCGCGGAGGGAGGCTTCGCCCCACGCGGCGCGGCTGTTGTTGGTGTTGATCGTTCTGGCTTGCCGGTGCTGGCGTGGGGCGACGACTTGGGGCGAGGGCGGCGCTCTCGTGGGTCTCTGTGCTGGCCTCCGGGACGCCACCCTCGTCCGCGCTCCTCGCGCGCCGGTTTCAGGTGCACGGCCGCCCACTCTGCCTGGTCCGGCGTGTCCCACAATCGTCCGCGAGCGAACCACTTCAACACGACATCGGTATTCGTCCTGCGAAGCTGGTTGAAGGTTGGCAGCAGCTCGTCCTTCTGTCGCGCGCGGAAGGCCGTGGGCTTTTGATCGATCAGAATCGTCCAGTACGCATATCGCGGCGGCACAGGGTGAGCGTAGCACTCTGCTGATCTAGCGTGGGGCAGATTTGTTGAACCGCTTCAGTCGCTCCACGAGCGTGGTGCGCTTCAAGTTCAGCAGCTTTGCGGCCCCACCTCTGTTGCCGCCCGTACGCTCGAGCGAACGCTCGATCAGCTCGCGCTCGATGTTCGTCATGAACGAGTCGAGATCCATGCCATCCTCGGGCAACGACACGAGCCCCGCCAGCGAGGGCCGATCGCTCGGGACGAGCTCCGAAGGGAGATCGGCGACATCGATCTGCGGGCGGCCGGCGCTGAACGCGACCGCGCGCTCGACGATGTTCTCCAGCTCCCGCACGTTCCCGGGCCACCGGAAAGACATCAGCCGCCGCATGGCCTCCTGCGACACCGTCAACGGCTCGCGCCCTTCGCCGCGGAGCCGGTCGAGGAAGTGCTGGACGAGCAGCGGAATGTCTTCCTTCCGCTCCCGCAGCGGGGGGACATGGACCGGAATCACGTTGAGACGGTAGTACAGGTCCTCGCGAAACTGCCCTT
>JBGPJH010000214.1:0-5988 GCA_041485305.1 Vicinamibacteria bacterium | reverse complement strand
GCGGTAACGTGATCTGGCAGCCAGAAGCGAGCATTGCCGTGCAGAACCGCTCGTTGATCTTGCATCCCTCGACGAGAGGGGCAAATCTCGAACCAAGACGCGATCGTTCTGGAGACGGGCGAATCGCCACCTAGCGTCAATCGAGCCCGCTGTCGCGGCGCCATAAGTCTCGCGAGGAACGTACTTCGGGATGGAACGGAGCGCCCCAGCTGCATGGTTTTTCACGGCATGAGGGCAGGGCCGGGTGCGCCTGCCAGCGCCGCAACGGTAGAAGTGAGGTCAGGCTCTGGGCCGCGGCGCGAACTGCGCCCTTCGTCCGACGCGGTCTGCCAGTTCGCACTCAGCGAGCGTCCACCCCTCGCGGGCAAACTCGCATTCGAGATCGTTCAGGAAGAACCGCGCGCTCACGGGGTCCGAGAACCGCATGATCTGCGGCGCGGCGCCGTCGAACGTGATTTCAACGACCATCGTGGCAACGCGGTCGACGATGATGCGGTCGCGTTCGCGGACGAAGGTTGATCGTTCAAGCAGCACGTCGTCGTGGTCATAGTACATCGCCATCAGCGAGCCTTCCTCTCGGATCCATCGGTCCACAGCGCCTCTGCAGCGTGCGACTTCGTCAGAGAGGAGAGCACAGTGATGGCCAAGTGCAGCCGAATGCAATCAACAGACAAACTGACGTAAAGAACGGGTCGGTCTGTCGCAGCATGGTGCAGAAGCCGTGTACCGAGAGAGCCGGAACGGGACACCCCAGCACCCAGTCCGAGGCCGCCAGCCCCGCCCACGTCGTGAGCCGATGTTCGGGCAATTTGCGCATTAGAGACTGGAGGGCCTTGAAGACCATGACATCTGTCGCACCCGGCGTACACACGCGGAGACACCTGAGCGTGACCGCCTCAGCAGAGAGGCGCCTGCTCGTGTGGATGGCTCAGCTCCTACCGGAGGCCGTTAACTCCGACCACCTGTCGGCCATTGCGCTGCTCGGGATGGCCGGCGCCGGACTCTCCTTCGCGGCCATGCGGCTCTCGAAGTGGGGCGCCCTCGGCGTCGTCTTGTTTCTCGCGGTCAATTGGTTCGGCGACAGTCTCGACGGCACAGTCGCGCGCGTCCGCGGCCAGGAGCGTCCCCGGTACGGCTACTACGTCGACCACGTTATCGACGCGGCAGGGAGCACGCTGCTGCTTGGCGGGATGGCGTATTCCGGACTGATCGATCCGCTCATCGCCCTGGCGCTTCTCGCCGGATATCTGCTCGTGTCGGCGGAATCCTACCTCGCGACGCATGCGGCCGGCGTGTTCCGCATGTCATTTCTTGGCATGGGACCGACCGAGCTGCGAATCCTCATCGCCATCGGAGCCCTAAGGGCAGCGTGGACGCCGTGGGCGACGATCGCCGGCACGCACACGATGCGGCTGTTCGATGTGGGCGGTGTGATCGCCCTCGCCGGGCTCGTGCTGGCGTTCGTTGTAGCGGCCGCGCGGAACGCGCGAGAGCTGTACCTCGCAGAACCGCTGCCCGCACGTGGGCGTCCAACGAGAGCGGCATGACACCCAGCTGTCCACCCCCTGCCGACAAGGTGCGGAAGTTCGTTCTCGTGGGCGCGGCAGGGTTTGCGCTCCAGATTGCTGCGGTCGCGGTGCTCACGCTGGCCGCGGGTTGGGCGTCTGCGCCGGCAACAGCCACGGCCGTAGAACTCGCCATCCTGCACAACTTCTTCTGGCACGAGCGCTGGACGTGGAAAGTGCAGAACAAGGCCGGACGGCTCCATCGGCTCGTGCGCTTTCACCTTGCCACCGGCACGACCAGCCTCGCGGGGAACCTCTTGTTCACCGCAGTAGCGGGCGGCGTGGCGGGGCTGAACCCGGTCGTCGCCAACGTCATTGCCGTGGCGCTGATGGCCTTTACCAATTACCGTGTCGCCGATCGGTGGATTTTTGGGCGGGGTGCCTTGCCCGAGGCTCGTCAGAGGAATCATCGGGGCCGGATGCTCGCGCTCGCTGTCTGGGCAACGGCAGTCTTGGGATGGCCGTCGGGCCTGTCGGCTAGCGAGCTGAAGCCAGCTACTGTCGCTGCATGGGATCGCCATGTTGCAGCGACCGAAGCCAGGCTCCGGGACCTACCGCCGGCGCCCAGTCCCATCGGAAAGCCTGAGGGCCGCTCGATCGACATCCCTGGAGGCACAATTCACGAGTGGCGGGGGTCGGCGCTGATTCGCGGGTTGAGCGTCGCAGACCTCGTCGATGCGCTCGCGGACTCCGGTGTTCCTCCACCCGCGGAGGAAGTCGTCGAGTCCCGTGTGCTCGCGCGGTTCGGTGATGCCGTGCACGTCTATCTGAGGCTCGTTCGAAGGGCCATCATTACTGTGACCTACGACACCGAACACGACGTGACGTTCGTTCGCGGGAATGGGTCGTTTGCAACCAGCCACAGCGTGTCGACGAAGATCGTCGAAACTACTGGCAAGGATCGCGGCTTCCTGTGGCGACTGAACTCGTACTGGCGCTACCAACAAGTTGGTGAAGCGGTGAAGGTCGACGTGCTGTCCGTGTCGCTCAGCCGCGAAGTGCCGTGGGTCGTGAGGCCCGTTGTGGGGCCCCTCGTTGGCCGGATCGCGCACGAGTCAGTTCTGCGAGCGCTCGAATCTGTTCAGCGATTCGGCGAGCAGCTTCGCGGGGCGGGGGTCCGCTCGGTCAGAGACCGATCGCGCGGACGATGATGCCGGAGGCTTCGAACCCGGCGCGCAGCTGGGCGGCGAGACGGGCGGCCCCAGGAGTGTCGCCGTGAAGACAGATCGTATCCACGTCGAGCGGCACGGCGGAACCGTCCACTGCCACCACCGTACGGTCGTTGACCATGCGGATCGCGCGCGCCACTACGGCATCTTCGTCGCTGATGACCGCGCCTGGCTTCAGCCTGGACACGAGCGTGCCGTCGGGTTGGTACGCGCGGTCGGCGAAGACTTCCGCCGCGACCCGTAACCCCATCGAGCGACCCGCCCTGAGCAGCTCGGAGTTCGGCGGGCCAAACAGAATCAGGTGTCGACCGATTGCAGAGGTCGCTCGCGCGATAGCGTCAGCGAGGTCCGGGCTGTGAGCCGCCATGTTGAACAACGCGCCGTGCGGCTTGACGTGCTGAAGCGGAACACCTTCAGCCGCCGCCACGCCGGCAACGGCGGCGACCTGGTAGAGGACCAGGTCCTCGGCGTCGCGAGGGCTGACGTGCATCTCGCGCCGACCGAATCCCATGAGGTCGGGGAACCCCGGATGTGCCCCGACCGCAACGCCGTGAGACCGGGCGAGCCGAACGGTGTCGCGGAGGACGCGGGGATCGCCGGCATGAAATCCGGCGGCGATACTGGCCGACGTAATGGATCGCATGAGCGCGGCGTCGTGTCCCATCGAGTACACGCCAAAGGACTCGCCAACGTCGGCGTTGAGGTCGATCCTGCTCATGGCGCGTGGCCAATCCGCTTCATCGCCGCAGATTGTACAAAACAAAGGGACACCGCGTTATTGCGATGCCCCCCTGCTCCACCGGCCTGGCTCCCCCAGCATTCACGGCGCTCTGCCGTAATCAGACCGATGACGCACCCGGGTCGAACGCAAGGCATGTGCCCGGAGCATTTCGCGAAATCGTGTGCGCTTCCGTCGTCGGGCCAGGCAGTCGAACGACGACTTTGTGTGTCTGCTTACAGACCTGTCGGTGAGTAGCGCGGGAGGCGATCGGTCAGGCCGGCCAAGGGTGGATGGTGACGGTCGCGTTCCGAAAGGATCGGTCGCTCGACCCGCCAGGAAATGGCCAGGGTGGGATCGTTCCACGCGATGCCGACCTCGGCCGCCGGGTCGTAGAAGTCCGTGCACTTGTAGGCAATCTCGGCAAACGGGCTCAGCACGCTGAAGCCGTGCGCGAAGCCGATCGGGACATAACACTGCCGGAAGGTGCCAGCCGAGAGCGTATTGCCGACCCACTTGCCGAACGTCGGCGACCCCCGTCGCACGTCAACGGCCACATCGAAGATCTCACCTTCGATGACCCGAACCAACTTCGCCTGCGGGCGGCCCACTTGCAGATGCAGCCCACGGACCGTGCCGCAGACCGACCGCGACTGATTGTCCTGGACAAACTGCCCTTCAACGCCCAGCGCGCGGTAGTTCTCCTCGTGATAGGTCTCGACAAAGAAGCCCCGCGCGTCGCGGTGCACATCCGGCTCGATGAGGATGACGCCCGGAAGTTCCGTTCGGACGGCACGCACAGCTAGTGTCCCGAGTCCGAAATTGGCTGACTAATTTTCCGGAGCGCGGCGCCCGACTGGCAAGGCGCGAGGCGGGAGAATATCGGGAATATTTGAGCGCCGAGCAACGCAGCCAGCCGGGATGCCCCGCCCGGAAATGTCGGCGAATTTCGGACTCGGGACACTAGGACTCCTGTTCGAGGAGGCGATACAGGTACTGTCCGTAGGCACTGGCTTCCATCGCGCGCGCGAGGCGGCCGAGATCGTCGGCGCTGATGTAGCCCATGCGGTAAGCGATCTCCTCGAGACAGGCCACCATCAACCCCTGGCGCTCCTCGACGGCCTGAATGTAGTTCGACGCTTGTACGAGCGCCTCGTGCGTACCCGTGTCGAGCCAGGCGATGCCGCGCGGCAGCTTCTCTACGTGCAGCTCACCCCGCTCGAGATACGTGCGATTGACGTCGGTGATCTCGAGCTCGCCGCGCGCCGACGGCTTGAGCCCTGCTGCAATCTCGAGCACCTGGTTGTCGTAGAAATACAGACCCGTGACGGCGTACGATGACTTCGGCTTCGTCGGCTTCTCCTCGAGGCTCACCGCGCGCCACTGGGCGTCGAACTCGACGACCCCGTACCGCTCGGGATCACGGACCCAGTACCCGAACACCGTCGCGCCCCGCTCTCGTGCTGCGGCGCCGCGGACGTAATCCGAGAGATGCGCGCCGTAGAACAGATTATCGCCTAGTGCGAGAGCCACTCGATCGCCGCCGACGAACTGGCGGCCGATGATGAACGCCTGCGCCAGCCCCTCCGGCCGCTCCTGCACGGCGTAGGTGATGCGCAGGCCGATCTCGGAGCCGTCGCCCAGCAGCCGCTCAAACCCGCCTTGGTCGCGCGGCCCCGTGATGAGGAGGATGTCGCGGAGACCTGCCAACATCAGCGTCGACAGCGGGTAGTAGACCATCGGCTTGTTGTAGATCGGGACGAGCTGCTTGCTGACGGCTCGCGTCAGCGGGTGCAGCCGTGTGCCGGAGCCGCCGGCCAGGATGATCCCCTTCACCGCGACAACCCGAGACGCTCGCGGTTGTAGCGCCCAGCCTGCACTCGTCGGCACCATTCTTGGTGGTCGAGATACCACGCCACGGTCGCGCGAAGGCCGGCGTCAAAGGCATGACGCGCCTTCCACCCGAGCTCACGCTGAATCTTGGTCGCATCGAGTGCGTACCGCCGATCGTGCCCCGGTCGATCCGGCACGTAGGTCTTGAGGGCCCGGTAGCTCGTCGCGCCCCGAAGCGCGGGGTTCGAGGCGGCGGGTCGAAGGCCCTCCAGCGCGTCGCAGACGCTCTCTACAACCGCAAGGTTGGTCCGCTCGTTGCCACCGCCGATGTTGTACTTCTCGCCAGGCCGTCCGCGTTCGAGCGCCAGCAGCACGCCCGCGCAGTGATCCTCCACGTGCAACCAATCGCGCACGTTGCCTCCGTCGCCGTACACCGGCAGACTGCGTCCCTCGAGGGCGTTGAGAATCACGAGCGGAATCAGCTTCTCGGGGAATTGGAACGGACCGTAGTTGTTCGAGGAGTTCGTGACGAGCGTCGGAACCCCATATGTGTGGAAGTACGCCTGCACGAGGTGATCGGCCGATGCCTTGCTCGCCGCATACGGCGACCGGGGCGCGAACGGCGTCGCCTCGCTGAACAGCCCTTGCTCGCCCAGCGTGCCGTAGACCTCGTCGGTCGAGACGTGCAGAAACCTGAAGGCCT
>JBGPJH010000213.1:0-6017 GCA_041485305.1 Vicinamibacteria bacterium | reverse complement strand
TGCCCGGGCAGATCGATCCCGACACCGTCAAGGCCGAGTACCGAAACGGCCTCCTGCGGATTACAGCGGGTGCGGCCACCGGAAGGAAAGCCAAGAAGGTGACGGTTCAGGCCGTGTGAGCGTCACCGCCTATTGGGAACACTTTGGCCACGGGGCCGACATCGGTATCCGAGGCGTGGGGCCGACGAAGGAGGCGGCATTCGAGCAGGTCGCGCTGGCAATGACGGGCGTGATCACGGATCCGGCGCTCGTCCGTTGCGAGTCATCGGTACACGTCGACTGTGAAGCGCCGACCGACGAGCTTCTGATGGTGGACTGGTTGAACGCGCTGGTCTACGAAATGGCCACGCGTCGCATGGTGTTTGGCGCGTTCAGCGTGCGGATTCGAGGAGCCACGCTCGAGGGCGTTGCGCGAGGCGAGCCGGTGGCGGTGGCCAGACACGAGCCGGCGGTCGAGGTGAAAGGCGCGACGTATACGGAGCTTCGGGTCGGACCCGCGGAAAGTGGCGGCTGGCTCGCGCAGTGCGTCGTGGATGTGTGACATGGATGTTTCGCTGCTGACAAGGAAGTCCGAGACGGAGTGGTGGATCGAGCCGCACGGCCGCATGCGCGTGCCGGGAATCATCTACGGCACCGAGGCGCTGGTTCGCGAGATGGACGCGAAGGTGTACGAGCAGGTCACGAACGTCGCGACGCTGCGCGGTATCGAGCGGGCGTCCTACGCGATGCCCGATGCGCACTGGGGCTATGGGTTTCCCATCGGCGGCGTCGCGGCCTTCGATGCCGACCGGGGCGGGGTCGTGTCGGCGGGCGGCGTCGGGTTCGACATCTCGTGCGGCGTGCGGACGCTTTACACGGGCCTCACGCTTGAGGACATCGAGCCGCACAAGAAGCCGCTGGCGCACGAGCTGTCTCGCGCCGTACCCGCCGGTGTCGGCAGTGTCGGGCGTCTGCACCTCGACGATGGCGAGATGCAGGCGATGCTCGCCGAGGGCGCGCGCTGGGCCGTGCACCGCGGCTACGGCACCGACGCGGACCTCGAGCGAATCGAGGAACACGGGTGCATGGCCGGCGCAGAACCCCAGGAGGTCTCGGCTCAGGCGAAGCGGCGGCAGCGGGACGAGATGGGCACCCTCGGATCGGGGAACCATTATCTCGAGGTCCAGCAGGTCGTGAAGATATTGGACCCCCAGGTCGCATCGCTCCTGCGCCTCCGCCAACACGACATCGTGGTGAGCATCCATTGCGGGTCGCGCGGCCTGGGTCACCAGATCGGGACCGAGTTTCTGAAACGCATGGCGTTAGCCGCCGTGGAATACGGCATCGATGTACCGGACCGGGAGCTGGCGTGCGCGCCCATCAAGTCGCCTCTTGGACAGGCGTACCTGGGTGCGATGCGGGCTGGCATCAACTGCGCTCTGGCCAACCGGCAAATCATCACCCATCTGGTGCGGCAGGCGTTCCATCGGATCACCCCGAAAGCCGAGTTGTCGTTGCTCTACGACGTTTCACATAACACCTGCAAGCTCGAACCGCATCGTGTCGATGGGAAGGAGAAGCAGCTGTTCGTTCACCGTAAGGGTGCAACGCGCGCGTTCGGCCCGGGACATCCAGACGTACCGGCCGTGTTTTCGTCGATCGGGCAGCCCGTGCTCATCGGCGGCACCATGGGAACCGCGTCGTACATCCTGGTCGGGACGACCGACAGCCTCGCGCGATCGTTTGGTTCGTCCTGCCACGGCGCCGGTCGCAGCATGAGTCGGCATCAGGCGTCGAGGCAGTGGCGCGGTCGGGAGCTGATTGACGAGCTGGAGCGCCGCGGGATCCTCATCCGGAGTCCTTCACCGCGTGGCGTGGCCGAAGAGGCGCCCGGCGCCTACAAGGACGTGACCGCCGTCGTCGAGGCGGCGGACCAGGCCGGGCTGTCGAAAATCGTCGCAAGGCTCGAGCCGATTATCTGCATCAAGGGGTAAAAGTCGCCGGTTGTGGCGTTGCGTTTGCTGTTCGTAGGCGCTCTTGGGAGAAGTCTGTCGGGAATCCGGCGTTCGTGGCGTCGTGCCGCCGTCCCGTCCGCTGCTGAGGAGGGGGATGTCATGGGTGGCGGTGTCGTAGCTCCCGCAGTCGTCGGCAACAAGGGTCCGGTCCTGACCGACCAGTGCGTCCAGGAGTATCTCGAGCAACGCCTGGGCGGCCCAATCCGAATCGTCCGTCTCGCCTTGCTCGGACAGATGGGAATCGCAGACCTGAAAGGGTATGGCTACGGAACGCCTGTGAGAGTCGACTACGAGCAGGCTGGCACGCTGCGGTCAGCAGTCCTCGAAACCGTCTCGCCCGGCCACTTTGGTCACGAGCACATGGCCGATCGCGCTCAAATCCTTCTGTGGAGCCATGCGGCATCCGCCACGCTACCATCCCACGTCCGCAGCCTCGACGTCGGGGGATTCCGGAAAGACGGGGCGCTCGTGTCGCTTGGCGACGTCGAGGAATTCTTCATCCTGAACGAATACGTGTCCGGGGAGGGCTATTACCGCGATTTGGAACGGCTGCGCGATGGCGGCGATCTGAGGGACATCGATCTCGCGAGGGCCGACGCTTTGTGTGATTACCTGGTCGCGATACATCAGGTGCGCGGACCCGATCCGGCTCTCTACATCCGACGCATTCGAGAGCTCGTCGGCCACAGCGAGTGCATCATGGGCATCCTCGATACGTACCCGTCGACGTTCGATGCCGGGCCGCTGGAAGACATCGAGCACGCTTGCGTGGGTTGGCGGTGGCGCTTGAAGGGCCTGACCCATCGGCTCAGACAGGTTCACGGCGACTTTCATCCGTGGAACATCCTCTTCCAGGACGGCGCGCATTTCGTCGTGCTCGACCGTTCTCGCGGTGAGTGGGGCGATGCCGCCGATGACGTCGCCTGTTTGACGATGAACTACCTGTTTTTCTCCCTGCAGCGGAGCGGATGCCTCGATGGGAATTTCGAGCGGCTCTTCGCTCGGTTCTGGCGGCGGTACGTGGCAGCCAGCCATGACGGGGAGCTCTATGCCGTCGCCGCGCCGTTTCTGGCGTTTCGCGGCCTCGTCATGGCCCATCCGGTCTGGTATCCGAATCTGTCAGCAGCGGTCCGGCGGAAGCTGCTCGGGTTTGTTCGCGCGGTGCTCGAGGCGCACAGCTTCGAACCTGCCCGCGTGAACGACTATTGTGGCGGCTGAACCGCCTCAAACGATGACGCCGGCGTTTGCCGTCTGGCTCACGGGCCTACCAGGGTCGGGAAAATCGACGATCGCGCGGGCCCTGCATGCGGAGCTTGCCGACCGGGGCGTGCATGCCGCCGTGCTCGAGTCCGACGTGCTCAGGCCGGTCTTGATGCCTGGGGCGAGCTACAACGAGGAAGACCGGAACGCTTTTTACCACGCGTTGGCGTTTGTGGGCAGTCTCCTCGTCACTCATGGCGTGCCGGTGATCTTTGACGCAACCGCCAGCCGCCGGTCCCATCGGTCGCAGGGGCGGGCGACCATCGACCGATTCGTCGAGGTCTACGTCGAGTGTCCGCTGGAGGTGTGCATGGCTAGGGACCCGAAGGGCCTCTACCGACAAGCCCAGGCCGGCGGGGTGACGAACCTTCCGGGCCTGCAGGCGGGTTATGAACCGCCCGACCACCCTGAGCTCGTCGTGTCGGGGCAGCATGAGTCCTCCAAGACCGCCGCCCAGACGATCGCGACCTTGCTCGAGAACCGCAGCTTCATCAGATCCCGACCCTCTCTTTTGCTGGAGCGCGACCAGGATTGTTTTGGCGGCTTGTGAAGTGCCGGATATCCGGCACGGATTGCCCTCGCGCCATCGTTTCGGTCCCTCTCCGGCCAGATCTCATGGTGTGCTGTCAGGCACGCACATTGCGGCACGATTCACGGGTGAGCGCTCAATCGAGGTTATCGCCATGAAGCTTCCACTTTCCGTTTCGTTCCGCGGCATGTCTTCCAGCGAATGGATTGAAACCGACATCCGCAAGCGCGTGGTCAAGCTGGAGGAGTACTGTCGAGACATCATGTCCTGCCGAGTCACCGTCGATATTCCGCACCGCCATCACCGGGGGGGCAACCGGTTCAGTCTGCGCATTGATCTGATGGTCCCCGGCGAAGAGATTGCGGTTTCGCGGGGGGCGAACCTGCACGGTTCGAAGAAGGACCTCAGCGAGCACGAGTGGGTGAAGCAGTTCGACGTGGAAGGGATGCGCAAGGATCTTCGCCTCGTCATCCGCGAAGCGTTCGATGTCGCACGCCGGCGGCTGCAGGACTACGCTCGCAAGAGCCGCCTGGCGATCAAGACCCATCAGGAGGTGCCGCGCGGCCGCGTCGTCCGGTGGACGCCGGCGGGGCGGTCGGGCGTCATCGAAACTCGGGATGGCAGAGAAATCTATTTTCACCAGAACAGTGTGATCGGGGCCGGCCTGAGCCGTCTGCGCACCGGCGCCGATGTGACATTCGTCGAGGAGCAAGGCGACAAAGGTCCGCAGGCGAGCACCGTGAACGTGCTTCGGCCGAGACGACCGGACCGTCTTGCGAGCTAGTGACGGGACACGAGGGAGGTCGTCATGGCTGTCGCAGCGTCTGTTCAGGAATTTCTCCGGCGGGCTAATATCGGCTACACCGTCATGCCGCACATGCCGGCTTACACCGCGCAAGAAGAGGCCGCGGTCACGCACGTTTCCGGACGCGACTGGGCGAAGGCTGTCATCTGCTTCGCCGACGGCGAGCCGATCCAAGCCGTCGTCCCCGCCGACCATGTCGTGAATCTCGACCGCCTGGCCGCGCTCGCGGGCGCCGGCACGATTCGGCTCGCGCGAGAAGACGAGCTCGAATGGTTGTTCCCGGACTGCGAGCGAGGAGCCATGCCACCGCTCGGACCACTCTACCGTCAGAGCGTATTCGTGGACGAGGCTCTGGCCGACGAAGAGCGGATCGTCTTCAACGCGGGCACCCATACTGACGCGGTGGTCATGCGGTACGATGACTTCGTCGCCATCACCCGACCCATCGTTGGACGGTTTGCCAACCGGCCTCTGGAGTTCTAACGGACTTCGTAAGGGGTCGCAGGCCGTGACCATCAAACGTATCCTGTGCCCCGTTGATTTCTCCGATGCGTCGACCCACGCCGTCGAGCAGGCCGTCGCGATTGCTGGATGGTACAAGGCACGAATCACAGCGCTCCACGTCTACCATCCCCTCTTCATGCCGGTGCCCGGCCTCCCGGTGCCCGACGATCGAGTGCCTCCCTCTGAGCTGCGTCGGGTGCGCGAGCAAGTTGAGACGTGTTTTCAGGCGGCCACGGCCGCGGGGATTGGCGTCGATGTCGAGATCGGCGTGGGCCACGCGACGGCCCAGATTCTGGACCGCGCCACCGACTTGCCGGCCCAGATGATCGTCATGGGCACACACGGAGCGAGCGGTTTCGAGCACCTGGTCCTCGGATCCGTCACCGAGAAGGTGCTTCGGAAGGCGCGCTGTGCTGTGTTGACCGTCCCCCCCAGGGCACATGCGACGTCGAAGCTGCCCTTCAAGCGCTTACTCTGCGCCGTGGATTTCTCCGATGGCTCGCTCACTGCGCTGGACTTTGCTGCTTCGCTCGCGCAGGAATCGGGAGCCCAGCTGACCGTCGTGCACGTGCTCGAGTGGCCCTGGCAGGAGCCCCCCGCTCCTGTGATGACGGACCTTCCACCGGAGCAGGGCGCCGCGTTGGCCGAGTACAGGCGGTATCTGGAAGCGAGCGCGACCGACCGTCTCCGCGCCTTCGTGGTGGGCGCTGCCCGGGACGGCGGTGCACCCGCGCCACGTCTGTTACATGGAAAGCCGTACGTCGAGATCCTCCGCGTAGCCGACGAGGAGCGCGCCGACCTGGTCGTCATGGGAGTGTGCGGGCGGAACGCGCTCGATCTGATGTTCTTGGGCTCGACGACGAACCAGGTCGTGCGGCGTGCGACGTGTCCGGTACTGACGCTGCGGAAGTGAACCGTTCGTCAC
>JBGPJH010000212.1:0-6018 GCA_041485305.1 Vicinamibacteria bacterium | reverse complement strand
CGTCATAGTATTACTACTGAAACGTAGACCGATCGAGTGCCAACGTCAAAGCCCCTAGGCTGACGCCCGCAGGCCTTTTCCGAGATTACATCACATACTCGCGCAGCCATCGCGCACACTTCGGTGCTCCTGCTCGCCGGCGCCAACGTGGCAGAGACGATGCCGCCCGTGATGCAGTATCTCGAGGCCCAGCAAGCCCACGGCGGAAAGCTGGTCGTCATCGATCCGCGGCGCTCGGCGACGGCGCAATGGGCGACGCGGCATCTGGCGCTTCGTCCCGGGTCGGACACCGCGCTCGTCAATGGCCTCCTCCATTTACTGATCCGCGACAACCTGATCGATCGCGCGTTCATTACGGAGCGGACCGAGGGCTTCGAGGATGTACGTCGGCTGGTGGCCGGGTATTGGCCGGAACGCGTCGAGCCTCACGGGCGTGCCGGAAGCGGTGCTCACGGACACGGTCCGCCTCCTGGGGTGTAGAAGAGCGACAAAACTGTTGATTTTCACCGCGGTTTCAACGCTGTGGGAGATGGGATCAATTTTTAGAATGTCGTACAAAAGCGTAGGCTAGCGATCGCCATTAGACAATAATGTCCCCACCTTTCCGCGACGGTCTCATCTCCCAATCTACCTAAGGAAATCAATGTCTGCCAGCGGCACAGCGCTTGCTGCTCCGAAGGCAACGGCTACCTGTCGATCATGTCACTCCCGCTGTTGAAACGAGTCACTGAAGACGGCGTTACGTTCGCGCTGACGCCGGCGCAACCTGCGAGATCTCCAACGCGGGACGCCGAGTCGTCGGCTCTACCGCTGGCGCGCTTCCCGCTTCGCGCTCCTGGACCGGGAGAGCAGTACCGCTTCCACTTCGACATGGGCAAGTGCATCGGCTGCAAGTGCTGCGTCGTCGCCTGTAACGAGCAGAACGGCAACCCCGCCGCCATCAACTGGCGGCGCGTCGGCGAGATCGAGGGCGGTTGGTACCCGCAGGCGCATCGCTCGTACCTCTCGATGGGCTGCAACCACTGCGTGGAGCCCACGTGTATGAGCGGCTGCCCGGTTGACGCCTTCACGAAAGACTCGGCGACCGGCATCGTGCTACACAGCGCGGACACCTGCATCGGCTGTCAATACTGCACGTGGAACTGCTCGTACGGCGTGCCCCAGTACAACCCGGAGCGGGGCGTGGTCGGCAAGTGCGATCTCTGCCACAGCCGACTCTCGCAGGGCCAGGCGCCCGCTTGTGTGTCCGCATGTCCGTCAGGCGCCATTCAGGTCGAGATCGTCAACGTCGCCGACTGGAAAGCAGCCGCGACCGCCGCGCTGCCGGCGCCCGGCGTGCCGACCGCGGATCAGAGCATCTCGACGACGCGGATGACGCTGCCGAAGAATCTGGCCCCCAACGCACGGCCGGTCGATCTCGTCCGCCTGGCGCTGTCGGAGGCGCACTGGTCGCTCATCATCATGACGACGCTGACACAGCTCTCGGTCGGAACACTCGCGACGGTCTGGCTGCTGCAACTGCTCGACGCCCGCACGGCCCTTGGCGCGACGGCGCTCACCTCCGTCCTCGTCGGCGGCCTGGCACTGGCGGCGTCGACGCTGCATCTTGGGCGCCCGATCCACGCGTACCGCGCATTGAAGATGTGGAAGCGGTCGTGGCTGAGCCGCGAGGTCCTGCTGTTCACGGCGTTCTCGGTGGTCGCCTGCGTGTACGCCGCGGCGCTGTGGACGTCGCTGCCTGGGGGCACAGGCATCGGCGCATTGACCGCGGCGCTCGGCCTCGGCGGCGTGACGGCCAGCGCCTACATCTATCGTGTGCCCTCGCGGCCTGCCTGGAACACGCCGTACACGATTGTGCACTTTCACCTCACTGCGGCGACGCTCGGGCCGCTCTTCGCAGCGGCTGTCGGCGCCGGCGACCCGCGTTTGCTTGGCGTCGCCACCGCCACCATGGCCGGCGCGCAGCTGGTCACGCTCGCGCTGCGCTTCTTGAGGCTCAGCGCATCGGACGGCGTCGAGTTACGCGCGTCAGGCACACTGCTTGCCACGACGTTGAAGTCGCGCTTCGTGCTCCGGGGCGCGCTGCTGGCGCTCGGGGCCATCGCCCTGCCGCTCTTCACGGCGCATCCGGCCGTGCTCTGGCTGGCGTTCGCCACGGCACTCGCTGGTGAAGTTCTTGGCCGATATCTCTTCTTCGTCAGCGCGGTGCCGAAGCACATGGTGGCACCGTATCTGGGAAGCGAGGCCGCGTGAGCCTGAAGCGCTTCCTCGGCCTCGGCACCAGCGCCGAAAAGTATGCCTACGCGCTCGACCCGGTGATGGGCTACACGGCGGCCGGCAAGATTCCCGACCGCTGGGTGCCAACGACCTGCGGCTACTGCTCCGTCGGCTGCGGGATGTTCATCGGCGTCAAGAACGGCCGCGCCGTCAGCGTCCGGGGCAACCCGGATCATCCCGTCAATAGAGGGGCGCTCTGTCCGAAAGGGCTCTCCGAGCACGAGACCATCCACGCGCCGACCCGCGCACGGTTCCCGCTGCTTCGTCCACACACCGGCACACGAGGCGAGTCGGTGGGGCGGCGCCGCACCCGCCGGCTGCACCGTGTGGGCTGGAACGTGGCGATCGAAACGATGGTCGGCCGGTTTCGCGAGGTGCAGGCGGCGCACGGCCCGGAAGCGGTCGGCGTCGTCAGCACCGGTCAGCTTGTAACCGAAGAGTTCTACACGCTCGGCAAGCTGGTGCAGCTCGGCCTCGGCACGCCTCACTACGATGGGAACACCACCCTCTGCATGTCCACGGCGGTGGCAGGCTACAAGCGATCGTTCGGCAGCGACGGCCCGCCCGGCGCGTACGAAGATCTGGAACGCGCGGACGTCATCGTGCTGATTGGCGCCAACGTCGCTGACAACCATCCGATCCTCTGGCAGCGGCTCGAGGCCAACCCGGGAAAGACGCTCATTGTTGTGGATCCGCGCGTAACGAAAACAGCCATGCTGGCGGACCTCCACCTGCCGGTGAAGCCGCGGTCGGATCTCGCGTTGGTGAACGGCTTGATCCACATCATCATTGAGTACGACCTCATTGATCACGAGTACATCGCCGCGCACACCAGGGGCTTCGATGCCCTGCGCGAGTCCGTGCGCGAGTACACGCCGGAACACGTGGCAACGATCACCGGGCTCTCGACGGATCTCTTACACAAGACCGCGTTGCTCTATGGCAACGCCCGCGCGGCCTTCATCGGCTGGACGATGGGTGTCAACCACAGCAGCAAAGGCACCGAGACGGTCAACGCCATCAATAATCTGGCGCTCATCACCGGCAACATTGGCCGCTCGGGCGCTTCGCCCTTCTCGATCACCGGCCAGTGCAATGCCATGGGCACGCGCGAAGCCGGCTTCGCCTCGTCGCTGCCTGGCTACCGCCGGTTCGAATGCGCTGAACACCGCGAAGAACTGGCAGCGATCTGGCGCGTGCCTGTCGATCGGATTCCGGCGGCGCGTGGGCTCGCGTACCCCGACATCATCGAAGCCGCGCTCGGCGGCAAGATCCGCGCGCTCTGGATTATCGCGACGAACCCGATCGTGTCGTTTCCCAATCTCGGCGTTCTCCTGCAGTCGCTCGAAACGCTCGAGTTCCTCGTCGTGCAGGACGGGTTCCATCCGACGCCCACGTCCGAGCTGGCCGACCTCGTCCTGCCGGCAGCTATCTGGGGCGAGAAGGAGGGCGTATATACGAACTCCGAGCGGCGCGTCAGCAAGGTGAACCGCGCAGTGGATCCGCCGGGCGAAGCGCGCGCCGACTTCGACATCTTCCTCGACCTGGCGTCCGCGCTCGGCTGCCGCGAGGAGCTCTTTCCCGGCTGGGCTGAGCCCCGGGACGCGTTCGACGAGTGGGCGCGCGTCTCCGCGGGCCGCTTGTGCGACTACTCGGGCATGACCTACGAGCAGATCGAGGCGCACGGCGGCATCCAGTGGCCGCACCCGGTGCAGACGGCGGAGGTCTCTGAAGGGACGGAGTCCCCCACAGCACGCCGGCTTTACGCCGACGGCGTGTTTCAGACCGACGACGGCAAGGCACGGCTCATCCCAACGTCGTGGGAGATGTTCCCCGAGCCGCCGAATGCGGAGTTCCCGCTGGTGCTGAACACCGGCCGGACGGTCGAGCATTGGCACACGCGGACCAAGACGGGCGAGGTGCCGATTCTCGAGCGGCTTTCGCCCCGGGCTTGGCTCGAAATGAACCCGCGCGACGCGCGGGCTCTGCGGCTCAAGACGACGGACCCGGTGGACGTGATCTCGAGACGGGGGCGAGTTCGGCACCTTGAGCTGCGGCTCACCGAGACAGTGGGGCCAGGTCAGGTGTTCGTACCGTTTCACTGGGCGGAGTTCAACGCGAACCAGGTGACGCAAAGCGCGTTCGATCCGATCTCGCGAGAGCCCAACTACAAGCAGTGCGCCGTCCGCGTGGAACGCACGGCGCCAGCCAATCTCGCGGAACGCCGCTACGGAAGTCGGAGCTAATCCGAATCTGCTCATGGACCCGGAGGAACGATTTTGAACGCCGGCAAACGAAAGCTCGTCGTGGTGGGCAACGGCATGGCCGGAGCCCGGGTGGTCGAGGAGATCCTGAAGCGTGCGCCGGACCGCTTCGACATCGTGATGTTCGGGGCCGAGCCCTACGGCAACTACAACCGCATCCTGCTGAGCAACGTGCTCAACGGCAGCCAGACGGCAACGGACATCTTCATGAACCCGCTGGCGTGGTACCAAGACAACGGCATCCGGTTGCACGCGGGCGTCAAAGCCACGTGTATCGACCGGGAGCGCCGTGTGGTCGCCGGGACGCCGCTCAGGAAGGATGCCCTTGCGTACAGCGCCGACGCGGCTGCCCAGGCTGGCGTTCCGGTCGTCGAGGAACCCTATGACGACGTGATCATCGCGACCGGCTCGCGGCCCTTTGTGCCTCCGATGGAGGGGTTCGGCGGACCGGGTACCTTCCTGTTCCGCACCATCGACGACTGCGCGCGCATCGCAGACTGTGCCAGAGAGAACCAGCGCGCCGCGGTCATCGGCGGCGGCTTGCTAGGACTCGAGGCGGCACGAGGACTCCTGACGCACGGCGTCGAAGTCACCGTGCTCGAGGCGGCGCCACAACTGATGATGGCCCAGCTCGATCCCGAGGCGGGCGACATGCTCCGCAAGACGATCGAGGCGATGGGCATCCGCGTGCTGTGCGACACCATCACGACAAGGATCGCGAGCGTTGACGGGCGCGTCACCCACCTGGAATTCAAAGACGGCTCCACGCTCGACACCGATATGGTGGTCGTCAGCGCAGGCATCCGGCCTATTACCGAGATCGCCGCCCTGTCCGGCCTGGCCGTGAACAGGGCCATCGTCTGCGACGATCAGATGCGCACCAGCGATCCGTCGATCTTCGCAGTCGGAGAGTGCGTCGAGCATCGCGGCCAGGTCTACGGGCTGGTCGATCCGATTTGGGAACAGGCGAACGTGGTCGCGGACGTGATCACCGGCGCGCGTCCCGGCTCCGCGTATCACGGCTCCAAGCTCGGCACCAAGTTGAAGGTCATGGGCGTCGAGTTGGCGTCCATGGGTGTCACTAAACCCGCAAACGCCGACGATGAAGTGGTCGTCTACAGGGAACCAGGAAACGGCATCTACAAGAAGCTGATCGTCCGAGGCGGCCAGATCGCCGGCGCGATCCTGCTCGGAGATGTCGAGGCCGCCAGCACGCTGATGCAGATGTTTCTCGCAGGAACCAAGGTGCCCGCGCGCCGGGCCGATCTCCTCTTCGGGTCGCCGACGGGCGTTGGGCTGCTCAAGGCGTCGGACCTTCCCGACAACGCGCAAATCTGCAATTGCAACGGCGTCAGTAAGCGGCAGATCGTCGATGCGATTCAGACCAAGGAGTGCCGGAGCGTCTCGAAGGTGGGCGCCTGCACCAAGGCGGGCATGGGTTGCGGGTCGTGCAAGAGCCTGGTGGCGCAACTTCTGG
>JBGPJH010000211.1:0-6019 GCA_041485305.1 Vicinamibacteria bacterium | reverse complement strand
GGCACGGGCGGTGACCGTCCGAGATGTCATGACGCCGGTGATCCACCAAGTGCCGGTGACCGCCTCCGTGGCGGAGGCTGCACGAATCATGGTCGAGCAGCATATTCACCGGTTGGTCGTGACACAGGGGAAAGATCCGGCAGGCATCATCACGAGCATGGATTTGTTGAAGATGATCGCCGACCAGTCCTGAAGAATCGGGGTGCCGCTTCAGTCGGTCAACGCGGCTGCGGCGCAGGCTAAGGGCCCAAGCGCCGCTATGCTCGCGGGTCGTGGGGAGGCTCACCCCGTTTCGCGGCTTCAAGGACCGTCCAGATCCTCGATCGTGAGCGCCCATCGCTCGTGATCGCGCCACTGGCCGGCGAGCTTCAAATATCGCGTTGAGCGACCTTCCCGACGGAACCCGAGGCCGCGGACGAGCCGCATCGAACGAACGTTATCCGGCTGGATGTTGGCCTCGACTCGATGAAGTTTGTACTTGCCAAAGGCCAGCCGAAGGACACGCTGCAGCCCTTCCCGCATGTACCCCCGCCCTGCGTGCGGCACGAATGCGTAGAATCCAAGAGACCCCGACTGGAACGCACCTCTGACGATGTCATTCACGTTGATCACGCCGGCGAGCTCGCCCGCCTCGGTGCAGATGAAATGGCCGTAGCGTTTGGGACCACGCAGTCGACGAACGTATGCTCGATACTGTGTGCTCGTACGAGGTGGATCGACCCAGCGTCCATGAAGGCGTCGGCTCCGGCGGACGGCCTCCAGAAACTCACGCTCACGACGGAGAGACGGCGCTTCAACAATTACCATGTCGGTGATGCTTTCGAGACGCCATGTCATGGTCAACTCACAGGGCAACATGTCTGCCATCGGCGGCATCGCTACATAGTGACCGATACACTGGCGATCTCATCGTGAATCAGGAAATCAATGTGGCCGCAACGCCCCTGGCGCGGAGATTTCTCTCGACGCTCCGAGGGAAATTCACCTCCGGGCTGCGGTCTGGCCCGGCGCAATGCGCATGACGCGCCGTGACGTGTGGGTCGGGATGCTGCTCTATCCGCGGCATACGCTGCCGACGGCCGCGGCGCCCGTCCTCGTGGCCGTCGGACTGGCCCGGAGCGACGGCTTGTTCCATTGGCCGGCGGCCGTCGCAGCATTTGTCGCCGGCTGGATGATCCAGCTTGGCGGCGTGTTTACCGACAACTACACGAACCTCAGCCGCCACCCCGACGATGCCGAGCACGCCGATTTCGTTCTAGCAGTGGCCACCGGCCTCATCAGCCTCGCCGAAATCCGTCAGGCGATCCTCTTCACATACGCGCTCGGCGCCCTGAGCGGTGCTTATCTGGCGTGGCTTGGCGGCGTGCCGGCTATTGTCATCGGTGTCGCCAGCGTCCTCGCGAGCCTGACCTATTCGACCGGCCCGTTTCCGCTCGGCGATCGCGCGCTCGGCGATCCGCTGTTCTTTCTCTTCTTCGGCATCGTCAGCGTCGTGGGCAGCTACTACGTCCAGGCGGCGGCAGTGCTCTCGCCGCCGTTCCCGCTGTGGCCGCCGATGGGCTCGATCGCCTGGCCGGCCTTCGTCGCGAGCCTCCCGATCGCCGCGCTGACGACGAACATTCTGGTCATCGACAACATCCGCGATCGCGAGTACGACCGCGCGAAGCACGAGTGGACGCTCGCGGTGCTGATCGGCCGGCGGGGAAGTCACGTGGAGTACCTGGCGCTCGTGGCGCTCGCGTATGCGGTGCCGGTGGCGCTCTGGTTAGCCGGCGCCGGCCGGACGATGCTGCTGCCGCTGGTCACGTTGCCCTACGCTATCGCGACGGCACGCCGCGTGCTCCGGGCGTCGTCGCACGAGGCGATGATCCCGCTGACGCCGCAAGCGGGCCAGGTGCTGTTGGCGTTTGCGGTGTTCTTCGCGCTCGGGCTTGCGTGGCACTAGAGTCCGACGTAGGCGTTCTGCCACGTGCCGACGATATTCCGTCAGCTCTCTTCAAGGGCCGCCGGTTTTTCGCGCATCGCCTGCGCGAGCCAGGCCATCTCGCCTCGAATCGTGGATTCCTCGAAGGAATGGCTCATGCGATTTGGCAGCGTTCATGCTCGTTGGTGCAATAGCGGCCCAACAACGCCTGTCGAGAAGGACTATGCGTCACAAATCTCTCCTCGTCATTCTGATGACGTCTCTTGCGCTCGTCGCGATGCTGTGGAGTACCGCCGCGCAAGCGCAGAGGCGTCGCCCGCCGGTCAGACGCGGTGCAGTCGTTTTTGTCGGGGGGTATTTCTACGATCCGTTCTATGGACCGTATCCGTGGTGGCCACGGACTGCGTGGCCGTACGCGTACTATCCAATGTTCGACGATCGAGCCGAACTTCGACTGCTCGTCACGCCGAAAGAGGCGGCCGTGTACGTGGATGGCTACTACGCCGGCGTGGTCGACGACTTCGATGGAATCTTCCAGCGGCTTCCCCTACCGCCGGGACCACATGAGATCGCTTTCCATCTGGACGGATATCGAACCGTTCATCAGCGCCTGTATCTGGCGCCCAACTCAGACTCCAGGTGGCGCTACACGATGGAACGTCTAGCGCCGGGTGAGACGAGTGAGCCACCGTTCATAGGACCACCCGTTCCTTCACCACCGCATGGCACGACAACGCCCCCGCGTACGCTATACCGCGGTGCGACACGCGCTCCGACTCCCGTTCCGCAAGTGGCGTTCGGCACACTCGCCATCCAGGTTCAGCCGGCGGATGCCGAGGTGATCATCGATGGTGAACGCTGGACCGGTTCCGACTCTGCCGGACGCCTGCAGGTGCACGTTGCCGAAGGAATGCTCCACATCGAAATCCGCAAGCAAGGGTACCGAGGATTCTCGACGGATGTCCAAGTGCGTCCTGGGGAGACGACTCCGCTTAACGTAAGTCTTTCCGCAGACGCGCGCGAATAAATCGCGACCACGTAATGGCCGCGGCATAGCGCGCGAACCAGCTCAGGCGCGATGACGGATGCCATTCACCGCGTGAGCGCCGTTGAAGCGCTCGCCAGCCTCCGTTCGAGCATGAATGGGCTGACGAGCGCCGAGGCGGAAGTGCGCCAACGCGAGTTCGGCCCCAATCGGCTGATTCGGGCGCGACACCGTCCGGCAATCGTCCAACTCCTCGCACAACTCACCCACTTCTTCGCGCTCATCCTCTGGACGGCGGCAGCCCTGGCGCTCCTCGCGGAGTACCGCAACCCGGGATCCGGAATGCGTGCGCTCGCAGAAGCGATCGTCGCGGTCATCCTCATCAACGGCGTGTTTTCCTTCTGGCAGGAGCGACGTGCGCACAAGGCTATCGCTGCGCTGCAGCGACTCCTTCCCCAATCGGTCCGCGTGCGCCGCGATGGCCGCTTGCTGGATCTCCCGAGCGCCGACCTTGTACCTGGTGACGTGATTGAGCTGGCGGAAGGGGATCACGTACCCGCCGATTGTCGGTTGGTCGAAGCCTTCGACGTCAAGGTGGACAACGCGACACTCACCGGTGAGTCGCTGCCACAGACTCGGGTCGCCGATGCCGATTCCAGCTCGTCGGACGACGATCCCGCACAACGGCGTAACGTGGTGTTCGCCGGCACGTCGTTGGCCGCCGGCCAGGCAGTCGGCGTGGTGGTCGCCACCGGCATGCGCACCGAATTCGGCCGGATTGCCCATCTCACGCAAACCGCGCCAGAAACGGTCGCACCAATCCAACGCGAAATCACGCGTCTCAGCCGCCTCATCGCGGTCCTGTCCATCCTGCTCGGCCTCGCGCTGTTCGCGGTCGGCCGCTTCGTTGGGTTGCCCTTCTGGGACAACTTCGTGTTTGCCATCGGCGTCATCGTCGCTAACGTCCCGGAGGGCTTGCTGCCGACGCTGACGTTGTCGATGGCCATGGCTGCCCAGCGCATGGCTACGCGACACACACTCACGCGACACCTCCCGGCCGTACAGACGCTCGGGTCGGCAACGGTGATCTGCACGGACAAGACCGGCACGCTGACCCAGAATCGCATGGTCGCGCAACAGGTATTCGTGCTCAACGAGTTCGTTCCCGTGTCGGAGCTCCAGAGCCGAGCCGAGTTCGCGGCCACACATCCGCGGCTGTTCGAAGCCTCGGCGCTGTGCCACACCGTGCGGGCCAACGATGGCCTCGAGGGACCACCGTGGCGAGGCGATCCCATGGAGGTCGCACTCGTCGAGATGGCGCACGCCGCGCGGACCGCGGTGCACGAGCGTGTGCGCGTCGACCTCGTGCCATTCAGTCCTGACCGCAGACGGATGGCGACGCTGCACACCGACGGCGAAGGATTCGCGTTGTTCGTCAAAGGCGCACTCGAAGCCCTCCTCCCGAACTGCGACACGTACGAGGTGGGCGATAGTGTCGCAGCGCTGACAGATCCGTTGCGCCGGACAATTGTCGGTGCGGAAGCGACGATGGCGTCGGAGGGGCTGCGGGTGCTGGCGTTTGCCTTTCAACGCCTGAGCACGGTCCCGGAGCGTGAGCATTTGGAAGAATCGCTCACGTTCGCGGGACTCGTGGGGCTGCACGATCCGCCACGCCCGGAAGTCCCGTCAGCGATCGCACGATGCCGAGACGCTGGCATCAAGGTTGTGATGGTGACCGGCGATCACCCCCAAACCGGTCTCGCCGTGGCCCGTGCCGTGGGTCTGGCGAGCGGCGACCATCCGGTGGTCGTGACAGGGCACGACCTCGATCGGCTTTCTGCGGAACAACTCAGGTTCCTGCTCGAGGAGCCTGAACTGGTGTTCGCGCGGGTCTCGGCCGAGCAGAAGCTGCGGATCGTGCAGGCGTTCCAACAGACAGGTGCAGTCGTGGCGGTGACCGGCGACGGCGCGAACGACGCACCGGCCCTCAAGGCCGCCGACATCGGCGTGGCGATGGGCATCAGCGGCACCGACGTCGCGCGCGAGGCGGCCGACGTCGTGTTGCTCGATGACAACTTCGCGAGTATCGTCGCAGCGATCGAAGAGGGCCGCGGCGTCTTCGACAACATTCGAAAGTTCACGACGTACGTCCTTACGTCCAACATTCCGGAACTGGTGCCGTATCTGGCATTTGTACTGCTGCGCATTCCCTTGCCACTGACCATCATGCAAGTGCTGGCCGTGGACCTCGGCACCGACATGCTTCCTGGACTTGGCCTCGGCGCCGAACGTCCCGAGCCTGACGTCATGTCGCGGCCCCCCAGGACAGCGAGCCGACGGCTCATCGACCGCAGGCTGCTGACCCGCGCCTATCTCCTGCTTGGCGGGATTGAAGCGGCCGCCGCGATGACGGCCTATGCTTTCGTCCTCGCTGGCGGCGGCTGGCACTGGCGGGCACCACTCGCCACGTCGAGCCTGTTGTACCGCCAATCAACGACAGCCTGTCTGACTGCGATTGTCATCGCGCAGGTGGCCAATGTGTTCGCCTGCCGCAGCGAAACCCTGCCAGCCTCGGTTCGTGATGTGTTGAAGAACAGCCTCATCGTCACGGGCATCGTCGTCGAGCTCGTGCTCATCGCGGCAATCGACTACACGCCCTTGGGAAACGCGTTCTTCGCCACAGCGGCGATTCCCTGGGTCGCGTGGCTCGTGCCCGTGCCGTTCGCCTTCGCGCTCATTGCATTCGATCGTCTCAGCAAGGGGCGTCGCAACTCACTGCACGGGAAGCGATAGGTGGAGAACAGCGCGAGAAATGCCAGCTGCAGATTCATGCCGTCGTTGCGTTTCGGGCACCGACTTTCTCGTTCAGCAGCGGTGCTGGCCGTCTTTCAGGCCCGAGTCGGACTCTCACGCGCCGTTCGCGGCCGTCAGCAGGAAACGCGACGAGGGCCTGATCAACGGCCACGCCATCGACCCACCGCTCGGCGATGCCGGTCTCAACGCCATCGGGATTCTCGATCGTGATCGCAAGCCCTCCCCCTGGCCGCCGTATCATCACGTCCACTCGACGCCAGGCCCGCGGGAGACACGGTTCGATCCGCACCCCGCCT
>JBGPJH010000210.1:0-6069 GCA_041485305.1 Vicinamibacteria bacterium | reverse complement strand
GTCGCCTGAAGCAACCGTGACCTGCCGTCGTTGTGGAACCGAAATCGCCGATAAGGCGCTCATCTGCTATCGCTGCGGAACGGCAACGAGCGAGGCGCAGCACCCTCCGTATGCGGCACCCGCGCGGCGCTCGCGCTCGAGGGTGGTGATGGCTCTCGCTCTGCTAGCGCTGCTGGTGCTCGTCGTGTTGTTCTTGCTACACTCGCATTCCCTGTGAACGACGTCCTTTCGGTCCGCCACGACTGGTCGGTTCAGGAAATTGAGGCGGTCTACACCGCATCGCTCCCGGACCTCCTGTTTCGCGCGCAGGTGGCGCACCGTGCCCATCATGACGCCGAAGAGGTGCAGGGATGCGTGCTCCTCAGCATCAAGACCGGCGGCTGTCCGGAAGACTGTGCGTACTGCCCCCAGTCGGCGCACTACACCACCGGCGTGGAACGCACGGATCTGGTGACCCTGGACGAGCTTACGAACGCGGCGACGCGCGCGCGCGAACAGGGAGCAACCAGGTTTTGCATGGGCGCAGCCTGGAGAGACGTCCCCGGCGGCGAGCCGTTCGCGCGGGTGCTGACGATGGTGCGAGCGGTGCGGGGGCTTGGCCTCGAAGCTTGCTGCACGCTCGGCATGCTCAACCAGGACCAGGCCGACGCGCTGGCTGCGGCGGGCCTGACCGCCTACAACCACAATCTGGACACGTCGCGGGAGTTCTACGGACACATCATCACGACTCGAAGCTACGACGAGCGGCTCGCAACGCTCGAGTGTGTGCGACATTCCGGCATTGCGGTTTGCTCGGGCGGCATCATCGGCATGGGCGAGGACCGAGGAGTACGGTACCGGCTGCTGCAGCAGCTCGCCTCGCTCGACCCCCATCCGGAGAGCGTCCCGGTGAACTTGCTCGTCCGCGTCGAGGGCACGCCCCTGGCCGCCGTGGCACCTGAAGATCCCCTGGAGCTGGTGCGCACGATCGCGACCGCGCGCATCTTGATGCCGGCATCGTTCGTCCGGCTGAGCGCGGGCCGCCTGTCGCTGACCGACGAGGCGCAGGCGCTCTGCTTTCTGGCCGGGGCCAACTCCGTGTTCCTCGGCGATCGGCTGCTGACCACCCCCAACCCTAGCGCATCGCATGACGAGCAGCTCTTTCAGCGTCTCGGCATGCGCTTGAGCGTCGACGTACCGGCTGCCGCGAATGCCGGGGGGTAATCCGCTCGAAATCCGCGTCCGCGCCAGGCTCCAAGACCTGCGCGACGGCGGTCTCTTCCGAACCCTGCGGCCGCCCTCGGGCGTCGATCTCTCCTCCAACGACTACCTGAACCTCTCAACCGATCCTCGGGTCGTCGAGGGGTTCCTCACTGGCGCCGCGCGCGAGGGCTGCGGCAGCACCGGCTCGCGGCTGCTGCGCGGGGATCGCGCCAGCTTCTCGGCCATCGAACGCCGGTTTGCTCAGTTCAAAGGTGTTGAGCGCGCCTTGCTGCTCTCCTCGGGGTACCTGGCGAACCTGGCGGTGCTCACGACGCTGCCCGAGGCAGGCGACGTCATTTTTTCGGACGAAAGGAACCACGCCAGCCTCATCGATGGCATCCGGCTATCCCGCGCGCGCGCCGTCGTGTGTCCCCACGGTGATGTCAGGGCGCTCGCCGGCCTGATGGACTCTGTCACGGTCGCCGGTGTGAAGTTTGTGGTCCTGGAGTCGCTGTACAGCATGGACGGCGACATCGCGCCGCTGGCCGAATACGCTGCCGTGTGCCGGGCGAGCGGCGCCGTGTTGATCGTCGACGAAGCCCACGCGGTCGGCGTTTACGGCGCGCGGGGCAGTGGGCTCATCGAGGCGGCCGGCCTGGATCCGGATGCCTGCGTGTCGGTGAATGCGGCTGGCAAGGCGCTCGGCGTGGCCGGCGCGTTCGTTGCCGGAGCGGCCTGGGCCGTGGATTACCTGGTCCAGCGCGCGCGGCCGTTCGTTTTTTCCACGGCGCCGCCGCCGGCCGTGGCAGACGCCCTGGACGCAAGCCTCACGATCATCGTCGGCGAGCCGCGTCGTCGTGAGCGTCTTCTGGCGCGGTCGGCATACCTTCGCAAGCGGCTGCGCAGGGATGGCCTCGGGGTGCCGGACGGCGTGACCCAGATCGTGCCGGTCGTCATCGGCGACAACGACCGTGCCGTCGCCGTGGCCCGCACGCTGCAAGCCGAAGGGTTCGACGTGCGCGCGATTCGCCCGCCCTCGGTACCCCGGGGCACCGCGCGGCTCCGCGTGTCCCTCAACGCGGCCCTGTCCGAAGCCACGCTCGACGGTTTCGCCGAGGCGCTTGGCGCCGCGCTCAGCCGAGGCGGTCTGTGCTCCGCGGTCTCTTCGTAACCGCGACCGACACCGGTGTCGGAAAGACCGTCGCATCGGCGGCGCTGATGCATCGGTTCAGACAGGCCGCGTGTCTCCGATACTGGAAGCCGATTCAGACCGGCATCGACCAGGACGACGACACGTCGACCGTGCGGGTGCTGGGCGAATGCCGCGACGACGAGCTGCTCGATGAGGGCGTGAGACTGCCCGGGCCGTTTTCGCCGCACCTGTCTGCGCGTCTCAGCGGCTTCACCATCGCGACCGACGACCTCGTTCGAATGGCCGAGGCGCAGGCATCCTCGCTGCGCTGGATTGTCGAGGGGGCGGGGGGAGTGCTGGTGCCGCTCAACGATCGAGACCTGATGGTCGACCTGATCGTGCGCCTCGGGCTCCCTGCCGTCGTGGTTGCACGAACCACGCTTGGTACGATCAACCACACGCTCTTGACGCTCGAGGCCCTTCGCGCGCGCGCCGTCGAGGTTGCCGGCGTCATCCTGGTGGGTCCGCAGAACCTGGACAACCGGGCGGCCATCGAAGGATTCGGGCGCCTGCCCGTGGTCGGCGAGCTGCCAATCCTCGCGCCCCTCACGGCTCGGTCGCTCGGACGGGCCGCCGCCGCTCTCGATGGAGACGGCCACATGCGGGAATTTCTGCGATGAGCCTGATTGCCAGGGACGCTGCGCGCGTGTGGCACCCCTACACCCAGATGCTGACGCGCCCAAACCCGCTTCCCATTGTGCGGGGGGAGGGGGTGTATCTCTACACCGAGGACGGCCGCCGGCTGCTCGACGGCATTTCATCGTGGTGGGTCAACATCCACGGGCACTCCCACCCGCGGCTGAACGACGCCCTGGCCCGGCAGGCGGAGACGCTCGAGCACGTCGTGTTCGCAGGCTGTACGCACCGGCCAGCGGTCGAGCTGGCTGAGCGCCTGGTCGACGTGCTGCCGCCGGGGCTTACGCGCGTGTTCTACTCGGACAACGGATCGACCGCCGTCGAAGTTGCTTTGAAGATGGCCCTGCAGTACTGGAGCAACATCGGTAAGCCGAGGCGGACCTTCGTGGCGCTTCACCACGCCTATCATGGCGACACCGTTGGCGCGATGTCGGCGAGCGAAGCGTCGATCTTCACGCATGCCTTTGCGCCTTTGCTCTTCGGTGTCGCGCGCGCTCACGCGCCGTACTGCTATCGGTGCCCCCTCGGTCTGCACCCCGCGTCCTGTCGTATCGAATGTCTCGACGCGACGCCCGACACGCTTGGCGCCCTCCTCGACCAGCATGGCGACGATGTCGCGGCGGTGGTCGTCGAGCCGATGTTGCAGGGCGCGGGCGGCATGATCGTGTGGCCGCGCGAGTTTCTGGCCGGCGTCCGTCGTCTGTGCGATCGGTCGGGCACGCTGATGATCGCTGACGAGGTGCTGACCGGGTTCGGCCGCACGGGCAGGATGTTCGCCTGCGAGCACGCCGGCGTCGCCCCCGATATCATCTGCCTGTCGAAGGCGCTGACGGGCGGCTACCTGCCGCTCGGTGCGACGGTCGCAACGGAGCGGGTCTACGAGGCGTTTCTCAGCCACGACCGGACCCGCACCTTCTTCCACGGCCATTCGTTCACCGCCAACCCGCTGGCGTGCGCGGTCGCGATTGCCAGCCTCGACCTGCTGCAGGAGACACGCGGACTCGAGAAGGTCCGTGCAATCGAGCAGTGGCTGACAGCGGGCCTCGAGCCGTTGTCCTCGCTCCCCGTCGTGGGCGACGTCCGCGTCATGGGCGCCGTCGGCATCGTGGAGCTGGTCGCCGACAAGGCTACCAAACGTGCCGGTGGCTACCTGGACGACAGCGGCCCGAAGCTGGCCGAGGCGTTTCTAGAGCGAGGTCTTCTGCTGCGTCCCCTCGGGAACGTCCTCTATCTCATGCCTCCTTACGTCATCACCGAGGAGGAGACTCGTTGGGCCATCGATCAGATAGTCGAGGTCGTGTCTCGGCTCGTTCAGTGATGAAGGCCCATGGCTGACGAATCACCGAGACAGGCCCCTATCGCCTTTTTCACCTGCGTGCCGCGTCGAACGGCGACCCGACTGCGAGCGCCGCGACGGCGGCAGTTTGAAAAACGCCGCGGAAGGTGGGTGACCGACGCGTGGGTGACCGGGACCCACGCGGAGTGCGCGAAGACGAAGGCCCTGGAGCGGCGTTTTTCCGTGGCGTCGAGCCGGAGGGCGGCGAGCGACGCCACACGCAAGTGAAAAGCGCCGTAGCAGGTCGAAGAAGGTCCCAGAGTTTCCGGTTATCGTGGCGCTGTCTGGCGGAGTCGCGCTTCGATCCGGGGGAGGGCGGCGAGCAGGACGTCGCCGACGACCTGCAGACTGCGCGCGCTGACCGCATCCAGCGTATCCCCGGCTGTGTGCCACGCTGGATAGTCGAGATCGATGATGTCGACTGCGGGCACGCCGGCCTCCACGAAGGGCAGGTGATCGTCTTCGATCTGAGTCGAGTCGGATGAGAAATATCCGGCCAGCCCCTGACGGCGCGCCGCGTCCCACACGAGGTCCGTCAACCAGACGGTCGAATTCGAGTCGCGCCGCATCCGGAGGTCTCGATCGCCGATCATGTCCACGAGCACGAGCGCCTTCAGCGAGGCGATCGAACGGCTCCGCTTCGCTTCCTCGACGTAGTGACGGCTGCCGTAGGTGTGGTCGGTTCCCTGCCACTCGAGCACGGCCTCTTCACCGTCGAGAAACAGCAGCTCTACAGTCAGCGGATTGCTCCGCGCCTTCAGCACTCGCGCGAGCTCTAGAAGGAACGCGGCACTCGACCCTCCGTCGTTGGCGCCGACGAATCGAAACTCGCGAAACCGTTTTGTATCGTAGTGGCCGGCAACCACGATGCGGTCTCTCGTTTGGCCCGGAATCGTGGCGAGGAGGTTCACCATGTGGATCGAGCCCGCCGGGGTCTGGGCGTCCCACGCCTGCTCGGACACGGCAACGCCGGCGGCGGCCAGCTGATCCTTCAGATAACGCCGGGACTGGTCGAGGGCAGTCGACCCGGACGGTCGAGGGCCGAAGGCGACGAGCTGACGCAGGTGCCCCCACGCGCGGTTGGAGTCGAAACGCGGGGCCGCCGGCGCCTGGAGTACAAGCGCCAGCAGCAGCAGCGCGCGCACAGTTACTCCCGCTTCTCGCGGGGGAGGTAGTCGCGACGCGTGGCACCGGTGTAGATCTGCCGCGGGCGCGAGATTTTCTGTTCAGAATCGAGCAGCATCTCCTCCCACTGGGCGATCCAGCCGGCTGTGCGCGGAATGGCGAACAGCACCGGGAACATCTCGACCGGAAATCCCATGGCCTGATAGATCAGCCCCGAGTAGAAGTCGACGTTCGGATACAGCTTGCGGGTAATGAAGTAATCGTCCTGGAGAGCGATCCGTTCGAGCTCCAGCGCGATTGCGAGCAGCGGGTTCCTGCCAGTCACCGTGAAGACCAGATCCGCGATCTTCTTGATCACCTTCGCGCGCGGATCGTACGACTTGTACACCCGGTGGCCGAAGCCCATGAGCCTGGCGTTTGCCTCGCCGGATTTCACTTTCTTGATGAACTCCGGCACCTTGCCGACCGATCCGATCTCGTTCAGCATCCGGAGCACCGCCTCGTTTGCCCCGCCGTGGAGCGGACCGTAGAGGGCAGCCGTAGCCCCCGCCAGAGCCGAATACGGATCGACGTGCGAGCTGCCGATGCCGCGCATGGC
>JBGPJH010000209.1:0-6112 GCA_041485305.1 Vicinamibacteria bacterium | reverse complement strand
GTACAACCAATTGCTGTTCTTGCCGTCCCAGACCTGAATCGAGAAGTCCCCGCTGTAGAGGCTCGGTACCGCCCATACCACCCCATCGACGAGCGCCCGAACCTGAGTGCCGAGCGGGAGAACGAACGTGGGCTGCGGGTTGGCTTTATCGGCGCCTGTGCTCGAGTCGCCCCCCGGAATCACGTACCCGAAATCCATCTAGATGCGGTTCTGCTGAATCGGCAGCGCAGCCAAATACTTAAGGTTCGAGCGCTGGGTCGAGTCCTTTAGAATCAACGAACGGCCTGGCGGTGGCGAAGGCGACGGGCCTGGCGGTCATCGACATCAAGCGCCGCGTTCAGCGAATCAAGGGGTGATGATCGGCAAGCTTTCATGCGGTTCTCGCGCGCCAGTTGTCGCAAAGTGTCGCGAGACCAAAAGGCATTGACTGCAAGCATTTTGGGCTGCATTCTCACCCTTATCGCGTAACCTTGGCGGAGCGAACATGGGACGATTTCCTATGCGGACAATTCGCGTCGTGCTGGTTCTGTGGGCGTTCTTCGTCGCGGTGCCAATGGCGCAGACGCCCTCGCCGTCCGTGCGGGTCGACCGCACCGACTACGACATGAAAAAGGTGGTCGCGCCGCCTGCGCTTTCCGAGACCGAGCTCGAGGGGCGCCGCCTCGTGGTGCAGCGGTGCGCCTATTGCCACGACCAGGGCGGCCGATCGGCCGCACCCTGGTTGGACATGGAGCGCATCAAGACGGTGGGGGAGACGAGCTTCCGCGAAAAAATCCTCACCGGATCGCGGAGGATGCCAGGCTGGCAGTACGCGCTGCCACCCGTACAAATCGACCAGATCATGGCGTATCTCAAGACCGTCACACCCGACCAGCGGCCCCCGTCGGCCGGGCGGTGACGTGGTGTGGGAGGAGGCATCATGCGGAGACAGAAGATCGTCGTGTTCGCGGCGATCGCGCTCACGCTAGGGCTGCTCGGATTGGCGGTGAGGGCGGCGGAGCGAGGAACCCCCCGAGCTCCCGCGCTTCAGGCTGGCGATCGGGCGGCAGGCGTCATCCTGACCGGCAGCACTCGTGCGGCGAAGGGCCAGGTGCTCGAGGGCGTGACCGTCTCGGCCCGCACGGTCGGCGGCACGATCACGACGACCGTTCTTAGCAACGACACCGGCGATTTCGTCTTCCCTCCGCTCCCTGACGGCACCTATCAGGTGTGGGCTCAGGCGGTCGGCTTCGGAACCGCTCGCGCCGAGCTGAAGCTGGAGGCGACGCGGCCGGTCCGCCATGCGTTTGCCCTTCAAACCTTGGACGACTTCACGCCGCAGCTGACCTCTTCGGAATGGCTGGCGGCGTTTCCCTCGACCACTCGAGCGGATAAGCGCATGAAGGAACTCTTCAGGGTGAACTGCAGCGAGTGTCACTCGCTGAGCCTGGCGCTACTCAGCCCGTTCGACGAGCAGGGATGGCAGGCCATCATCGAGCGGATGGACGGCATGATGGGGGGCGATGCGATTGCCGACGGCGACGAGGGCGGGCGCGCAGCCGCTTCCACCCTGGCGTATCACAAGGTCGAGTTGGCGAAGTATCTCGCGCGCGTCCGCGGGCCGCAGTCGTCGCTGAAGTTCAAGCCGCATCCGCGGCCGACCGGGGACGCGGCGCGGGTCATCATGACCGAGTACGCCATCCCGCCCGCCAGACACACGAACGAGCTGGCGTGGGCGGACGGCGTCGACTGGTCGAAGGGGCCAGCCAGCGGCCAGCACGGCGCCACAGGGACGCACGATCTCAACATCGATTTGAACGGCAACGCGTGGGTGACCGAGTCATCTGGTGGGGCTCGAACGATCAGCAAGGTTGACGTCAAGACGGGCCAGGTCTCGGGGTACAAATGGCGCGCCCCAGGCGCCAGCACGGACCTTCGCGCGCACGGGATCGGCGGGAAGGATGCGAAAGGCAATATCTGGTTCGACACGTTCGGGAACCTTGGCAAGATTGATCCCGCAACCGACACGTTCGAGCTCTTCGTCCCGCCACCCCGCACCGGCGGCGTCAGGCTCACCACCGACGTCGACTCCAAGGGATTCATCTGGGCGGCGAGCCGGTATGGGGCGATGCGATTCGATCCGGCGACGAAGAAATGGAAGTATTTCCAGGGCCTGACCCCGGCCGATGGCAATAGCTACGGCGTCGCCGGTGACGCCGACGGCAACGGCTGGTGGACCACGTACTGGGCCGACATTCTCACGATGGTCGACATCAAGACGGGCAAATCCTATGAAGTGCCGCTCAATCCGCCGGGAGCGGCAGAGCGTGCGGAGATGGCCCTGCCGGCCGATCGCGAGTTCTACGACGAGGTTGGTGCCCTCAAGTGGAGTCACATCAACACCGTGCCTGGCGCGATCGGACCGCGGCGGCTGGGCGCCGACAAGAACGGGAACGTTGTGTGGGTGCCGCTGTACCACGCGGCGTCGATTGCCAAGATCGACATCAAGACGCGGAAAGCGACGTACTATCCGTTGTCGTTCGACTCCACGCCGTACTTCGTCGTTGTCGACAAGAACCACGTGGTGTGGACGAATCTCCTGACCGACGACCGCGTGGCCAGATTCGATCCGAAGACCGAGGCGTGGACTTTCTACCGGCTGCCGACGCACGGATGCGAAACCCGGAACCTTGCGGTCGACGATGTCCGCGGGGATGTGTGGGTGCCGTGCATCAAAGCCAGCAAGATCGTACGCTTGCAGTTCCCCACGGCGGCACAGATCCAGGCTCTAAGAACCGCGGCGCGCTCGGAGGCGAGCCGGTAAAGCGAGAAGGGCCGCCCACGGGTTGCACCGAGGGCGGCCCCGTCAGTCGTCGAGAATCCTGCCGACCTCCAGTTTTCTGACCTCGGCTTCCGCCGCTAACATCAACTGAAGCAATCGGAACGGACTTCTTCGCAGGTGATTTGCTACGGCCTTCCGCGGCTTTTTTTAAACTGCCGCTGTCGCGGCGCTCGCAGTCGGGTCGTCGTTCGGCGCGACATGCAAGTGAAAGAGGCAGTAGCCGCTGGGGCTGGGTTGACACGCCCGGTGGCAGCCGGGTAACATAATATGTAAGTACTCACTCACAGTAAGCACACACTAACATTCCATGCAGACATCCGCCACGGCCCCCTCGGCGCCATCCCCTGTTGCCGTGCCCAGGAGCCGCATGAGCGGCGAGCAGCGGCGTCAGCATTTCATCGACGCGGCGCTGCACCAGTTCTCGACCCGCGGCTTCCGCGGGACGACCACCAAGGCGATCGCAGCGGCAGCCGGTGTCAGCGAGGCCTTGTTGTTTCGGTATTTCCCGACCAAGGCGGACCTGTATACCGCCATTCTCCAGCAGAAAGCGCGTCAGGCCGGATTCGCTGCCCGGCTCGAAACATTCCGGCGCCAGGCCAAGCGCGGCGACGACCGGAGCCTCGTCCACGACGTCGTCCGCGCGATCTTTGGCAGCTACGAACGCGACCCCGACTTCGAACGTCTGATGCTGTATGCCGCGCTCGAGGGACACGAACTGGCCACGACGTCCCGGCAGCTGTTCGGCGCACCGACGTTTGCCCTGCTTCGCGACTACGTCATTCAGCGCCAGCACGCGGGGGCGTTTCGCCGGGGCGACCCGGCGTTGCTCGTGTTCGGACTCGTCGCACTCCCGGCGTACTTCTCGATGGCCCATCGTCTGTTGGGATTGCAGGTGGCAGACATCTCCGACCGGGCCGCCGCCGACCTGTTCACGCGGATCGTGTTGGACGGCCTGCGCGTCCACGCCGACGACCTCACCGATCGCCCGCGGAGGAATCGTCGCGACAAGCGCGCAGAGAGCTGACGGGGGCGACGGTTCGTTTCAAGCTGCACATTGGAAGGCGGAACGGCGAAGGGACACATGACACCCAAGAGTTCGCATCGTATTGCGGCACCCATCCTGTTGAGCGCCCTCGCGGTCTGGACGACCGGCTGCGGAGGCGCAGCCGCGGATAGTCGGCCGCCACAGTCGACGTCCCGCGAGCCCGTCGTCGTGACAGTAGAGACAGGGGCCGCGGTCGAGCGCGAGATGTCGACCGTGATCCGCGCGACCGGTACCTTCGTCGCTGACGAGTCGTCCGACGTTACGCCGCAGGTCTCCGGCTCCGTCATCGAAACCGCAGTCAAGGTTGGTGACGTTGTGGCTGCCGGACAAATCATCGTGCGACTCGACGCCCGCAACGCCGTCCTCGACATGAGCCAGGCGCAGGCCGCGCTCCAGCAGGCGGAAGCCCAGGCTCAAAACGCGAGGGTTGAGGCGGAGCGCCACGCAGTACTCGTGAAGAGCGGAGACATCTCGCGCAGTACCTACGAGAGGATGACCACCCAGCTCTTAACCGCGGACGCCGTCGTCGCGCAGGCGAGAGTCCGTGTCGCGAGTGCGACGAAGAACGTGGACGACGCCAAAATCAAGGCACCGTTCGCGGGGCACGTGAGCGCACGCCCGGTGGCGGTGGGCGAATGGGTGACGACCGCAACCAAGGTGGTCACCATTCTGCGGATCCGGCCGATCAAGCTGCAGCTGCAAGTGCCCGAGTCGGACGCAGCCAAGCTCGGCCGCGGGATGGCAGTCCGCGCCGAGGTGCCCGCGCACCCCGGGGTGGCGTTCGAAGGAACCGTGTCGGCCAGGAACGTTGCCCTCGACCCAAACTCGCGCGCGATGACCATCGACGTGCAGTTCGCCAACACCGACGGCCGGCTCATGCCGGGCATGTTCGGTACCGCCGAAATCCACCTGCCGGCGACCGAGCGCGCGGTGTACGTGCCGACGGCTGCGGTCGCGACGATCGCCAACGGCCAGTCGTCCGCGGTTTACGTGATCGAGGGCACGACCGCGCACGTGCGCGTGGTCCAGACAGGCGAAGCGCAAGGCGATATGGTCCGCGTCCTCGCCGGCATCGACGGCGGCGCCGTCGTGGCGACAAGCCGGCTGAACGAGCTTTTCGACGGCGTTCGTGTACGAGTGGCCACGCCGACGGGCTCGAGAGCCACCGACGGGCAGTAGGGAGCACAAGGTATGCATAAGCTCGCAGAGCTCTGCGTTCGACGTCCGGTGTTCGCCACGATGCTCGTGCTCTCGCTGACTGTCGTGGGCGGCTACTCGTTCATCGGCCTCGGCGTGGATCTGATGCCGAACATCGACTTTCCGACCGCGGCCGTGATCGTGATCAACCCCGGCGCCTCGCCCGAGCAGATCGAAACCGAGATCACGCGGCACATTGAAGGAGCCGTCAACACGATCAGCGGCATCGACGAACTGCGCTCGTCGTCCTCTGAAGGTCGTTCGATGGTCATGATCCGGTTTGCGCTCGAGAAGAGCGCGGACGTGGCGGCACAGGAGGTTCGAGACAAGGTCAACATGGTCATCCCGCAGCTTCCGGAGACGGCGCTGGCGCCGGTCATTCAGAAGTTCGACCCGAGCGCCATGCCCGTCCTGCAGATCGCGGTCTCGAGCGACCGGCCGCTCCGCGACGTCACCGAGATTGCCGACGAGCTGATCAAGCAGCGGCTCGAGACCATCAGTGGAGTGGGCCAGGTCCAGATCGTCGGCGGCGCGCGGCGCGAGATCCAGGTGCGGCTCGATCCGGAGCGGATGCGCGCGTACAACATCACGGTCAACGATGTCGCCGCGGCGCTACGGCAACAGAATGTCGAGCTGCCGGGAGGCCGCATCGAGCGAGGCGCGCAGGAACTGACCGTGCGTACCATGGGCCGGCTGGTGGACGCACGGGACTTCAAGCTCATCCCTGTCGCCACCCGGAACGCGTACGTCGTTCGCATCAACGACATCGCGACCGTGGTTGACGGCCAGGAGGAGCTTCGCACGGCAACCTTCCTCAACGGCAAGTCGGCCGTCACCCTGGTCGTCTCGAAGCAGTCCGGCCTGAACACCGTCGCCATCGCCCAAGAGGTCAAGCATCGGCTGGCCCAGATCACGGCGACGCTGCCGAAGGATGTACGGGTCGACGTCGTGATGGACCAGTCGCTCTACATCGAGGCTAACGTGCGCTCTCTCGAGCACCACCTGCTGCTTGGCGCCCTGCTCGCCTCGGTTGTCATCTTCTTCTTCCT
>JBGPJH010000208.1:0-6134 GCA_041485305.1 Vicinamibacteria bacterium | reverse complement strand
GAAGGCGCGGTCCAGGGACGGAACATCACCGGCCAGAACGCCTACTTCGGACCCGGCGCCCCTCCCGGACCGCGGTACCACCACTACGTCTTCGAGCTGTACGCGCTCAGTTCGACGCTCGATCTGCCTGCCACCGCATCGCGTGACGAGGTACTCAAGGCCATGGAGGGCAAGGTCGTCGCGAAGTCGGCCTACGTCGGCCGGTACCGGGGTGAGGCACCAGCCGCGCGGTAGCGAGCGCCGGACTGCCGTTTCTCAACGTTTCCGTCGCCGTCCACCAACGGTCAACTGCACGGCTGTACCGATCGAGCCCAGGACGATCCAGGCGATGGACGCCCAGCGGTAGTCGCCGACCGAGGTCGGATACAGTATCCACACTTCGCTCGCGGATCCGCCCTGCGTGATCCCGCGCGGGCCCACCGCGTTGATCGCTCCGATAATCATCGTCCAGGCACCGCCGAACGCGGTGCCCACGACGATCATGTAGCGTTGGAGCAGCATCCCGACAACGGCACCGGCAACCGCGGCCAGCCCGACGACGAGCAGCGGTGGGTCGCCGGTCGAGACTTGCGTCCAGGTGAGATGCACGATCAGGGCGCCGAGCCCGCCGCCCACGAGCGCCAGGCCGGCATAGTACGCGAAGACCAGGAGGGCGGCTCCAATCAGGCCGCCAGCGATCACGGCGATCATCATGGCCGCGGTGTTGCTGACGCCGACCAACGAGCTCGCCAGCATGGCCCCCAGGATGAATCCGTAGATGCCGAGGACGATGCGGAACAGGCGGTAGCCCGCGAAGCAGGCGAGCGCGCCGCCAAGGATCAGCACGATCGCCACTGGCAGCCCAAAGGCTTGCGGCAGCATCACACGTCAGACCTCGCGCCGGCCTTCAAGGGCCTTGTGCATGGTCACCTCGTCGGCGTACTCGATGTCGCTGCCGACGGGAACACCCATCGCGATGCGGGTCACCCGCACGCCAAGCGGCTTGAGGAGGCGCGCCAGGTAGATGGCGGTTGCCTCCCCTTCAACGTTGGGGTTGGTCGCCAGAATCACTTCGCTGACGCCGTTGCCGACCCGCGCCAGCAGGCCCTTGATCTTCAGGTTATCGGGTCCGATCCCCTGAAGGGGCGATAGCGCTCCCATGAGCACGTGGTACACGCCCTTGAACTCTCGCGTCTTCTCGATTACCGACACGTTCTGCGGTTCTTCGACGACACAGACCAGCCGATGATCGCGGTCGTCGCTGCGACAGAATGCACACGGGTCGGTGTCGGTGATGTTGTTGCAGACCGAACAGTAGCCGACGCGCTCCTTCACCTCGCGCACCGCCTCGGTCAGGCGGTCGGTCTGTTCGCGCGGGCTCTTGAGGATGTGAAACGCGAGACGCTGCGCGCCCTTGGGTCCAATACCCGGCAGACGCTGGAGCTCTTCGACGAGGCGTGCGAGAGGATCGGGCAGCGACATCGACGAACGGTTCCCTCCGAGGGTCTCCAGGCTCGAAGGGGACGCGAGCCCCGAGAGCCGATGCCCTTTAGAAATTGAGACCAGGAATCATACCGCCCATTTTCTCGGCCATCGCCTCGTCTGCCTTCCGGTGCGCGTCGTTGACGGCCGCCACGATGAGGTCCTGCAGCATCTCAACGTCGTCTCGCGAGACGACTTCGGGATCGATCTTCAGCGACTGCAGCTGCTTCGCGCCGTTGACGACGACGGTCACCATGCCCCCGCCGGCGGATGCCTCGACGCGCAGCTCGGCCATCTGCTTCTGCAGGCGCTCCTGCATCTGCTGTGCCTGCTTCATCATCTGCTGGATGTTCATGTGAGTCCCTATATTTCCTCGACGTCGCGAATCTCGGCAGCAAACACGTCGAGCAGCGCCTGCACGCCGGCGTCGGCCAAGGCCTGCTCTCGAAGCGCCGACTTCTTGTCGGCTGTCTCGGCCGGCTCCGAGGGGCTCGCGGGCGGCGCCGGAGCATCGAGCTGGGCGCTGACGACGGCCAGTGCCGGGCCGCCGAGCTGGCGGGCCAGGGTCTCGAGCCAGCCACGATTCTGCTCGAACATCTCCCGCAGCATCCGCTGGGCAGACGAGAACGTGAACGTCACGCGGTCGGGGCCGGCCTCGATTGTCTGCGCCTGTGCCACGACCGTGTTGTAGAAGACCGCCTTCGATTTCCGGATCTCCGTCAAGAGCGCGTCCTTGATGTCGGTTTCCTGCCGGTCGCCCTCGCCGGCCCGGCCGGCGGACGACGGTGCGGGCGGTCGCGCCGACCTCGCAGACGACGCCGCTGTCACGGCGCGCGGGGCCGGGGCCGGCTTGGCGCCCGTTGACGCTGGCGGTGGCGGGGCCAAACGGGCGACTCCATTCGCCCCAGCCCCGGCAATCAGGTCTTCGATCGGCACGAGCTTCCGTAAGTAGATCCACCGCAGGAGCGCCATCTCGAGGTGGTAGCGCGGCTGGGTGGCGACCCGGATGTCCGATTCGGCGCGGGTCAGCAGGTCAAAGGCTCGAAGCAGATCCTCGCGGGAATACCGGCGGGCAAGCTCCACGAGACGGTCCCGCTCTCCTTCCCCGGCGATTTCCGGATCGTCGACGCGCGAAGGGTCCACCGAGAGCACGAGCAGGTCACGAACGGCGCGCGAGAGCTCGCCGCAGACCCGACGCAGGTCGTATCCAAGCTCGACCGCCCGGCCCGCGAGCGCAAAGGCCGCGTGAGCGTCCTCCTCGGCCACGGCCTGAACGGCATCCAGCACCAGATCCCGTCCCACGAGGCCAAGAACGGTCGAGACATCCTCCGCGCCAATCTTCTTCCCGGTGAACGCCAGCACCTGATCGAGCTTGCTCTGCGCGTCGCGCATGCTGCCGTCGGCGTCGCGCGCGATGAGCTGAAGGGACGTGTCGGGCACCTCGATGCCTTCGGCGTCGGCGATCTTCCGCAACTGAGCCGTAATCGCCTGCGCGCCGATCGTGCGGAATTCGTACACCTGCGACCGCGACAACACGGTTTCGGGAATCTTGTGCAGCTCGGTCGTGGCCATCATGAACACGACGTGAGGGGGCGGCTCCTCGATGGACTTGAGCAGCGCGTTGAACGAGGAGGCCGACAGCTGGTGCACTTCGTCGATGATGAAGACTTTGTACCGATTGCGCGCTGGCATGATGCCGAGCCCGGCGATGATGACCTCGCGCACGTTGTCGACCTGCGTGTGCGTCGCCGCATCGATCTCGAGGACATCGATATCGCGGCCTTCGGCGATCTCCACACACGCATCGCACGTGCCGCACGGCTCCGCCGTCGGACCCGTGACGCAGTTCAGCGCCCGCGCCAGGATGCGTGCGGTCGTCGTTTTCCCCACACCGCGTGGTCCCGCGAACACAAACGCCTGGGCCAGTCGTCCGCTTCCGAGAGCGTTTCGGAGCGTTCGGGTCACCGCCTGCTGGCCGACGACATCGTCAAACCGCTGCGGTCTCCATTTGCGCGCGATCACCTGGTAAGACATGGGAACGGCTGATGGCAGATTGAAGAGTTTGCGGGCTGAACCGCGGCCCGGAAGGGCCTGCGGCACATGTCAGGATCTCCTTAGCGCTGCTGCCTTCCGGCCCTGACGCGGTTCGTAGGCTGACATTGCACAGGTTCCGGACCGCGGTGCAATCCGCAGTGGTCAACTGTACTACACGGGCACGCGCGTCGCGAGCAGCAGATATTTCGCCAGGACCTCTCCGACGACCACGGTAAAGAAGTCGACGTAGAGAATCCCGGTCGCGGACTGCGTCGAGCGGATCTTCGCGGTTTCCCACGTCAAGTAGGAGAGGAAAGCCGGACCGGCGAGGCCAAAGAGCACCCGCTGCCAGAAGAAGACGCCGTCGACCGAGAAGATGTAGTGGCGGAAATTGGGGCCCATGCCCGGCTGCCACGCCGCTATCCCCACGAACACGGCGGCCGCGACCACCGCCACTCGCACGACCATCGACGCGATGTGGAGTTTGACAATCGACTGCAGGTGCTTGACCTGCATCGACGGGATGATGAGGTACCAGTGGCCGAGGATCATGGCCGTACACGTCCCGCCGAGCAAAACCGACGAGCTGAGGAAACTCGCCGCGGTCAGCACGCGCATGGGCAGCGACTGATCGGGCGAGGCGGTTGCCGCCTGAATGACAAGGGCACCGACGCCGCCGGCGATGCCGACGCCAACGAGCCAGCGCCGAATCGAGGCCAACCCGCGGCCCACGGTGGCCCAGTAGATGACGGTGGCCGCTTCGGCGGCGAGAAGGGCAACCATCGCCGCGAGCCCCGCCGCGCTCGTGCCACCCGTCGGCCGGAATGCCAACGCGATCGCGATCAGAATCGCCGCCAGACCGGCGTTGAACCGAAAAAACTTCACGCCCGCTTCGCGAGAAACGAAGACGAGCGTGAAGACGATCCCGATGCCGAGGTGTGCGAGAAAAAGAAAAAGAACCACCTAGATGGACTTGCCCACCGTGGGGGCCGTCCTAAGTGCCCACCAGATGGCGAGGAGCCCCAACCCGATGGCGACCACCGCGGTGACGATGTTGATCGCGCCGTAGTGACTGGGCGCCAGCATGCCGAACAACATCGGCCCCGACAGGTAGGTGTTCGTGCGCGAGGCCAGCAGCGCCCGCTTCGGCAGCGCGGGGTCGGCCGGCTTTCCGTCGCGGATGCCGGCGATGATCTTCTTCTGCGCCGGCCAGATGATGAACCACACGTTGAACCACATGATCGTTCCGAGCAGCATCCCGAGGAGAATCCACATCGCCCGGTCGGTCATACCCTGGCTCGTCATGAACAACTCGGTGACACCGAAGCTGCGGTTTTTGTACATGTAGAGCTGCGTGAAGAGCAGGAGCCCGGCGATGAACGTCGTCATAGCCCCCCAGCGGAACCACCACAGCGCGCGCGGCAGCAGCTGAGGGTTGACCGTTTTCTTCACGTCCGCGCCGATGGTTCCCTGGAAGGGGACGTTCACGAAGTTGAAGAAATAGAGGTGCCCGATCCAAACGATGCCGGCAATCACATGGATCCACCGCAGAAGCAGCTGAACATTCGTGTAGAGATCAGACAGCGCCATGCACCCTCCTAGTCGTCAGTCCGGTCATCAACGAAACCGGTCGTCTGTGAATCGGGTCGTCTGTGAAACCGGCCGATGTTACTACGGAATGGACAACATCCGGTCGAGCGCGACTTTGGTCCAGCGCTTCTGGTCTGGTGGCACAATGATGCGATTGTGCACGTCGCCGGCGACCAAACCTTCAAGGGCCCACAACAGATGGTTGGGCGAGACGCGGAACATCGTGGAACACAGGCAGCCGAACTGGTCGAGTGACAGCACTATCCGATCTGGATGGACCTGCTGTGCCAGGCGATTCACCAGGTGAATTTCTGTTCCAACCGCCCACACCGATCCAACCGGACTCGACTTGACCTGATTGATGATGTACTCGGTCGAGCCGGAATCGTCGGCCGCTTGCGCGACCTCCCAGAGCACTTCGGGATGGACGATGACGCGCACACCGGGGTCTTGCGCGCGGATGTTGGCGACCTGTCGGACGCTGAACCGCGTGTGGACCGAGCAGTGCCCCTTCCAGAGGATCACGCGCGCGCGCGACACTGCCTGCGGGTCGAGGCCGCCCCAGGTCTCGTTCGGATCCCAGACGACCATGTCGTCGAGCGAAACTCCCAGTTTGTAGGCCGTGTTGCGGCCTAAATGCTGGTCCGGCAGGAAGAGAATCTTCTCGCCGCGCTCCCACCCCCACCGGAGCGTGGCCGCAGCATTCGAGGACGTGCACACCACCCCGCCACGCTCGCCGCAGAAGGCCTTGATCGCTGCGGCGGAATTGATGTAAGTGACCGGGATCACGGCCTGACGCCCTGCGGCCGTCCGGCGGAGGATTCCCATCTGCTGGAGATCCTGCCAGCACATCTCGAGCTGTTCGGGGTCGGCCATGTCGGCCATCGAGCAGCCGGCAGCCAGGTCGGGCAGAATCACCTGCTGGTGGTCGGCGCTGAGCACGTCGGCGCTCTCCGCCATGAAATGAACGCCGCAAAACACGATGAACTCCGCATCGGCGTGCTGCGCCACGTGCTTGGCCAGCTTGTAGGAATCGCCGGTGTAGTCGG
>JBGPJH010000207.1:0-6158 GCA_041485305.1 Vicinamibacteria bacterium | reverse complement strand
CTGAAAGGCTCGTTTCGCTACCTCCTGCAGTCCAAGCTGAACACCACGAGCGCGCTCCAGCAGATTGAGCGCGATCGGTCGCTTGAGTGTTCTGAAGTGCGCTACCTCGTCGATTTCATCCGTACGTCCGAGCGTGGCGTGATCCTGCGCCGCCCCACCCGCCGCGCAGAGGAAGTGCTGACCGACGAGTAGGGTGCGCGGTCGTGCCCGGGGAATTGACGAAGCAGCAAGGCAGCCCGCCCTGGTGCCGCGAATGGACCGGGGCACCACCGACCCAGGTGCTGATGTGCGTCTCGGCCTGATTGCCGGCAACGGCCGGTTTCCGTTTCTTGTGCTGGACGCTGCCCGGGGGGCCGGCTACGACGTCACCGTCGTCGCCATCAAGGAAGAAGCCTTCCCCAACCTCGAGGCCGCCGCCTCGAGGCCGCCCGCGGCGGCGTTTCACTGGGTGTCGCTCGGCCAGCTGGGTAAGTGCATCAGCCTGCTCGAGAGTGCCAGCGTGAGTCAGGCTGTGATGGCGGGGCAGGTGAAGCACACAAAGCTCTTCTCCGACATCATGCCGGACATGACGCTCCTCGGCGTCTTGATGCGGCTGAAAGCGAAAAACACCGATGCGCTCATTTCGGCCGTCGCCGACGTCTTGCGCGATCACGGTATCGAGTTGCTCGACTCGACCGCGTTCCTGGCACCGCTCCTTGCGAAAGAGGGCGTCCTGACTCTTCGCGCTCCGACCGAAGATGAGCGGGCGGACCTGGAGTTTGGGTACGGTGTGGCCGACCTGATCGCCGGCCTTGACATAGGCCAGACGATCGCCGTCAAATCTGGCGCGGTCGTAGCCGTCGAAGCGATGGAGGGCACCGATCTCGTGATTGCGCGAGCAGGTCAGCTGGCGGGGAGCGGCGTCCGGATTGTGAAGGTTGCCAAACCGCATCAGGACATGAGATTTGACGTGCCGGTGGTTGGCGTGTCGACCATCGAGGCCATGAAGGCTGCTGGCGCGACCGTCCTATCGGTTGATGCCGACAAGGCCCTGATGATTGACGGCCAAGCCATTGTCAGAGCGGCTGACGAGGCTGGGATTGCGATCGTCGGCCGACCGGTGCACCCCAGCACCTGAGCACCCAAGCACCCAAGCACGTAGCACCCAAGCACCTCAGAGCCCGAGTGTCCGCTGTATAATCCCGCCACGGCACCGAGCTCGACAGGGCCCATCGTGCGGACGTTGCCCATCGCGATCTGAAGCCCGCTATCAAGGAGACCGACATGCCGAGAAATCCCCGTCGTCGTTTGACTCGGGTCGTCGGGAGCGGAATCGTCGCCCTGGCGCTGACGTCGCTCACGGCCCAGTCGCCCCCGCGGCACTCGACCGCAGTGGGCGAGTGGCCCACCTACGGCGGCGATCTCGCAGGCACGAAGTATTCGCCGCTCGATCAAATCAACAAGGACAACTTTTCTTCTCTGAGGGTCGCATGGCGCGCCAAATCGCCGGACGGCTTTCTCAGCATGACGCTGCCCGGGGGTGTGGAGTGGTCGGCCGAGTCGCGACTGGTGTTCGACGAGCTGAGGCGGCTCGACCCGAAACGCTGGCGCGACGGCGATCCGCCGATCCTGACCAACTTCAAGGCAACGCCGCTCATGATCGGCGGCACGCTCTACTTCAACACGCCGACGTCTCTAGCGGCCGCCTTGGACGCGAAAACCGGCGTGACGCGCTGGATTTACAATCCCAAAAGCTACGAAGCCGGCACCACCACCATGAGCGCACGGTGGAATCAGCGGGGCGTGGCGTATTGGACCGACGGCCGCGAGGAGCGGATCTTCTGGGGCACTGGCGATGGCTACCTTATCGCCGTCGATGCCAAGACCGGTCGTCCCGCAGCCGGCTTCGGCACCAATGGGCGGGTCGATCTGATGGACGGCCTTCCCCGTGCGAAGCGCGGCGAGCGCGACTACTTGAACGCACTGACCTATTCCGTGCAGTCTCCACCGATTGTCGCCCGAGACGTTGTCATCGCGCCGGCATCGATCTCGTCGCTCATCGTGAACAAAGAGCAGATTCCTGGGTGGATACGTGCCTTCGACGCGCGAACCGGGAAGCTGAAGTGGACCTTCCACACGGTACCCTCGCCCGGCGAGTACGGCAACGACACCTGGGAAAACGACGCCTGGTCGTATGCGGGCAAGGTGACCGTCTGGTCGATGATGAGCGCCGACGAGGAGCTGGGGCGCCTCTACATCCCCACCAACACGACGGCCCCGGACTATTACGGCGGCCATCGTCACGGGGACAATCTGTTCGCGGAGAGCATCCTTTGCCTCGATCTCGAAACAGGCAGGCGCGTGTGGCATTTTCAGACCGTGCATCATGGCCTGTGGGACTACGACAATCCTGCCGCGCCGAATCTTCTCGACGTGACGGTGGATGGCCGTCGCATCAAGGCGCTGGCGCAGGTGACAAAGCAGGGGTTTCTCTTCGCTCTCGATCGCGAGACCGGCAAGCCGATCTGGCCGATCGAGGAGCGTCCCGTCCCACCATCAGACGTTCCCGGCGAGAAGGCGGCACGGACGCAGCCGTTCCCGACAAGGCCGGCGCCGTATGAATATCAGGGTGCCGCCTCAGGCGATCTGGCGGACTTCACGCCCGAGTTGCGCGCCCTGGCGGTCGAGGCGACCAAGCCGTACCGCTTCGGCCCGCTCTTCACCCCCCCGTCGCTGCAGGGAACGCTGGCGCGGCCGAGCGCGAGCGGCGGTGGCAACTGGTCGGGCGCTGCCGTCGATCCCGAGACAAGCCTCCTCTACGTGCCGTCACGAAATGCCTACACCTTGCATCGCCTTGTCGACCCCGATCCGGCTCGAAAGGGGAACCTTCGCTACCTGCAGGGGCTGGGTCCCGGGCCTGCCATGCCGCAGGGCCTTCCCTTGTTCAAGCCGCCGTACTCGCGGATGACGGCCATCAATATGAACACCGGCGCACACATCTGGATGGTCCCGACAGGCAACGGCGACCGGATCCGCAACCATCCCATGTTGAAGGCGCTGAACCTGCCGCCACTCGGGGGCGACGTTACGATGAGCGGGCCGCTGCTGACGAAGACTCTGCTCGTTTACGCGCTGACGACGGGCGGGGGCCGGAACGGCCCGAGACTTGTCGCGTACGAGAAGGGGACGGGGAAAGAGCTGGCCTCCGCGGATCTACCGGGCGCTGCGATTGGTACGCCGATGACCTACCTGATCGACGGCAAGCAGTACATCGCGCTGACGATTCAGGGCGGCCCGACCTCGGTTCCCGAGCTCGTTGCGCTGGCCCTGCCCTAGTGTCCCGAATTAGAGATCCGTTGACAAATACTCCGGAGCGCGGCGCCCGACCGGCCAGGCGCGACGACCGAGCATATCGGGAATATTCGAGGGCGGAGCAACGCCGCCAGGCGGGATGCCCCGCCCGGAACATGTCGACGAATCTCTGATTCGGGACACTACATACGTCGAGCTGCGCGAGCTTCGAATCGAGGGGGGAACGTCCGAGCGATTTGCGCGCTTCCGGCGCAATCGCGCAGGGTCAGCCCTCAAGAACAGGCCAACCCGTGAACGCTTGACCAACTTGACCAACTCCGCGGAGGTGGCGCAGGTCGAGGGGGCGACCTTGGTGACGCACGACCGAGCATTCGACGTCTACGACCTGCCGGTCCTCTGGGCATGACTTCTGTGTCCCCTGCATTCAAGATTAGGTCGTCCTGAACCGGCTGCGGAGCCGAAGGCACGCGCGCCTCCCAAGAAAACCGTGAGAGACTTCATGACGACACGATGTCGCTGCGTATAGCGGTCGTCGGTGTCGGCCATCTTGGCCGCCACCACGCTCGTATTCTCTCCTCGCTCGACGGCGCCAACCTGGTCGCCGTCGTCGACACCAATCGTCCGCGCGCGGAAGAGGTGGCGACCCAGACCGGAACGCGGCCGCTGTTCGATGCCCGTGACCTGCTGGGCCAGGTCGACGCCGTGACCATCGCGGTTCCCACGGAACTGCACCGCGATATCGCGCTGCCGTTTCTGACGGCCGGCGTTCCCGTGCTCGTCGAGAAGCCGATGGCTCGGTCGCTGACCGAGGCGGATGAGATGATCGAGGCGGCGGCGCGCGAGAACGTGGCCTTGGCAGTTGGACACACCGAGCGCTTCAATCCTGCCGTCGAAGCGGCCCGCCCGCTGCTCGTCAACCCGCGCTTCATCGAAGTGCACCGGCTCGGCACGTTCCCCGACCGCAGTCTCGATATCGACGTCGTCTTCGATCTGATGATTCACGACTTGGATGTCCTGCTGTCGATCGCGCACGCCGAAGTCGAGTCGATTGAGGCGGTGGGCGTGCCGGTGCTCACCCCAAAGGTCGATATCGCCAACGTACGGATTCGGTTTGCTAACGGGTGCATCGCAAATCTCACGGCGAGCCGCATCAGTCGCGACCGGGTGCGGAAGATCCGGTTCTTCCAGCCGGCCGCCTACGTGTCGATTGACTACGCAGCGCAGAAGGTCGAAGTGTGGCGGCTCGTGAAAGGCGCAGGCCCGATGCCCTCGATCGAGGGCGGGGAGCTCCCGGTGGCCAATGAGGAGCCTCTCAGACGCGAGCTCGCCGATTTCGTGGCTGCCGTGAAGACGGGACGCCCTCCGCAGGTCGACGGTCGACAAGGCCGACGTGCGCTGGAACTGGCACAACGAATCACCGAGAGAATGACGACGAACCTGTAGATAATCGGAGGTTATGTACTCCGATCTCACCGAATTCCTGGCCGACCTCGACAGACGCCGCCTGCTCACCCGCATCGCCGAGCCGGTCAGCCCAGACCTGGAGATGGCGGCGGTTATCGACCGGGCCTGCAAGATGCCGGGCGGCGGACCGGCCCTGTTGTTCGAGCAGCCAACAGGGTTTGACATGCCGGTGGCGAGCAATGCCTTCGGATCCGTGGAACGCATCTGTCTGGCGCTCGGCGTGAAGTCGCTCGACGACCTTGCAGCCGAAATCAACGAGCTGCTGACTCCTCAGATGCCGGAAGGCATCGTAGATGCGCTCAAGATGCTGCCGATGGTCGGGCGCCTACGGGATCTCATGCCGAAGACCGTGAAAAACGCCGCGTGCCAGGAGGTGGTCAGTAAGGATGCGACGCTCGACGAATTGCCCATCCTAAAGTGCTGGCCTGGAGACGGCGGGCGCTACATCACCCTTCCGCTCGTGTTCACGAGGGACCCCGAAACTGGCGTGCGCAACATCGGGACGTATCGCATGCAGGTGTTCGACGGTCGCACCACAGGCATGCACTGGCAGCAGCACAAAGGTGGGGCGCAGCACTATCGCGTCGCGGAGCGCTTGGGCAAGCGTCTCGAGGTCGCCGTCGCACTCAGCCCCGAGCCCGTGCTGACCTACTGCGCCACGGCGCCCATGCCCGAAGGGCTCGACGAGCTCATACTCGGCGGGTTTCTCGCTCGTCGTCGGATCGAGATGGTGAACTGCGTCACCGTCAATCTCGAAGTGCCCGCAAGCGCCCACATCGTCCTGGAGGGATACGTCGAGCCGGCCGAGCGTCGGCCGGAGGGGCCCTTCGGCGACCACACCGGCTTCTACTCGCAGCCCGCCAGCTTCCCGGTGTTTCACCTCACGTGCATCACCCGCCGGAAGCGGCCGACGTATTTGACGACGATCGTTGGCATTCCCCCGATGGAGGACTACTACCTCGGGATGGCCAGCGAGCGAATTTTCCTCCCGCTCATCCAGAAGACCCATCCTGAGATCGTCGACATGCACTTCCCAGCGGAGGGTATCTTCCACAACCTTGTCATCATCTCGATCGACAAGCGCTTCCCCGGCCACGCGCGAAAGATCATGAATGCCGTCTGGGGACTTGGGCAGTTGATGTTCTCGAAAACGGTCGTGATCGTCGACAAAGATGTGAACGTGCACGACGTCCGCGAAGTAGCCTGGATCGTGGGGACCCACATGGACCCCCTCCGCGACGTGCAGATGACCAAGGGGCCGCTCGACGACCTCGACGATGCGTGCGACATCCCGGCCTACGGCGGCAAGATGGGCATCGACGCCACCCGGAAGTGGGCCTCGGAGGGCTACGCGCGCACCTGGCCGACGCGACTCGTCACCTCGGAGCAGGCCGGACGGAAGG
>JBGPJH010000206.1:0-6178 GCA_041485305.1 Vicinamibacteria bacterium | reverse complement strand
CTTCATCAACATCGATGTTGTCGATTTCGTACCCAAACCCGTCGCCCCCAGTCACTTTCGTGACGCTCATGACGGCGCCGGGTTCCCAGCCGGCCGTCTTGAACTGGTCCGACGGACTGACCTCCCAAAGCGAGCCATCTTCGAGCGTGACAAACCGCCCGTCGTCGCCCACCGCGCGCAGGAGATGTCCCCCGCCGACGGCCGAGTACTTCTTGTCGATGGCCCTGGCGATGCGGAGTGGATGTTCGGCGCCTTTGGCGTCGCGCACGTACACCGTCGTATTCTCCATCGCGAAGACGACACGCGACCCGGGACGAGGGGCGAGGGCAGGGCCAGACGGGGGATCGGCCTCTCGCAATTCGAGGCGGATGTCGGCGGTTTCGAGAGCCAACGTGCGCTCGTCGACGTTGGGCACCCAGGTACCGTTCTGCCACCGACGCGCTGCCGCGTCCATGACCACCGACATCGAGCACGCGACGAGCCCGATCAATGCCAGCCGCATGAGTTTGCCTACTTGCTCATCCACTCGATCACTTCGCGGAGGATCGCTGGTGGCAACTGATGCCGGCCCTCGTACTCGCGGTACGTGACGTCATAGCCGAGTGCCTTCAGACGTGGGACGAACTTTCGACTCGTATCGTCGATCGGCATCGTCTGGTCCTGGATGCCGTGCGAGATGAAGATTGGCGGCTTGCCGTTGGCTTCGATCGGCTGCATGATTCCAGGCGACCCTGCGTACACGCGTTGAAACACATCCCCGTAGCTGATGCCGAGCGAGAGCGAGAACGAAGCCCCGTCGGAGAAGCCCGCGACAAAAGTGCGACGGCGATCGATCGCGTAGCGAGATATGGTCTGCTGCAGGGCCTTTTGGATGAATTCGAGATCAGGCTCCCAACGGCCGAGAATGGCCCCCCAAGTCCAGTCGCGCGAATCGGGCGCGAGCACGATGTAGCCGAATTCGTCCGCGAGCGACCCCAGAAGGTCAGACACCTGCCCCGAACCGCCCGCCCCGTGCAACCAGAGGATTAGCGGCGCGGGAACCTCCGCCTTGTAGCCCTTCGGGACGTACAGCGTGCCGTCGCGGGCGTTATCGAGCTTCAGCTCCGAGCGCAGACCCTCGGCAACGGCGGGGCGCGCGGGCGCAGGCTGCGGATTCTGGGCAGAGGCCGCTATGGGCACCAATCCGAGCACACCGATGGCCCAGCATCGAGCCATCCAACCGACGAGCGCCCGTCGAATCCGGTTCACGGCGAGGTGATAGTAGCGCACTCCGGACGCCCGGCCTCCAGCAGTTTCCTAGCCAGCGAAACCTATCACCGGACCCGATGGTCTGGCTCGGGCGTCAGGCGCGCACGGCTGCCAGAACCGCCGGGATGCTCTCCCGGATGATCTCGACGATGCGGTCGATCAGTTCGTCGTCAATCACCAGCGGCGGGGCCAGGCAGATGCAGTCCAGCAAGACGCGCGTGCACAGGCCGCGCTCCATCAACTCCTCGCCGAGTCGCTCGCTCAGGCCCACCTCGGGCGGAAAGCGCTCGGTCGTCGTCTTGTCGGCCACTACTTCCACCGCCGCCATCAGGCCCTGGCCGCGCACGTGGCCCACGCCGTCCATGGATTCGAGCTCTCGTAGTTGTTTCAGCAATCTTCTGCCGCTGACAGCCGCGCGCTCGACAAGCCGCTCGTTCTCGAGAATCTCAATGTTTTTCAACGCCACCGCGCAGCAGGTGGGATGGGCCGAGTACGTGTAGGCGTGCATCCAGCGTTTGGCCAGCGGAACGCCGTTGATGACATCTCGCAGCTTGTCCGAGACCCCGATGCCACCCAGGGGCACGTAACCGCTGGTGATGCCCTTGGCAAACTGCATGATGTCCGGCTCGACGCCGTAGTGCTCCAGCCCGAACCACCGCCCCGTCCGGCCAAACCCCGTGATCACGTCGTCGGAGATCAACAGCACGTCGTGCTTGTCGCAGATCGCGCGGATGCGGGGGAAGTAGTCGGCGGGCGGCACGATGACCCCGCCCGCGCCTTGCACCGGCTCGGCAATGAACGCCGCCACCGTGTCCGGCCCCTCGCGCAAGATCGCTTCCTCCAACCTGTTGGCCGCCGCCACCCCCAGGCTCACGCTGGGATCGGGGTTGACGAAGCGGTACGGATCGGGTGCGTCGATGTGCAGAAAGCCAGGCGTGCGCGGCTCGAACATGGACCAGTAGGCAGGAAGGCCGGTGGCGCTCATAGCGGCCAGGGTGACGCCGTGGTAACCGCGCAGGCGGGAGATCACTTTCACCTTGTCAGGCTTGCCCAGCGCCTTCCAGTAGAAGCGCGCGGTCTTGAACGAACTCTCGCTGGCTTCGGCGCCACCGCTGGTGAAGAAGAAGGCGTTGATCGACGGGTAAACCAACGCGCTCAATTTCTCCGCCAGCGCAATCGCCGGATAGTTGGTGGCCCCCGCGTACGCGGAATGGTAAGCGAGCGTGGACATCTGATCCCGTGCGGCCTCGGCCAGCTCGTGCCGCCCATGACCGACGTTCACGTTCCACAATCCTGCCAAGCCGTCGATGTACTCGCGGCCGGTGGCATCAGTAATGATCGCCCCGCAGCCCTTCACCCAGATCGTGGGCGAAGCGTGCACGCTGGGGTGGTGCAGAGGATGCAGCAGGTGCGCTCGATCGGCGTCGAGACGTTCAGCGATGTTCGGCATCTCGCCCAGAATACTTCGTTCCCCAAGGAGGCCGCCACCGTCGACGCGCACGAAACGGTCCGCCGTATAATCCTCATCGGCCGCGGCGCGAGCGCCAGGTCGGAAGCGCGCCCACGTCTACGTGTCCCAATCAAGTCTCCCTATGCGTAAGATCGATGTCTTCAATCACATTTTTCCCAAAGGCTACGTCAGCCGAATGCAGCAGGTGGCGCCTCGTTTCAAGGATGCCGGCAAGCGCGTGCGTGGGGTGCCGATGCTGGCGGATCTGGACGAACGCTTCAGGGTCATGGACCTGTTCGACGGCTATCAGCAGATCCTCTCCATCGCCACGCCGCCCATCGAAGCCTATGCCGGCCCCGCGGATGCCATCGATCTTGCCGAGCGCGCGAACGACGGCATGGCTGAACTCGTGGACAGCCATCGCGACCGCTTCCCCGGCTTCATCGCCTCGCTGCCGCTCAACGATCCCGACGCCGCAGCACGAGAGCTGCACCGAACCATTCGAGACCTGAACGCGCGCGGCATCCAGCTCTTCACGAACGTCAACGGAAAGCCGATCGTCGCGCCGGAATTCCTGCCGCTGTTCGAAGCGATGGCTCTCTACGATCTGCCGATCTGGCTACATCCATATCGGGGCGCCGAGGTTCCCGACTTCGCGGCCGAGGATCGCTCGTTATACGAAATCTGGTGGACGTTTGGCTGGCCCTACGAAACCAGCTCGGTCATGGCACGCATCGTGTTCATGGGGCTGTTCGATCGCCTTCCAGCTCTGAAGATCATCACGCATCACATGGGGGCGATGGCGCCTTACTTCGAGGGACGCCTCGGACCGGGAATGGACCAGCTCGGTGCCCGCACGTCCGACGAGGATTACTCGGCCGTGCTCAAGGGGCTCCGGAAGCGGCCGATCGACTACTTTCGCATGTTCTACGCGGACACGGCACTCTTTGGCGCCTACGACGCCACCCTGTGCGGTCTCAGGTTTTTCGGCGCCGACCGCGTGCTGTTCGCGTCGGACGCCCCATTCGATCCCGAAAAGGGTCCGATGTACATCCGTGAGACAATGGGCGTTCTCGATCGTCTTCCGATCACCGCCGAAGAACGCGATCGCATCTACTGGGGCAACGCCGTTCGCCTGTTGAAGCTCCCGTGACCGTGCAAGCCACCTCCATCGGACGAGACAACCGAAGCTAGAACCGACGCGATCATTGAAAACACTCGCGAGCCGCGCTCCTCGAAGCGCTGAGGGAGCCTTGACGATGACTGTTCCGCGAATCCTCGTAGTCTTGACTCTGGTCGGGCTGGCCGCCGGGCTCGCGACACACTCGAGCCTTCGCCTCCACCCATCCTTGTCCGCCGCCTCACAAGGGGCGACCCGCGCTGAGGCGCCGACGGCGAAGGCCGTCGCGGCCGCGAACGCGTTTCTCGCGACACTCGACAGCAGGCTCAAGGCGAAAACCCAGCTCGAGCTCAGGAACGATCTCCGCGCGCGCTGGTCCAACCTTCCGACCGGCGTGGTGATGCAGGCAGACCGTGCCAGGTCTGGAGGTCCGTTCGAGCGGAACGGTGTCGGGCTCGGCGAGTTGACAAGAGCCCAGCAGGACGCCGGGCTTGCGCTGGTGGCCGCTACGCTCAGCCGTTCCGGCTATCAAAAGGTGCTCGACATTGTAAACGCCGATCAGGTGCTTGAAGGGACCTCTGCTCCGGCGCGTGCGCCGGGGAATCGCGTCAGATTCGGCCGCGCGGAGTACCACCTCGCGATCCTCGGCACGCCGTCCGCGTCCGAGCCTTGGATGATTCAGTTCGGGGGCCACCACCTGGCGATCAACGTCACGTTAGTCGGCAGGAACAGCGTGCTCACGCCCAGCCACACGGGTGCTCAGCCTACCACCTACACACTGGATGGCCGCACCGTCCGCCCTTTGGGTCATGAGGAGGAGAAAGCGTTCGCGTTGTTGACCACGCTCACCCCGGCGCAGCAGAAAGACGCGTTGCTCAACTACAAGGTCGCCGACCTCGTCGTCGGACCGGGCGACGACGGCAAGGTCATCCAGCCGGAAGGTGTTCGCGCTTCGGGTTTCACCCCCGACCAGAAGGACAAGCTGGCCGATCTGGTCAGCGAATGGGTCGGCATCCTCAACGATGCTGAGGCATCTTCGAGAATGGCCGACATCAGGGCGAGTCTCTCGAGCACGTACTTCGCGTGGAGCGGTCCGACGACGAAAGAGGGGGGCGCGTACTTTCGCGTTCAGGGACCAACCGTCCTGATCGAATACGCTCCGCAGAGCACGCGTGGCGACGATGGGCTCCCCAACCACATTCACACGCTGTATCGCGACCCGACGAACGATTACGCGTCGAGACTGGCCAAGCGGTGAGACTCATCCTTTCGGCGGCTATCCTCCTGACCGTCGCTCCGCCCGCAAGCGCCCATCGTCTGGATGAATATCTCCAGGCCACCCGCGTTAGCTTGTCGCCAGATCGTGTCGTGCTGGAGATCGACCTCACGCCCGGCACGGCCGTGGCCCCGCAGGTGCTGCCGATGATTGACATCGACGGAAACGGCCAGATCTCCGACGCCGAAGGGCAGTCGTATGCCGAGCGCGTGATGTCAGACCTTCGGCTTGAAGTAGATGGGCAGAGGCGGATCCTGACGCTCGTTCGCGTCGAGGTTCCATCCGTTCGCGAACTGACGGATGGACTGGGCTCGGTGCGTCTCACAGTCGAGGCTGCAGGGACCGCGGCCGCTGCTGGTAGCCGCTCGCTTTGGTTCCAGAACGACCATCAGCCGGCGTTGAGCGCGTACCTCGTCAATGCGCTCGTCCCCAGTAGCGCGCGCATCGACATCACGGGCCAGCAGCGAGACGTGCGGCAGCAAGGTATCAGATTGGACTACGACATCTCGTCAGACCGCAACGAGTTCGCTTCGTTGTGGTGGCTCGTCGCCGGCATCGCCTTCCTGGGGGCCGTGCGTCACCGGTACAGGCGGGCACAGGCCTGACCGGCAACGCCCTACAGCTCGCGCCGCACGACAACCATCACGTGGTCCGGTGTACACTCGATGGTCGTGATCGAGGTGGCTCGGTGACCCGGCGTTGGCCGAGCGCTGCGATTCTGGTGGCTCTGTCAGCGCTGGCCACCGCGTATTCGGGGAGCGGAACACGGGCGCAGTCCTCGCCTGATCAGTCGGTGAGCATGATTGCAGCGTCGGGGTTCTGGCCGCGATGGCGTGGACCGTCAGGCCAGGGTCTTGCGGTGGACTCGGGCTACCCAGATACCTGGTCGGACACCCAGAACGTTCTCTGGCGCACACGGGTTCCGGGCCGCGGCCATTCGTCGCCCATCGTCTGGGGCGATCGCATTTTTCTGACGACCGCGTATACCGACGGACGGGTGGCGGTGGTGAGCTTCAGGCGGGCAGACGGTCGTCTGCTGTGGGAGGCCGTCGGGCCCGATCGAGCACCTGAGCCCGTTCACCAG